>JAEZZE010000052.1 GCA_023418755.1 Bacillota bacterium | reverse complement strand
TGAAGGAAGAAGAACATCGGAAAGCCGGATGAGGGAAAACCTCACGTCCGGTTTGATGAAGGGGGAGCTGGAAAAGTAAATGGAGGGCTTTCGCCCTCCAAAGAAATTTCAGTTCTCTACTCTACCGCGGAGGGTCTATCGGCTGTATGGTACGTTTTTCCGGAGCGCCGCAGTGTATCCGAACATCGTATTCATGATATCGGGAGGAATTTCCTCTAGATACGGTTCTACTGTCTCGCGATTCGCGTAACCTCAATATACGCAGGGCTCGTTACAATACGTCAGCCACACCGTTGTAACAATGAACAAGCTCTTGAATGACTCTTGAATGTCCTTGTGACGGTTCAAGAGCTTTTTGAATATGCACTAGCTTGCTGGAGATCGTTCAATTCCTCGAACCCGCCAATGGCAGCCGTCCTTTTATTTGATAGCCGAGATCAGGACGGAAGGCCAACTCCCGATCCAGCAGCCGCCCATTCGGACTCAGCACCCGATGATATTCCCGGAACGCCTCGCTTGCTTCCCGACAGTAATCGCTGAGCTGGTTCGGCTTGCCGCGATCCACGTCCATCCTCCCGTCTGTTTATGCCGAATTCCATTCGCGCACAAGCGTATCGGATCCCGCATGAATAAAATGTAAAATCGAAAAACGAAGGAGACAAGCACGATGACGGTCAAGAAACGATTTACCAAACAAGACGTCCTGCAATGGGTAGGACAGCCGGTCTGCGTCGTCCTGAAAAACGGAAGCTGTTATATGGGGTATATCACGAAGGTGAACAACGGAAGCTTCCGGTTTGCCGGGACAAAAGAAAGGAAGGGCATGACCCGGTCTTCGTTCCGCCGAGCGGGCCGCGCTCGCGTGTCCGGATTATTCCCTTTGACGAACGGCTTGGGCTTTGGCGGCGGGGGCCTGAATCCCTTCGGAATGAATCCCGGCTTCGGAGGACAGGCGCCCGGCTTGGCACAGAATGGACAGGGAGTTGGGGGCCTTGGCGGACTTGGCGGGTTCATGGGCATGTTCAAGAAATATTGGCCGGGCATCCAGATGGGCCTTGGAATGGTCAAAACCATTATGCCGTTGTTGGGCGGTCTGAAAATCTGATCCGAGCGGAATCCATCTCGACTGCCGCCGCCTTCCTTCGATCAGATACTACCTTATGACGAAGGGACGGCGTTTATGCTTTGGCGTTAATCTGTTTCGTGTTAGAGACAACAAAGAGCAGGCAGAGTGCAAGGAAGAAAGGGAATGGTTTGCCGCGAGTACCGGCTTCGAGTTTCTCACCTGGCTGTCTGAAGCCGGCAAGCCATCCCTTTCGGAATGCAACGGACTTCTCTACTCCATTGATTCAACCTATACGGAGCTTAACGAACCAAGCTCTCGCTTCTATGTCGAGTTTAGGAGATGATATCTCCTTCAAATAAAAATACCTTAGTCCAGAAAACTGAACTAAGGCTAAGTTATCTATTTAACAACATTCGTCAAAATCTATTCTTTTTTTGTAAACGTTGCGGTCCTTGTGCTTCCATCCCAGTCAACTTTAATATCCAGTATTTCGGCAAGCTGTTTGGCGGGCAAGAATGTCAGACCGTTTTTAACCATAGGAACTGCTTCATCAAGATTTACCTTTTTGTCATCTACAAACATCTCTGATTTTCCGATATACATAAAGATGCTCGTATTGTCTTTTTTTAGCGTAATTTTTTGTTCGCTTTGTTTCCATTCTACTTCAAACCCAAATCCATCCGCCAGCGCCCTCAACGGGATCATCGTTCTTCCATTGTCAATAAAGGGATCTGCTCCGCTACCGTCAACTGTGTGCAGATATTTCCCATTTACGAGAACGAGGACACGTTTTTTCTTCGCATCTTCGCAAGTGGGGATATCCAGGACCACTTTCTTGCCGTCGATCACCACGCCCATTTCCTTTTTCGTCCCGTCCCTGTTTTCATAGCAGGATGGCGTAGGGACATTATCCGACCAGAAGAAATCCTCAGCGGCATACGTTATTTTTCCGATCAACAGGATAGCAAGCAGGCTGAGCATAGCAATAAATTTCCACTTTGTTTTTAATAAAATCGCCATCTCCAACAATTCATTCCTTTATTCCGACTTTCGAAGCTCCCAGCCGTAAGCTTTATTGATCGCATCCAGATCCTTTTGCGGGACGGCCTCGACATAGGCTTGAGGGACGAAATTGTCTTCAATCCCCTGCTTGATACGGTCTACAAGCTCCTGCGCGGTTAAATGTTTGGTGCTTCGAAGTTTCAAGCCGTAGGACTCGTTGATCGCATCCAAATCCTTCTGCGGCAGTTGATCGATATAATCCTGAGGTACGGGAACATTGTCTTTAAGGAAGAGCTGAATACGATCTACAAGTTCTTTAGTCGTTAATTTAGGCGGCGTTAGACTTTTTCTCATCTCGGGGACCTCTGTTTTATTCCCGCTTTTATCATAATATACGACGCTTCCATCCGAAGATTGGACGTAAATATTGCGCCCTTCGGTTTGTTTCCCCGTCGGAATGTGAACCGGCGCAGCCGATCGGTCGGGCACGGCCGATCCCGCTGCGTAAGCGGCGGCTCCGCCGCTGCCGACCAAGGCAATTGCGGCGACAAGGGACAAAGCCAACGCCGGTTTCTTCATTTTCTTCTCGTTCATAAGATTCATAAGTCTCCTTTTCATAACCTCTTTAGGACTGCATAGGGTGCTCGTGAAAGCCGCATTTTTTTTCGAGACGCCGTACTCCAGCGTAGACAACAGCGTTTCGCCGTAAAATCTTCGGTTTTTCGTATCCATGCCCCGAACGACTCGTTCGTCGCAGGACAGCTCGCAAAGCGCATGGATCTGTTTGTTGAGCGAATAGGCGGCCGGATTAAACCAGTGAACCGCGTTTGCGATAAGCATCAGAAGCTTCACGGGCAGATCGCCGCGCTTTAAATGAACGAGCTCGTGGGACAGAATCATCGCAAGCTCTTTTTCCCCGTAACGGACATCCGGCAGTACGATCATGGGTTTCCGGAAGCCCATCACCATCGGCGTTGTTGCGTTCGCGCTTACGATTACCTTCACGGGGCATTGGACCGTTTCGCAGATCCGGCTTCCCAGCAAGACCGAACGTTTGAATGACCGATATTTTCGGACATTTACGATAACGAAGACCAGGACTCCAACCGCCCAGATTAGGGCTGCGAACGCTGCGAATTCCCTTAAGTTATCCAGTCCTAACTCCAATCGCGACAGGAAATGTACCGGCTGCCTCCCGAATAAGGCGCCGCCGGTTCCCGTCTGCTCTAGGGGAGCGGCGTGCGAATATCTTTCCGCAAACGTTACCGATTCGGGAATTACGCCCGTGACGGATGAGACGGAGCGTACGAAAGAGACAAGCCTGTTGACGATCTCCCAGCCGCCAAGAAGAAAGAACACAGGAATCAAGCCCGTATAATAATGCCAGGTTTGAGAAAAAAACTTTTGCGTAACAGGCTTTATACTGATCTGCAAAATCCAAACCAATGTCCCCGCGATTGACGCTACGACGAGAGAGGAGACCAACCCCATCATTTCTTGCCGTCCTTGCCGGCGAACCAATCCCTGAGCTCCGCTATGTCATCTTGGCTCAACTGTTCGTCATCCGCCAGAGTCGCTATAAAGTTCTTCACTTTTCCGTTGAATAAGCGGCCAAGAAAGGATTGGGTTTCGTACTTCCGGTATTCGCCGAGAGTCAGAACCGCCTCGTAATAGTTCGCCTTGCCGCTCAAGGACTTGGTCAGGAACCCCTTCTCGATCAGCCGTTTCAAGATGGTCGACAACGTCGACGTCTTCCAACTCCTGCTTTTGAAAATTTCCAGAAGCTGATTGACCGTTACGGGAGCCGCTAATTCCCAGATCACCTCCATGACTTCCATTTCGGTTTCGGAAAGCCTTCCTAAACTTTTCATCGGCGCGCACCTCTGATTTTTACTTCGACAAGTTGTCGCAGATAAAATATACGACAAGTTGTCGCACATGTCAACACATCTATTTTTACGTCCCTTCGCGGATATCGGATATGCCTTGCCGCAGGGCTAAAATCATGGAAAGTGGTCGAGTATTGCTGCATGACAGGTCGATATTTTGCTGGCGGAAATTCGAAATCCGTCCTATGCTTTGCATAATGGGAGATCTATGGCCAGACCACAACGCAGAGGATTGTACGTCAGGAGGCTCTTTCATGCGCAGATGGCAAGTTCGCTGGAATTCGATACGCGTCAAATTGGTCGTTAGCGGGTTACTGGTGACGGTCCCCCTGATCGGACTGTTGTTGTACAACAATTACTATGCGATTCACGTCGTGCGGGGACAAGTGGCGAATTCCAACAGCAATATGCTGTCTCTGTACATGCAGGAGATCGATAACGGTCTGACCGACGTCAGCTTGTATTTGAATTCGCTCGTTTCCTCCGATCAGGACGTTCAGATCCTCGATATGCCTCAAAATTCCGACGACTACATTATGTCCAAGCTGAGATTGTCGCAAAGGCTTTCCAACAATGTTTTGATTTACAAGACCGACGCGTTTTTCGTCTACTCGATTTCCGATGACGATCTGATGGACGTCGTGGACGGACGGATCGAATTCGAAGAGAAGGAAGCCGTTCGGAATTACGTTCGCGCCGGAGCGCAATCGTCCCCTCAATGGGACGCCGCCCGCAATCCGTATTGGTTCACGGTTGCGATCGGAGACCAATATTATTTGATGCGGATGATGCTGGCAGGAGACATCCTCGTAGGAGCCTGGGTCAAAGCCGACGCCTTATTGAAACCGCTCTCATTGATCGACTTCGGCGCGAACGGAGGCGCCTTGCTGCTCAGCGAAGGCGGGGAAGCGATGATCAGCACGAACGGCGCCAACTTGGACGGGTTGATCCTACGGCAGGAAGGAAGCGCCTACTCCCTTGCGGGCGACGGCAAGCAGTATCTTGTCGTTGGGGAACATTCGCGCGGCGGCGATTTCAGTCTGGTCGCCCTTATTCCGAGCTCGGTCATTCTTCAGAATTTGCCTTATCTGAACGGGCTGGTCTTTATTATCTCGGCTCTGGGGATCGTCCTTCTTCCCGGCTTCCTGCTCTTCCTGAGAAAAACGCTGCTGATTCCGCTGAGAAGGATCGAAGCGGTCATGAAACGAATCGGGGAAGGGAACTTCAAAATCAGAGTCGAGGCCTACCCGACGTCGGACGAGTTTATTCTCATGAATCAAACCTTTAACCATATGATGGCCCAGATCGAGGATCTGAAGATCAGCGTGTACGAAGAGCAGTTGAACAAACAGAAGGCGGAGCTGCAGCATCTGCAATTGCAGATCAATCCCCATTTTTTCATGAACACCTTATCGATCATTTACAACCTGGCGTTGACGAAAAGCTACGAAAACATCAAGGAAATGAGCCTGCTCCTGGTCCAATATTTTCGGTACATGTTCCGAAGCAACCTGACTTTCGTTCCGCTGCAGGAGGAATTGCAGCACGTGCTCAACTATGTCAGGATCCAGGAGCTTCGTTTCCAACAGCCTTTAAAATGCGACGTTCGGTTATCGGACCAGCTCGATAAAGTCCATGTTCCTCCTCTGATCATCCAGACTTTCATCGAAAACGCGATGAAGCACGCCGTGTCCCTCGATCATGCGCTGCAAATCGCCATCGATATCCGTTCGGAGCCGACGGCGCCCGAACATTATATACACATCACGATTCGGGATAACGGCAAAGGCTTCAAGGAGCACGTTCTTCGCGAGCTACGGCAGGGCCGCCGAATCGTCGACGAGCAAGGCGAGCATATCGGAATCTGGAACGTATGGCACCGCATGCGCCTGCTGTACGGAAGCAAGGCCCGCATTGAATTTGCCAACGCGGCTCCTCAAGGAGCCGTCGTGCAATTATCGTTGCCATTGCGGCCGGAGACCGAAACGGAAAGCGAGGAAATGCGATGACCCGCGTACTGATCGTGGACGACGAGCCTTTTATCGTGAACGGGTTGAAGATGTCCGTGAACTGGGCGGAGGTCGGCGTAGCCGAAGTGCTGACCGCGTATAACGCCAGGCAGGCCAAGGAAATCTTTAATGCCTGCCAAGTGGACATCATGCTGTGCGATATCGAGATGCCCGAGGAGAGCGGCTTGGATCTGCTGGCGTGGGTCAAAGACCGTTATCCCTCCACGGAGTCGGTGTTTCTGACCTGCCACGCGGACTTCGCCTTTGCGCGGCAAGCGATCGAATTGGGGAGCTCGGATTATCTCCTTAAGCCGGTTCCGCAGGATAAATTGGAATCCGTCCTCCTGAAGCTGATCGGCAAAATCCGCAAGATGAACGAATTGGCGGAGCAGAGCCGGTCCTGGGTGCAGCATCATCCGCTGTTCACCGATCGCTTCTGGCTGGATCTGGTTCATCTTGTCATTCCGCCCGGCGAAGCGGCGGTGCGGCAGGCCATTCGGGAGCGCAAAATTCCGATAGAAGCGGACGCGCAGGTCCAGCTCGTGCTCATTCACGTCCAGCGGTGGCACAAAAAACTCGAGCCTCGCGACGAGAAAATCCTGGAGTATGCGCTAAAAAACGCGGCGGAAGAAACGATGCGGGAGGTCGGCGCGAAAGCGAAAGTGGTCACGATCGAGCGCCGCAAGCTGCTGGCCGTCATCGAAGTCGCGGAGAATCCGGAAATTCGAGCCGATCGGCTTCGAGCGTTGTTCGATTCCTATATTCAATCCTGCCGGCGCTACTTTTATTGCGATGTTTCGTGCTACGTAGGCAATATCTCGCCCGTTTACGAAATCGCCAAGCGGACCGATCAACTCCTCTCGCTGCAAAACAACAATGTGGCCTATAACAATTACGTATTCATGCAGAACGCCGAATCGGGCGAGCAAGACAGCGTTGCGATGCCCGACATGAAAATCTGGTACGTTCTGCTGGGCCAAGGCTCGCGGGAGAAGCTGATTTCGGAAGCGGAATATTATTTGAATTCGCTGGTCAACCGTTCCGGCTTCAATGCGCGGTCGTTAAGCCATTTCTATCAGAACTTCCTGCAGATGCTCTACGTGTATTTGCAGAACAAGAATATCGAGGCGCGACAGCTGTTTCACGACAGCACTTCCTCCGAATTGTCCCGTCAGGCCGTCCATTCCATACCGGATATGCTCGAATGGGTCAGGCACGCGACGGGCAAAGCCATCGATCAGGTGCAGGAGACGGAGCAGTCCCACTCCGTCGTGGATAAGGCTCGCCGGTACATCGATCGTCATTTGGACCGGGAATTGAGCAGGGAAACGCTGGCTTCGCAATTTTACTTGAATCCCGACTATATGGATCGGCTGTTCAAGAAAGAGACGGGCATGTCGATGAAGGAATATCTCTGGAACGAGCGGCTCCGCGTCTCGGAAGGGCTGCTCGCCCAAACCGAGTTGCCGGTGACGGAAATCGCGCTGCGGGTCGGCTATTCCAGCCTGTCGGCGTTTAACCGTCTGTTCAAGAAGAGGACCGACCTGAATCCGAGCGAATACCGGTCGAAGCATAGACCGGGCAGGTCGAGATGAGGCAAACGAAAGGTCGAGTTTGGGTTAGCGGCCGTTCCGGCCGGGGCCGTACAATCGGGATAGAAACGCCAATCAACGAACAGTGGGGGAGTACGATGCAGATGTCGAAAAAAGGGATCGGTTTACTGTTGATGATTTGTTTAGTGGCGCTTTCCGCGTGCGGATCCGGCGGCGGTTCCGGGAGCTCGGGCTCGGCGGCGCCGAGCGGGTCCTCGGCGGCTTCGGGGAGCAAAGAGGCGGAGGCGCCTTACGAGCTTAACGTCGCGTTCCCGATCTTCGGAGCCGTCCCGCCGGGAATACCGGAAGTGGAGAAGGCGATTAGCGACCTCGCGCAAGCCAAGATCAACGTTACCGTCAAGCTGACTCCGATCAGCATCGGAGCCTGGTCGCAGCAATCCAATTTGATGCTGACCAGCGGGGAGAAGCTGGATCTCCTGTACGTGAGCGGCAATACGTTTACCGGAATGGTGTCCAAAGGGCAGCTGCTCGACTTGGACGGCCTGCTGGACGAGCACGGGCAGGGCATTAAGGAGGCGTTCGATCCTCAATTCCTGAAGGCGACCCAGGTCGACGGCAAAACGTATGCCGTGCCTTCCAAGCGGGAAATGGCGGTCGACTACGGCTTGTCCATCTTGAAGCGATACATCGACAAATACGGCATCGATACGAATTCCGTCCGCACGCTGGAGGATTTGGGCGGCGTGCTGCAGACGATCAAGAACGGCGAGCCGGACCTGCCCGCCGTGCTGGTTCCGCAGTCCGCGGGCATTTCCTTCGTGGACAGCTACAGATGGTTCGATCCGCTCGGCGACTCGATCGGCGTTCTGCCCGACTTCGAGGGCGATCTGACGGTGGCCAACCTGTACGAAACGCCGGAATACGCGGCGTTCGTCAAGAAAATGCGCGAATGGTATCAGGCCGGATACGTGATGAAGGATTCCGCGACCAACAAAGATAACGGCAACGAGCTGATCAAGGCGGGCAAAGGCGTGGCGCGGCTGACGAACCTGAAGCCGGGTTACGAGAGACAGGCCACGATCGAGTACGGGGAAGCGGCGGCCGTCATCTCGCTGACCCCGGCGTACGCGACGACTTCCACCGTCGCCGGGGTGAATTGGGGCATTCCGCACAGCGCGAAGAGACCCGACAAGTCGATGCAATTCCTGAATCTGATGTATGCCGACAAGGAGATCGTCAATCTGCTCGACTGGGGACTCGAGGGAAGAGATTACGTGAAGAAAACGGATACGATCATCAACTATCCGGACGGCGTAGACTCGACGAACGTGGCTTACAACCTTAACCTGGGCTGGATGTTCGGCAATCAGATGCTGTCCTACATTTTCGAAGGCGAGGATCCGAATCTGTGGGCAAACATGGAGGAGTACAACGCGAGCTCCGTCAAATCCCCGGCGCTCGGCTTCTCCTTCGACGCCACTCCCGTCAAGACGGAATACGCGGCGGTGACGAACGTCATTAACCAGTATAAGCAACCGATCGAGACGGGAAGCGTCGATCCGGACAAGCTGCTTCCGGAATTCATCGCCAAGCTTCAATCGTCCGGCATCGAGAAAATCATTGCCGAGAAGCAGAAGCAATTGGACGAGTGGAAGAAGAGCAACGGATAACTTCCCCTGAACGACCCGGTCGGATAGCGCGGCCGGGTCGTTCCCACCAAAGCGAGACGCGAGGAGAGAAACCGCATGCAGAAGCCGACGGCGGCGAAGCGCCGACATAAGCTGAGAACCTATGCGCCGTTGTATGTCCTGACGATACCCGGACTGCTCTATTTGTTGGTCAACAATTACTTGCCGATGTTCGGACTGGTCATCGCCTTCAAGGACGTCAACTTCAGCAAAGGAATATTCGCCAGCGACTGGATCGGGTTCAAGAACTTCGAGTATTTGTTCCGATCGAGCGACGCCTATATCATCACCCGCAACACCCTCCTGTATAACGCCGTATTTATCGCGTTGAATCTGGTCGTGGCCGTCGGTCTGGCGATTCTGCTCAACGAAATCAAGAACAAGCTGATGGCTCGCTTCTACCAAAGCGTCGTTCTCCTGCCTTACCTGATCTCGATGGTCATTGTCAGTTACCTGGGGTACGCGCTGCTGAGCATGGACAACGGCTTCCTGAACAAGACCGTACTTCCCTCTCTCGGAATAGAGTCCATCTCTTGGTATAACGAGGCCGCTTACTGGCCGTATATTCTGACGATCGTGCATACCTGGAAGGGAGTCGGCTTTCTCTGCGTCGTCTACCTCGCGGCCATCATCGGCATCGATCAGGAATATTACGAGGCGGCCACGTTGGACGGAGCGTCCAAAGGGCAGCAAATCCGCTCCATCACGCTGCCGCTGATCACTCCGGTGATCATCATGATGACGTTGCTGGCGATCGGCCGGATTTTCTATTCGGACTTCGGATTGTTTTACCAGGTTCCGATGGATTCGGGCTCCCTCTTTAACGTGACGAACGTGATCGACACCTATGTATACCGCGGATTGATGCAGCTGGGAGACATCGGCATGTCTTCCGCGGCGGGGATGTACCAGTCGCTCGTGGGCTTCGTGCTCGTCCTGTTCTCCAACTACGTCGTACGTAAAATCAATCGGGAAAACGCGCACTTCTGAGGAGGGAGACCAGATGCACCGCAACATCGAGAGCAGGGCATGGCAGTGGACGGGACATTCGATTTTGTTGATTTGCGCGGCGGCGTGCGTGCTTCCCTTCGTGCTGCTGTTTACCTCTTCCATTACGGACGAGAGCACGATCCTGAAGAACGGCTATTCGTTCTTTCCCGAGAAGTTCAGCCTGGACGCCTATCGCTATCTATGGAACGAATCGAATGATATTTTTCGGGCTTACGGCATTACGATCTTCATTACCGTCGTCGGGACGACGGTCAGTCTGGCCATCACCTCGATGCTGGCTTACCCCATTTCGAGAAGAGATCTGCCTTACCGCAATCCGCTCGCCTTTTATGTGTTTTTCACGATGCTGTTCAACGGCGGGCTCGTTCCGACCTATTTCGTATTCACGCAAGTGTTCGATATGAAAAATTCGCTGGAAGCGCTGCTGATTCCGGGCTTGCTGATGAACGGCTTCAACGTGCTGCTGATGAGAACCTTCTTCATGACGACGATTCCGCCCGCCATTCTGGAGTCGGCCAAGATGGACGGTGCGGGGGAAATTCGGATTTTCTACAAAATCGTGCTGCCGCTGTCGGCGCCGATCCTGGCGACGATCGGGCTGTTTCAGAGCATCGCCTACTGGAACGACTGGTTCAACGGAATGATCTATATTACGAATCCGAAGCTGTTCAGCCTGCAAAATATTCTGAACCGCATCATGACGGATATCCAGTTCCTGTCGAGCGATCCGTCGCTGAGCGCCCGCGCTTCCGAATCGATGATGACGCTCCCGTCCTCCTCGTTCCGGATGGCGATCGTGGTCATCGGAGTCGTCCCGATTTTGCTGGCGTACCCGTTCTTTCAGAAACATTTCGTGAAGGGAATTACGATCGGGGCGGTGAAGGGATAGTCGCAAGCCGGAAATTCGGGCGCCTGGAAAGGACCTTATCTAGGAGGAATGCGCGATGGGAATAGGCTATTACACGATTACGGAGATTACGGACCTCGGACCGTTCGTGACGAAGCTGGTGCTGCCGATGGCGGCGATCGTCAAGGCGGATGCGGTGAAGCGGGAAGGCTTCAGCGTCTTCGTGGAGCGGAAGAACCGGCAAGACGAGCCCTTGATGCTTCCGAAGAGCTGGCTCGAGCCCGAGGCGAAGGAGCCGAGCAAAGGCTACTGCGACGTGCGGGACGCGTATCCTTCCGATCCGTCCGGCGAGAGAAGGGAGGAAGGAGAGTTCGTCGCGTTGGAATTGAAGCTGCGACCGTTCGGGCTCACCTCTTCGATCGCGGCGCCAAGCGGAAAGAACGAGTTCGTCCGCTGTGATTACCGGATTACGCAGATCGCGGAAATTCCGGCTGAAGGGGAGAAACTGACGGGCTTGGTATTCGATCGGTGCGCAGGCAATACGATGAAGCAAGCGGAGAAGTTCCTGCACGGCATTTCTTCCTACGAAGACGAGCCTTTAAAGTACGGTTACTTCGTGCCGCAAACCGGAGGCGGCAAGCGGCCGCTTGTCATTTGGCTGCACGGATTCGGAGAGGGCGGACAAGATCCGACCGTCGCTTATGCGGGCAATAAGGTCGTCAACCTGGCCGGAGATGAAATCCAGGCCAAGTTCGGCGGAGCTTACGTCTTGGCGCCGCAGGCCCCGACCTTCTGGATGAACGACGGAAGCGGGCAGTACGGCAGGACGGGCAAGTCGAAGTACGGCAAAGCATTGAAGGCTGTGATCGACGAGTTCGTCGCCAACAACGATGCGGCGATCGATACGAGCCGGATCTATATCGGCGGCTGCTCCAACGGCGGCTTCATGACGATGCGAATGGTGCTGGACTACCCGGACTTCTTCGCGGCGGCTTATCCGATCTGCGAAGCGCTGTACGACGAGGTTATCGGCGATGCGGATATCGAGGCGATCAAGCATGTGCCGATCTGGTTCGTTCATGCCAGGAACGATTCGGTCGTCAAGCCGGAAGAGACGGCGGAGCCGACTTTCAAGCGCTTGATCCGGGCCGGGGCGAGGAACGTGCATTTCTCTTTATTCGACAAAGTGGAGGATCTGCGCGGCTTGTTTGCGGATGAAGGCGATCCGTACGAATATCATGGGCATTTTTCCTGGATACACGCCTTGAACGACGACTGCAACCTGGATTACGACGGGACGCCGGTCGTGGAGGACGGCAAGGAAGTGTCGTTGATGGAATGGCTGGCGATTCAGAGGAACGATTGAGGTGAAGGGCATGTTGGAGGTAAACAAGTCCCCGTTCTTCTTGACGGAGGACGATATTCGCTGGGTGGAGGAGACGCTTCGTTCCCTTACCGTCGAGCAAAAAGCGGGGCAATTGTTCGTCGTTGTCGACAGTCCCTTCAACAAGAAGGAACCCGCCGATTTGCTCGCGATCGAACCGGGCGGCATCCATGTATTCGCGGAAGGCGAGAAATCGAAGGAGCGTCAGCAAGCCGCGATCGCGGAGCTTCAGAGCCGAATCAAGGTGCCACTTCTCGTTTCCGGGGATCTAGAGTCGGGGGGTCAAGGCGGCTCGCCAGACGGCACCAACTTCGCATCGAACATGCAGATCGGCGCCGTCGACGATCCGCGCCTATCCCTTGCGTTCGGACGCGGAATCGGGAAGGAAGGCGCGGCAATGGGATTCAACTGGGTGTTCGGCCCCGTTGTCGATATCAACTATAATTTTCAAAATCCAATCGTGAACACCAGAGCGTTCGGCGATACTCCTGAACGGGTCGCCAAGCATGCGATACCCGTGCTTCAAGGGATACAGGAAGACGGCAGGGTAGCTTCTTGCGTCAAGCATTGGCCGGGCGACGGCATGGACGACAGGGATCAGCATAAGGTGCTGACGCTCAATTCGATGAGCATGGGCGAATGGCGGGAAACCTACGGCAAGGTGTACCGTCAGGCTATCGATGCCGGCGTCAAAAGCGTAATGAGCGCCCACATCGCTTTGCCCGCTTATTACGAAGAGCTGGGCATCGCGAATATCCGGAGGAGAAACACGCCCGGCTCCCTCTCGTATGAACTGAATACGCTGCTGCTTCGCGGGGAGCTTGGATTTGACGGGCTTATCGTGTCGGATGCGACCTCCATGCTCGGCATGGATACGTTCGGACCGCGCGCCGAAATCGTGCCTCGATGCATTGCCGCGGGCGTGGATATGTTCCTGTTTACCCGCGACATGCGCTACGACTACGAAGCGATGCTTCAAGGCGTGAAGAAAGGAATCGTCACCGAGAAGCGCCTTGACGAAGCGGTGACCCGGATTCTGGCGTTGAAAGCTTCGCTCGGATTGCGCAAGACGAAATCCTGCGATTCGGCGGAGCTGGACATCGTCGGATGCTCCGAGCATCGGGCGTTGGCAACGGAGCTGGCCCGCCGAGCGGTAACGTTGGTCAAGGATACGCAGGGCATCGTCCCGCTTACTCCGGCGAAGCATAAGCGGATCCTGCTGATTGCCTCGGCGGATGCCAATTCCATGTTCGGGGACGGGGGCTCCGACGGAACCGAGTTCGAGCGAATGTTGACCGGGGAAGGCTTCGAGGTGACCCGCGAATACGTTCTGGAGGAAGCGGACCCTTCGATCGACGCCGTCATCTATCTGATCAAGCGGGCTCCCGGATTTCTCGAGCCGAGCTTGCGGATGACGAATGCCCAGGCCGGCGGATTGTTCACGTGGTATCCGACGCGTATTCAGACGATCTTCGTCTCTCTCGGCAATCCGTATGTCTTATATGAAATGCCGTCCATGCCGACCGTCGTGAACGCGTATAATTCCACGCTTACGGTCCAGCGCGAAGTTCTGAACGCGCTGCTCGGGAGACAGCCGTTCCTAGGGCGGTCGCCGGTCGACGCGTTTTGCGGGCTGGAGTGGGCGAGGCTCTGAAAATTCGGAAGGAGGGAGAACGTGGTTTTTAACGAGAAGACGAAGATCGGCCACATTTGGGCGGATCCGTTAGGTCGCAAGATCTTGCTGAAGCATCTTCCCTATTTGGAGGGAAATCCGTACTTATCCTTTATTAAAATGCGCACGCTCCCGATGCTGGCGGAGGCTGATCAATCTTTCGCATGGCCTCCGGAGCTGCTGGATACGATACTGGGGGAATTAGCGCGCTTTGAGCCCTCTACGCAAGAGGAGAAGATCGTTGGCGTTACGAAGGATTATGAAAGCCCGGACACGGCAATCGGTTCCGCACGGCTCTCGTATCCTCGGGAAGCGGAAAAATGGGGGATTTTCGAGATCGAACTTCTAGGTCCCCGGCACGGCAATCCGTTCGTCGAGGTCGAACTGTTTGCGGAATTTGCGTGCGGCGAAGACGGCCGAACGGTACGGGTTCCCGGGTTTTACGACGGGGACGGCGTATACCGCATTCGATTCATGCCGGATGCGGCGGGAAGCTGGAGCTTCGCGACGGCCAGCAACGCGCGGTCGCTGGACGGCCTTGCCGGCCAATGGGAATGTACTCCGGCAAGCGCGGATAACCGCGGGCCGGTGCGGGTGCGGAATACGTATCATTTCGCTTACGAGGACGGGCAGCCGTACATCCCGGTCGGTACGACTTGTTATGCATGGTCGCATCAGGGAGAAGAGCTTGAGGCGCAGACGCTGGCGTCGCTCGCGGCTTCTCCGTTCAATAAGCTGCGAATGTGCGTGTTCCCGAAGTCGTACCAATTCAACGATAATGAGCCGGAGCTATATCCCTACGAAGGGTCCGTCGAAGAGGGATGGGATTTCACCCGGTTTAATCCCGGCTTTTTCCGGCATCTGGAGAACCGGATCGCCGACTTGGGGAAGCTCGGAATCGAAGCGGACTTAATCCTGTTTCATGCGTACGATCGCTGGGGATTCTCGGAAATGGGGGCTTCGGCCGACGATCGGTACTTGCGGTATGCGACGGCACGGCTGGCGGCGTTCCGCAACGTATGGTGGTCGCTCGCGAACGAATACGACCTCATGTGGTCGAAGGAAGCCGAGGACTGGGAGCGGTATGCCCGTATCGTGACGGAGAACGATCCGTACGGGCGTCTCATCTCGATCCACAATTGCTTCGGATTCTACGACTACGGCCGGCCATGGATCACGCACTGCAGCGTGCAGCGGATCGACGTCTACAGAACGGCGGAGAATACGGACGAATGGCGGGAGCGGTGGCGGAAGCCGATCGTCATCGATGAATGCGCCTACGAGGGGAATATCGATCTGGGCTGGGGCAATATTACCGGCCGGGAGATGGTGCGGCGCTTCTGGGAAGGGGCCGTTCGCGGCGGTTACGTCGGGCACGGGGAGACCTACCTGCATCCGGAAGATATTCTTTGGTGGTCCAAGGGGGGGCGGCTACACGGCACGAGTCCGGAACGGATCGCATTCCTGCGGAGGATCATGGAGGAAGGCCCGGCGGACGGACTGAATCCGTTGAAGTCCGAATGGGATGCTCCGACGGCGGGCGTGCAGGACGAATATTATTTGCATTATTACGGATTCAACCAGCCGAGCTACCGCTTGTATAACATGAAGCCGGGCATCCGCTACCGGGTGGACGTCATCGATACCTGGAATATGACGATCGAAAGACAGAACGGTTTATACGAAGGGGCTTTCCGGATCGAATTGCCCGGAAGACCGTATATAGCCGTGAGGATGGAGAAGGCGGAAATGGCTTGATTAGCGGATAATGTCGTGAGCACCGGAGTCTCATGCCTTCCGGGCCGTATCTCGCGAGATAGGTTTGGAGCGCCGCAAGGAATACGGAACAGCATAAATTCCGCTGTCTTGAGGATGGAATATCCTCTGGCGGAGCCAAGAAACCGTCCGATCTTGGACGGTTTTTGCGTGGTTTTTTTTGTGAAAATCTTGCGATTATACATTTTATGGCGGTAAAATTAAAAGGCAACGAACCTAGTTACGACGATTAGATAAGGGATAGAGAAAGAGATAGACTGTTTCTAACGTTTGCTGCGTTCGGTTTGACGAGAGATAGAAAAGAGGAACTTAAGTGGGAGCAGTGTCTAGGCAAGCCGCAATCGGAAGAAAAGCAATGAAGGCAGCGACAGTGATTATTGGCGGTTTTATAACGGCGTACGGCTTGGAAGCCGTGCTTATCCCCAACAATGTATCGGATGGCGGCGTGACCGGCCTCAGCATCGTCGGATCGCAATGGACCGATCTCCCCTTGGCTCTTCTGCTTGCACTGATCAACATTCCTTTTATTTTTCTGGGCTATAAGCAGATTGGCAGAAGCTTTGCGATCTATTCGGTGCTTGGCATTGCGTCGCTCGCGATCGGCACGACGGTGATGCACCATATCCCGACAATCGTTAAAGGCGATACGTTATTGGTTACCGTCGTCGGCGGCATTATTATCGGCTTCGGCATGGGGCTGGCGCTGCGCAACGGCGGCGCCTTGGACGGGATCGACATGCTGGCCGTACTGCTGTCCCGAAGGGTGCCGTTCGGAACGAGCGATCTGATTCTATTCCTGAACCTGTTCGTATTCGTGATCGTCTCGACGGTGTTCGGGCTTCAAGGCGCCATCTTGTCGGGAATTGCCTATTTTATCGCTTCCAAGGTCATTCATATTGTGGAGGAAGGATTCAGCGGCTCCAAAACCTATAAAATCATCACGAGCCAGGCGGAAGAGATGATTCAGACGATTCGCGACCGATTGGGACGAAGCTCGACCTACACGTTCGTCCACGGCGGGTATTCCAACGAGCAGTTCAAAGAAATTACATGCGTGATCAACCGCCTTGAAGAAAGCAAAATGAGGGAAATCGTCAACGAGGTCGACGATAAGGCCTTTATTATCGTGTACGATATCGCGGAAGTGAAGGGCGGAAATTTCCGTAAGCACAATATCCATTAGGCGGAATGGACGAAACGGGATTGTTCCGTGTCTATTGCAGTGGCGGCATTAGGGATGCTATCCCTTGCCGCCATTGCGCGTTTATCTATATTGTCGCCGTAAGGATCTGCTACAAATGATCTGTATCGGGTCTTCTACAACGAATGTGTCATCTTGATGAACTCGCGTTAATTTGTGATTATAATCACAATCTTAATCGGCAAGTCGGCTTACAATAAAGACAGAAAGACAGATCAGCAAACGAGGATGGTGATCCCGATGTCAGGCAATCGATCTCGCGCATCGGTGAATAAGAGGATACAGGCAAACGGATAATCGGAAATGAGGCAAAGACTTCGTAAGACAAAAACCCATTAGGAGTGAGTACCATGATGAAATTCTGGAGAGAACACCGCATAGCGGCCTTGATCGTAACGATCGTCAGATTCGTCGTCGGTTACGCTTGGTTGACCGCAGGCTGGCATAAGCTGACCGGAGCAACGCCGTTCGACGCGGGAGGCTTCCTGAACAACGCCGTCAACAACCCGATCGTCGACAAGGCGACGGGGGAAGCGGTCTACCCGACCTACCTGGCGTTCCTTGAACACTTTGCATTGCCTAACGTGAAGATCATCAACGTCG
>JAEZZE010000460.1 GCA_023418755.1 Bacillota bacterium | reverse complement strand
CCATGGGGCGGGGCCCCGGGGCTAGCGCCGGGGGGCCCTGCCGCCCGGACTCTCCGCATTACCAATAGTATGGCAATAACGAAATCGCCGCCAAGCCCGCGAGCGGCAATATCAGCCTGTTGAACCGGCGCGGACGGCAGGGGAAGAAGCCTCCTCCGAACGGCGGATAGAACGGCGGCGGAAAAAATCCCCGCATCGGCTCCACCGAGCCCGGAACCGCCAAACACAGCCATTCGTCGTCCACGTGCTCGACGATGCCGTCGTAGCAGAAGCCGTCCGCCGCCTGCACTTCGACGTAACGGTGCATGTGGGACTCGCACATCGCTTTCGAAACCTTCTTGGCCGGCTTCGGCACCGGATGATACCCGTGTTGCCCTTTATCCGCGTGCTGCACGGGTTTCTGCGCAGGCTGCGGCTCCGGATACGGCATCGGTTTCGCTTTTTCCATGAGCATTCTCTCCTTGGGCGCCCGTTTCCCCAACATCATATGCGAGCGTAGGCGATTGGCTACATGGACGATCGTAAATAGGCTTGGACTTCATTTTACTTCCGAACGGCAGCCGCAAGACGTTGAAGGCTAGCGGAGGCTTCGAGGGCGTACGGCTTCCATTCGCCCAGCGTCGCCATCTGGCGGTAGCCCACTTCCCCCGAAGGGGCGCGAAATCCCTTCAGCGCTTCCTCGATGCCCGCAGCCGCGTCTCGGACGTCGGCCAGTAATGCGGCCTCCGCGTCCGTCAGCGGACCTCCGCTTTCGCCGATGGCCGCCAGCGAGCCATCCGTTCCGATCACGGCATTGGCCGCTTCCATGACCGGCTTGGACGCTTCTTCCCGCGACAGACCGGACGCCGCCCTCTCCGCCTCGATCAACAGTTCCAGCGCTTCCGTTCCGGCCATGCGGGCTTCGGCGATCCGCTTGGCGGCACGGATCCTCTCCGTTTCCGTCTTTGCGACGAGGAAGCCTTCGGCGCCGTCGCGAAGGCGTTCCGCGAACACCTGGGCGTACACGTATCTCTCGGCTAACCGCTGTCCCCGTTCGGTCTTGCGCGCCTGCTCCTCCAGCACGTACTTCGAATATCCCATAATGACCAAACTCATCAGAACGACGATCGCGACGAGCATCGCTCCGATCCCATACGATTTTCCGATCTTGTTCTTCTTTTCGGCTCCGGCCGACATAACGCATCCCCCTGCACCTTATTTTCGCTTTGCCCCCTGGACGGCGCATAACGGATCGGCAACCGTCAGATTACCCGAACGACATGGCCGCCGTCAAAGAAATAGACGTACGTTTCCTTGACCGGCATGCCCGCGATGCCGCTCGCCGCTTCCGCGTACCTCTCCACTTGGAACCTGTGCTTCTCCGCGGCCGCGGCGGCGTCGAGCCCCTTCAGCGCATCCGTCTTGTAATCGACGAGCACGAGCCCGTCCCCTTCCTCGAACAAGCAGTCGATGACCCCTTGTATGATTACGGTTTCGCCGTCTTCCGGTTTCAGCATTCCGGGGTAGACGGAGGCCGCGTCAAGCCCGTACGTGAACGGAACCTCGCGCAGCACCCTCGCCGACTTCCGCATTCGGTCGTACAGCGGCGACGCGCAGAACGCCGCCACGGCGTCCGCATCGATTTCGGTCCTCTGATCCGCGGACAAGATGCGCCTTCCTTCCAATGAGTCAAGCAGCTCTTCGATCCGCTCCGCGGACGCGCCCCCGTCAAGCGTCAAATGCTGCATGACGAGATGGTATGCAGTTCCCCGTTCGGCCGGGGTCAGCTGTCTGGCGGACATGAATCGCGGACGGCGAAGCCGGAACGCGACCGCCGCCGTCAGCGACTCCCGGTCGTCCGCCAAGCGCTCCCGCCACTCGTCGGGGACGGCTTCCTCCGCCGCGGCCGGCTGCAGCTCCGGCGGCACGGACGCCGCTTCCCCGCTCCGACGGTGCTTCAGCGCCGTAATCGACGTTTTCGCCGCGACCTGCGTAGCGGCCTCGTGCGAATATTGCCAGGACAGGATTCGGCCGATGGCATCCGCGGACGGCGATACCGCAGCATGGACCGGTTCGCCGCCGACCACGGCGTTCCACAACCGATCTTCGTCGGGAGCGGCTTCCTTCGCCTCGGGCGCGCGGTTCATGTATACCGCGAACGGCTCGACGCGGATAACCCATTTGCTCGCCGGATCGGCAAACTCGGCGGCCAACGCCGCCGCCGGACCGAGCCAGTCCAAATACTTCCGCGCGGCCGCCGCCGCGTGCGGCGGCATTCCGTCCTCGGCCATCGCGGCCGTCTCCGTCCATTGCGCCCGCATCTTGGCGGCGTCCTTGCTCGTCCCGATCAGATACAGCTTTTCCTTCGGCCGGGTCAGCGCCACGTACAGCACGCGCATCTCCTCGGCCAGCATCTCCGCGGCAAGCTTCCTGCGGATCGCGAGCTGCGGCAGCGTCGGATACGTGATTCGGGTATCCCGCTCGAACACGCGCGGTCCGAACCCCAGCTTCTTATGCATTAGGAACGTGCCGTTCAGGTCCCTCCGGTTGAAATTGCGTCCGAGGCCCGCGGCGAAGACGACGGGAAACTCCAGCCCCTTGCTGCGGTGAATCGAGACGATCCGTACGACGTTCTCGCTCTCTCCGAGCGCGCGCGCCGCGCCCAAATCGGCGCCGGTGTCGCGCATCCGTCCCAGGAACCGCAGGAAACGGAACAACCCGCGAAAGCGGGACGATCGCTCGTACTGGATCGCCCGGTCGACGAGCGCCCGCAGATTCGCCTGGCGCTGCCCGCCTCCGGGCAGGCCTCCGACGAAGTCGTAATAGCCGGTCTCCCGGTAGAGCATCCAGAGCAGTTCCCCGAGCGGTTCCCTTCTGGCGAAATCGCGCCATTCCTTCAGCCTGCCCAGAAATTCGCCCAGGGTACGGCGAACGTCCGGATCCGGCAAAGCCGCAGCGTCCTCCCCGCCGCCGGCTGCCGCCACGACCGCCTCCCAGAACGAGCCTCTTCGGCGGACGAGGCGAATCCGCGCCAGATCCTCTGCCGTCAAGCCTCCGATCGGCGAGCGCAGCACGCCCGCGAGCGGAATGTCCTGTCGCGGATTGTCGATGACCGACAGCAGCGACAACACGGTGTCCACCTCGGTCGCCGCGAAATAACCGGTCGCCAGATCGGCATAGGCGGGAATGCCGGCCGCTTTCAGCTCCTCGATCATCGTCGGGGCCATAGCGGACACCGCCCGCAGCAAAATGACGATGTCCCGATACTGAACCGGCCGGTGCAGCTTCGTCTTGGCGTCGTATACGGCGAACGGCGGAACCTGCCCTTCCCCCCCGCCGGTTCCCATCAGCTTGCGAATCTCGTCCGCGATGCAGCGGGCTTCGAGCTGCGCCGCCTCCAGATCTTCCGGCTCCTCCGCGCCTTCCTCGTCGGCGCCCGTCTCGTCCTCCCGCGCGCCCCGGACGACGGTCCCGGCCGACGGATTTTCCGCCCCTTCTTCGTCCTCCGAGGCGGCCGGGTCCGCTCCGTCCAGCACGATCATTTCGACGGCGTACGGGTTGCGGCCGCCGGTTCCGGGCTCGGTCTCGAGGTAGCCGTCGCTATATTTCAGCTCGGCCTGCTCGTCGTAGTCCATCTCTCCGACCGGCTCGCGCATGATGAGCCGGAAAACATGGTTGGCGGCGTTCAGAATTTCCCGGCGGCTGCGGAAGTTCCGGGCCAGGTCGATGCGCAGGCCCGGCTCGCCCTCCAGCCTGCCGGCATCCGTCATCTCCGGCCCGTACGGCAAATAAGTTTTGTATTTTTCCAAGAACAAGCCCGGCTCCGCCAGCCGAAACCGGTAAATGCTCTGCTTGACGTCGCCGACCATGAACACGTTGCCGGGATCTCTTCTGGCGATCAGAGAAACGATCGCTTCCTGCACTTCGTTCGTATCCTGGTATTCGTCGAGGTAGATTTCCGCGAACCGGTCGCGGAAGCCGAGCGCCGCCAGGGAAGGCACGGTGTTGTCCGGGGTCGAGGAGGCGTCGCGCAGAATGCGCAGCGCGTAATGCTCCAAATCCCCGAAATCCAGCAGCCCTTTCGCCCGCTTGGCCTGCTCGTAGCGCTCCCCGAACTGGATAGCCAGTTCGGCCAAGCCCATCATCTCGGGAGCCAGCTCCCGCAGTTCCCGCGCGTACTGCTCCGGGGTGCGGACGAGCCACTCCTCGGCAAGCTTGCCGGCCGCTTTCTTCGCGGATTCCCGCAAAGCTTTGACCCGCTCGATCAGAACCGGATCGTATTCGTCGCCCTTGCAAGCCTTGAGCCGGCCGAAGCGAATGGCGGCCGCCGCCGCCTGCCAAGCCTCCCACGAGTCCGACGCGAACGCCGCGGCCGCTTGCTCCAGCCCGTCGGTGTCGGCGAACAGCGTCTCGATGTACGGCTCGGGACCGCCCGGCTCGTGGGCGACGCGAAGCGCCGCGCGCAGCAACTGCAGCGTTCCTTGCAGCAACAGCGAGGCATCGTCGCGCAAGCTCTTGACCCAGAGCGATTCCAGCAACTCGCTGGCCTCAACCGCGCCGAACCGGGCCGCCGTCTCGCGAAGCCAGTGCTCCGGCCATGGGTGGCTGCCCGCGAATTCGTGCAGCTCGAGCACGAGCCGATGCAGCGGCTCGTCGTTCCGCTCCCCGCCGAACCGGTCCGCCAGCAGGGCCAACGAACCGTCGAGTCCTTCGGTCGCGTACCGCTCCTCGAACAGCTCGTCGAGCGTATCCATCCGCAACAGGCCCGCCTC
This sequence comes from Bacillota bacterium, assembly GCA_023418755.1. Lineage (GTDB taxonomy): Bacteria > Bacillota > Bacilli > Paenibacillales > Paenibacillaceae > Cohnella. Next base: position 2,309 of record JAEZZE010000460.1, on the reverse strand, counting down.
GGTATCGTTCGCCATCCGGAAACCCGGATCGAGCTCGATGAGCGGCGCGTAGCGCTCCACGACTTCCAGGCAGAACGAGTGCAGCGTCGTCACCGAAGCCCGCGGCAGCAGCGCGATCTGCCTGCGCAGATGCTTCGACTCCGGGCTCCGTTCCAGCGCCTCCTCTAGCGCATGGCGAATGCGCTCCTTCATCTCCGCCGCGGCCGCCTTCGTGAACGTAGCCACGAGCATCGCGTCCACGTCCAGAGGGCGGCTCTCGTCGGCGATCCGCGATATGATTCTTTCGACGAGCACCGCGGTTTTGCCCGATCCGGCCGCGGCGGCGACGAGCAGATGCGCTCCTTCCGCCGCGATGGCCGCCCACTGCTCGTTCGTCCAGCGGCTGCCCGCCGGCTTCTCAGGCCACATTTGCCACTGCTTCACTGCCGATCTTCCCCCCTGGCTTCCAGCGCCAACCTTCTCCACAGCTGCTCCCGGTCGGCGGCCTTGCTTAAAGTCTGATACCCGTTGCCTTCGACCAAGCTGTCGAAGTGGCATACGGGGCGATAGTCGCAGAACGCGCACGGGCTTCTCTTGTCGAGCCGATACGGCGCGATGGCCACGTCCCCGTCCGCGATCCGCTTGCCGATCCGGCGGATTTGCGAGCGAACCGAGCCGCGAAGCACGTCCCATTCGCTCTCGCTGGCCACCTGCGAACGCGCGGAGAAGGTTCCGTCCTTCTTGAACTCGACGGGCACGACCGCCGATTTGCTCTCCTCGTTCAACGACTCGTCCATCAGCTTGACCGATTCTCCGTCGGCCAGCAGCAAACCCTGCATCCTGTATTGCCGGAACAAGGCGCTCCTTGCCTCCTCGGGCGACAACCCGTTCGCCGTGTTGAGCAGCGGATTCTGCACATGAAAATAGAGCACGCCCGCCGGCTTCGCCGCCCGGCCTAGCCAATGCGGGGCATGCGTGACGACGACGTCCAAATAAGTGAGCATCTGGAGCGACAGGCCGTGCGCCACTTCGTCCAGCTTTAGCTTCGTCGAGCTGGATTTGTAGTCCAGGATGCGCAGCAACAAGCCCGCCGACGATTCGGCCGCGTCAACGCGGTCGATTTTCCCGACGATGTCCATCCATCGCGAACCGTCCAGCGGAAGCGACAAAGCCGGCAGCAAGCCGTCCGGTCCGAAGCTCAGCTCCAGGCCGACCGGTTTGAACGCCGACAGAACCGCTTGCTCTCCCAGCATCGCGGATGCTCTCGTCACGATGTCCCGCAGCTTGCGAGCCATCGCTTGGTGGCGGTGGGAGGACAGCAAAATCTGCGATTGAACTCGCGGCAACAGCTTGTCCACCGCGGCGGCAGCCTCGCTCTGCCATCTAGCGGAATCCAACCCCGCCGGCCCTTCGGCGAACAGCTTCTCGGTCGTCTGCCGCAGCGCCGCATGGAACAGCTGTCCGATGTCGGGCGATTCGACCCGGTACAGACGCCGCTCCTGCAAGCGCAGCCCGTGCACGGCAAAATGCTGGAACGGGCACGCGATAAAGCGCTCCATCCGCGATACGCTCGCCAACAGCCTGTCTCCGTAGAGGAGACGGCTCGTCTCCGGCGACAGCGGCTTCTCTTCGTTCGAATAGCTCAAGGAGCCGACGAGCGAACGCAGTCTTGGCCTCCATTCGTCGCTGCCAAGCAGCCAATCGTACACCGCCCACCAGCCCGGCGTCATCGCCTCGCCCTGCCGCCAGCTGCGCAGCCGGTTCAGGAGATGGGTCATCGCCTTTCCCGGGCGGGCGGCGTAAGCGAGCTGCGTCCGTTCCGGCTGCGTCGTCTGCGGCTCGGCCGCGACGGCTTGCACCGGAATGCCGGGGAATCGCTTGCGCAGCTTGCGGATCCACGGAGACGGCAGCAGCGTCTGGCCTTCCTCGTTCGCGATCGGGTAACTGATCCATAGATGATGGGACGGCGTCGTCAACGTCAAATACGCCAGAAACTCCTCGTCGAGCAGCCTCCTCCTCGCGCCGGGAGCGAGCCGAAGACCCGCCGATGCCAGCTTGTCCCGTTCTTCTTCCGCAAGCAGGCCGTTCTCGGGAGTCCGCATCGGCAATACGCCGTCGCTCGCCCCCAGCAGATAGACGATCCGGACGCGGTCCGATCTCGTCCGCTCCGGACTGCCGATCAGCACGCCGTCAAGCGACGGCGGCACGGCTCCCAGCTTCAGCTCCTCCAGCCCGGAATCGACCATGCCCGCGAACAGCTCCGGATCCGGTAGCCGATCCCCCATCAGCTCGACCAACTGATCGAGCAAATAGACGACTCCGTCCCAGAG
>JAEZZE010000444.1 GCA_023418755.1 Bacillota bacterium | reverse complement strand
GTTCTTCTTCCTGCTGGCGACGATGATGATTCCGACGACGGTCATGTTCATTCCCAACTACGTCATGTTCGCGAACTGGGGCTGGACCGGCACGTACTGGCCGCTGCTGATCCCGGCGCTCGGCGGGGGACCGGCGACGGTGTTCCTGCTGCGGCAGTTCATGCTGACCTTAAGCGTCAGCCTGTTCGAATCCGCGAAGATCGACGGGGCCGGGAGCTTGACGATTTTGTGGAAAATGGTGCTGCCGAACATCAAGGCGCCTCTGATTCTGATTCTGATCCAGCAGGTGAACGGCCATTGGTCCGACTTCTTCGGTCCGCTCATGTACGTCGGCAACGACCCGCTGCAGAGGACGATATCCGTCGCCATTACGATCTTCTCCCACGTCTACTACGTGCAGTGGTCTTACGTCATGAGCGCCGCGTTCGTGATGGCCATCGTTCCGGTCGCGCTTTATTTCATCAGCCAGAAGTACCTGATGCAGGATTTTGTCTTGTCCTCTAGCGAAAAGTAGTAGGAGAGTGCTTTCTAAAAGTCCGGGTTTCGGCACCTTTGATCCCGATTGGGCTTTTTTGACAACCTCTAGAAACGAACCGTTGGGAGGATGGAAGGCATGAAGCTGCTGATCGCCGACGACGAAGCGCTGATCAGGGACGGAATCCGCAACCATATCGATTGGGGGAAATACGGCATCGAGATCGCGGGCGTCGAGGAGAACGGGCTGGCCGCGCTCCGCGTGCTGGAGGAGGAGCCGATCGATATTCTCGTCACCGACATTCGCATGCCCAGAATGGACGGGATCGAGCTGAGTCGGGAAGCGCGAAGGCGGTACCCGAACATCAAGATCATCATCTTGTCGGGGTACGAGGAATTCGAATTCGCCCAACAGGCGCTCGAGCTGTCCGTCATGAAATATTTGCTCAAGCCGTTCACCCGCCCGGAGCTGGAGGAGGCGGTCGTTCAGGCGAAGGAGGAAGTCGATTCGATGCGCCGGGCCGAGCGCCGGATGAGCGTGACGATGGATCAGCTCCGGCGCAGCCTGCCCTTGCTCCGGGATCGGTATTTGAACGATTGGATATCGGGAAGGCTTCCGCCCGAGGAGATTCCGGGCAGGCTGAAATCGGTCGATCTCGACCCGGGACCGGGGCGATACGCGGTAACCGTGACGGCGATCGACGACTCGGAGCAGGCGTTACCTCTCGCGGATCGCGGCGGAAGCCGGACGGACCTGCTGTCGGTGCTGCTGCTGGAGGAGATCTCCGGAGATCTGAAGGCAGCCGGCAACGGCGTCGCGTTCCAGGGCAGAAACGGCGAGACGATCGCCGTTCTCTCGGGACTGGAGCATTCGAACGGGCTGTACGCGTTCGCGGAAGCCGTTCGGGAAAAAGCGAGGACGTCCTTCGAGCTGACCGTGTCCGTCTGTCTCGGCGGCTTGAAGGAGGTGCTCGCCGATGTCGCGCTCTCTTACCGGGAAGCGCTCGAAGCGATGGATTACCGCTTCCTTGTCGGCAAGGACAGCATCGTTCCTTACGACCTGATCCACTTTCATAGTCAGGGAACTTGGAACGGCATTCCGGCCGATCTTACCGACAGACTGATCGCGGCGGTACGGGCCGGCCGGGAGGATCAAACGCGCGGAGAGCTTGACAGGCTATTCGAGGCGTTGCGGAATTTGCAAGGCGCCGGGCATTCCGACGTCAAATCGCACGTGACGGAATTCGTGTCCGGCGCGCTGACCCAGCTGATCTCGTCCGGGACGCGCCTTAAGGAGATTTACGGGAAGGAATACAACCCGTATGCTTCCATCCTGGCGGCCAAGACGATCGACGAGCTGAAGCTGCTGCTCGAGACGATGTTTCTCGACCTGTCGCGTTACATTCTCGATAAACGGGGCGATAAGAAAAGGCGGGTCATCGAGCAGGCCGTCGAATACATTCATGCGAATTACTCGCGGGAAGACCTGTCGTTCAACGGTCTAAGCGAGAGGTTAGGCATGAACCCGACCTATTTCAGCAAGCTGTTCAAGCAGGAGACCGGCAGCACGTTCACCGACTACGTCACGAAGGCGCGTCTTGACCGGGCGAAGCGGGATTTGAAGGAAACGACTTTGCGGGTGTCCGAGATCGCCTTCGGCGTCGGGTTCCGGGACCCTTTTTATTTCAGCACTCTGTTCAAAAAGCATACCGGCCTTAATCCGACGGAATACCGCGACGTCAGGTAGGGCCCGACGATGAGAGGGATAACGAAAGCATGGCACGCCCTGCGGGGCTCGAGCTTATATTTCCGGATTTTCATTACGACGTCCGTCGTGATGGCGTTGACGCTAAGCATATTGCTGATCGTGACTCTCCGTATCTTCTCCAATACGATGGAGAACAAAGCGAAGCAGGAGCTGGGCAACATTCTCGAGCAGACGAACAAGCTGATCGATCAACGGATCGGCATGTACGTCAATACGTCCCAGCTCATCTTCAACGACCCGACCATCCTGTCGCTGCCGGAGCTCTCCGATCGTTGGCTGGGGAACGAGACGGCCTTCAATAAAGAGGTCGAGCCCGTCATCAACAAATACGCGCTGTCCGATCCCGGCATCTTGTCGGTAATTCTCGTGAACAGCCGCGACAAGCGGTTCTTTCCCTCCGCCGATTTCGATTATTACAGCTCGGGCGTGACGGATTACATCGAGCATTATTACAGTTACTCGAAGGAATATTTCACGCGGGGCATTATCTGGATCCCGACGCACCCGATCGATTACGACAGCCGAAGCGATTCGGACGGCAAGGTGCTGAAGCTGGTCCGGGATATGTACGACGTCAATGTCAACTATTCGTCCACTCTGGTCATTAATGTGAAGGAAAGCAGTTTGTACGAGCTGTTCGAGAACATCCATACGCCTGTCGGCACCGAATTTTACGTGCTGGACGAGGACGGCCATGTCATTACGGGCACCGATCGCGCGGCGGTCGGGGAACGGGCGGAGGATGAGCTGTTCTCGACTGCGATCCGGGACCGCGACGGCAGCTTTCAAGCGAACTATCGGAACGAAGCCAGCTTGTTCGTCTTCCAGAGGCTGGAGGACGTCGAATGGACGACGGTGGGGATCGCCCCGATTCGGGAGCTGCTGAAGGACAGGAACGATATCGTAAGCGGTGTTAGGCTCGTCGTGCTGGGGCTGCTGCTCGTCTCCGTCCTGGCCGCCTGGCTGTTGGCCTATTCGATTACGAAGCCGATTCGCGGACTAACCGGCAAGATGCAGCAGGTCAAGGGCGGCAACCTCGACGTGCAGATGGATATCCGCAGCAAGGACGAGATCGGCCTGCTCAGCCTGACCTTCAACAAGATGGTGTCGCGAATCAACGAGCTGATGAATCAGCTCATGGACAGCCATCGCAAGGAACGCGACGCGGAGATGCGGGCGCTGCAAGCGAATATCAATCCGCATTTTCTGTACAATACGCTGGAATCGGTCATTTGGCTGGCGGAAAACCGCGACTACGACGGGGTCACCCGCATTATCTCGCGGCTCGGCCGATATTATCGCCTGAGCCTGTCCCGGGGCATGGACATCGTAAAGATCCGCGAAGAGATCGCCCATGCGGAAAATTATTTGTCCATCGTGCGGATGCGGTACGGGGACAAATTCCGGTATGCGTTCGACGTCGATCCGGACATCGCCGAGGAGCCCTGCCTGAAGCTGATCCTTCAGCCGCTGGTGGAGAATTCGCTGCATCACGGCATTTTTCCGAAGGATGGCCAAGGAACCGTAACCGTACTGGGAAGGCGGGAGGGAGAGGGAATCCGCTTGACCGTCGTCGACGACGGCATCGGCATCCCGCCCGCCAGGCTGAACGAGATTAACTCGGCTTTCCGTACGGGTCGCTCGCTGGAGCTGTCCGGCTCGTACGGGATCAAAAACGTGAACGAACGGATCCAACTGAAGCACGGCGCGGAATACGGCCTGTATTTCGAATCCGAGGAAGGGGTCGGAACGCGGGTCGTCGTTCGGCTTCCGGCGGGCTAAAGGGGTTCGTTACGAAAGACGGAGGCAACGAAACATGTTAAAGATTAGCGCCGATCCGCTGCGGATCGAGTGGAAGGAAAAGTTGGGCTTCGCCCATGAAAGGCAAATCGTGAAAGTCGCCGTCGGGACGGCCGGATTGCGGGAGACAGGATGGCTGGTCGCCGCGGGGGACGGCGAAGACGGCGGAATCGAGGGCAAGCCGGTTCCCTACCAAGCGGCAAAGGACGGATCAGGCATCTACCTGGAGCTGGAGGCGGCGCCCTATGAGAGGTTGATCTTGACCCTGGCGCCCGAGGGGGTCGCTCCTCCTCCCGGGTGGCGCAATTCCGTCGGAAAGGACGGAGACCGAGCCCGGCTGTCGAACGGCAGGATAGAGATAGAGGTGCCCGTTGGGACAGGGAAGGCGACCGAGTCGGCGGAAGATGCGAAAGCGGCAATCCGCGTTCCCGGGCCGGTCTGTCGGATGAGGGAGACCGGAGGACCATGGAGAGGACGCAGCTATCTCGATACGCGGCGCCCGGTCGCGCGATGGGAAGGCGCGATCAGGGAAAGCGGGCCGCTTCGCGTCATATATGCGTACCGAGCGGAATGGAACGGCGGCGGTTGGTACGAGACGGTGCTGACGATGGACGCCGGCCAACGGCATGTCCGGCTGGAGGAAACGTTCGACACCGAGCCGGGAGCCCAATTGGTATGGGATTTCGCCGGGGAGGACCTGCCCGTCGAGGCTTGGCTGCTCGATTCGACGGGATTGTGCACGGCCGTTCCTCTGCATAACCGGTTCGATCGCCGGTTAGCCAGACTCGCTTCCTGGAACCAATATTCGCAGCTGCACGATTTGTCCGACGGCTATGCCATCGGGTTCGCGCAAGGGGAGGAGACCGTCGGATTCGTTGCGCTGGAGGGCGGCGATTGGCGGGGCAACCGGCTTAATCATGCCGAGCTCTGGCTTCGAAGGTGGGAGCGGGACGATCCGCGCACGCGCAAGGAGACGCCTTGGGATGCGAAGGCGGATTGGACCGGTCATCCCGAGCGCATCCCCGCGCGGGGAGAAAGCGTGAACGTCCCGCACGTCAACGTGGAAAGCTGGATCGAGCGTGGCCATCGCCGGAGCGCCCTCGTCGTCGCGGACCGGCCGTTCGTGACGGGCGGAGGCCTTCGAAGGCTGCATACGCGCCATGGCATCGTCTCGTTGGAGAAGATCATGGGCATGGAGCTCTCGACCGGGACGGCAGCGGAGACGGCGGCGGCTTCGGGTACGGCTTGGGGCGAATCCGGAGGGGCTTCCGGAAATAAGACGGGCAACAAGCCGAACGAATACGGATCGGTTGCCGGGAATATCGGGTCCCGGTTCGCGTATCCGAACGAAGTGCTCGAGCCGCATTTCCTTTCCCGGTTCGCCGGAAGCTTCGGCAACGCCCGAGTCCGCCGCATGGACGAATATTTGGGCGACCTGACGGAGGGCTTCTGGAACGGCGCGGGCGCCTCCCACGTCAATTGCGTGTACGGCAGGATGATCGCGCCAAGTCTGTTTCTGTTCGAGCACGCGGTCGCGGAAGGCGTCCTGTCTCCCGAAGAAAGAGAGCGTTGCCGAGCCCGGCTGCTTTTTTTAGCCTATTTGTATGCCTCCGACCACTACTATCCGGGCTTGTCGACGATGCTTCCGATCGGGGACGAGAATACGGTGGAGCCGACGATGGCCGGCATGGCGAACCAGAATTTCTACACGGACATTATCAACGTGTTCGCAACGGCCGCGCAGATTTTCCCGAACCATCCGACGGCCCGGGCGTGGGGGGATAAATTCGCTTCGATGTGGCAGCGGCAGAAAGAGTTCCACATTTACCCGGACAGCGGCGTGTGGGAGGAGAGCCATACGTACTATCACCACGTCCTGTACACGCTGCTGCCGCTCCTTCTTCGCAGGCGCGAGGACAACGTGGCCGACGAATTCGCCGATGCCGCGTTCCGCCTGCTGCTCGGCTCTTCCTTGCGCCAATTCACGCCCCGTTACGCCGAGAACGGAGATGCCCGGACGATGGCCGCGCTCGGAGACCATTTCGACGAGGTTGCCTTATATCGCGCCCAGTACGCCGATTACGCGCTTGCCGTCGCCCCCCACGATCCGGAATTGGCGGGCCGGCTGGCATGGGCCTATCGCGAGATGAACGGGACTAAGAAGCTCGAATTGCCGGAGAGAGTTCCCCCGTGGGAAGACGAATACGTTCGGGGACTCGGCTATATGTTCCGCTCCCGGGACGAGCTGGGCCGGGATTGCTTGCTGGTTCTGCGCAGCGGCGGCGCATGGGGACATCACCATAACGACGAAGGGAGCATTCAGATGTACGCCCGCGGGCACGCGCTGATCGCGGATTCCGCTTTCAGCCGCGTCCAAGGAGATCCGGACAAAAAGCTCGGGCATCGGGGACAGAGCCGGTGGACGCTTCGCGATATCGAGCCGATGAATTATTTTTTCCGTTTTAACCGGGGGTGGATTTCCGGATGGGACGGATCGGGGGAGTATCCGTACGCGACGGCTTACGACCCGGTTCATCTATTTTTGGTGCAGGCGAACCGACTGGCCTATCCGATGAAACGGCCGTTGGAGCATGCCCGGACGATCGTTCGGCTGTCGCCGACGTCATTCCTGCTCGCGGACGTATGCGACACGGATTTGCCGCAGGTCGTACGGTTTCATGCGGCGGGCGAGCACAAGGTGCCGTCGGAATCGGAGGAGTCCATGGCGAACGCAGTCGTCGGGGAATGCCGGCTGGTCATTCTCCCGTTGACGTCGGAGAAGCCGGAAGTTCGGGCGGCTGCCGACGCGGATACGGCGACGGGGCGATTCCGAACGACCGAATTCGCTTATCATTGCGGACTGAAGCCGCTCAACGCCTTCTATATTTCCGCGGACGAGACGGATCGTCCGCTGCCTCGGCTCTCGATCCGGGAGGACGGGAAACAGGCGCTGAAGTGCCGCCTCGACCATGGGGAGAGTAATTGGATCATCGAATTCGCCGACGAGGGATCGGCAGGATGGCGGCTTACGGTCGCCGGAGGGACGAATCATACGAGCCGGGTCATTCGGCTGGACGGAAAGGAGCGGGATGCGCAATGAAGGCAAACGGGATAAACGCGAACGCAACGGAAATCGTACCGTTGATCGACCGGCTCGTCAGAAGGATCAGCGACGTCCCGTACGACGGCAATATCGCGCTCAACCGGACGGAATGGGATTGGCCGGCGGGAGTCGGGCTGTACGGCGTCTATCGGGCATGGAAGCATACCGGGAACCGGCACTACGCGGATTTCGCGCGGGATTGGGTGGACGAACATCTCCCGCAGGCGGAGCTTCGTCGAACGATCAACGGAATCGCTCCCTTGCTGACGGTATGCGAGCTCTATCTCGAGACGGGGAACGAACGCTACGGGGAAGCGTGCCGGACGGGCTGCGACTGGCTGCTTCAGGAGGCCCCGCGGACGCGCGAAGGGGCTTTCGAGCATACGGTGAACGAGCAAGGACCGGGGTTTCGGGAGCAGATCTGGGCGGATACCCTGTTCATGTCCTGCATCCTGCTCGCGAAGATGGGGGCGCGCGACGGGAATCCCGCGTATCAGAGGGAAGCGGCTTTCCAATTGATCACCCATCTGAAGACGCTGCGGGACGAGCGGACCGGGCTGTTCCGCCACGCTTGGAACTGCGAAAGGCGCGACTGGATGTCGGGCGCGCTCTGGGGACGGGCCAACGCCTGGATTCTCGTCAGCGCGGTCGAAATGCTGGAAATCCTGCCGGGGACATTCGAAGGGCGGGAGCAGGCGATCCGATGGGTCGGCGAGCTGAGCGAGGCGCTAGGCCGAGCGCAGCGCGCCGACGGAATGTTCGGCACGCTGCTCGACGATCCGGAAGCTTACGGAGAAGCCTCGGCCACGGCGGGCATCGCCTTCGGCCTCAGGCGCGGCATCCGCTCCGGCTTCGTGCCTAAATCGCTGCTGCCTTGCGCGGAAAAGGCGGAAGCCGCCGTCCGGTCCCTCGTCAACGCGCGGGGCGAGTTGGAGCAAGTCTCCCACGGCACGGACGTGAAAGCGGATCTCGAAGCTTACAAGCGGGTTCCGATCGTCCCCGCGTTCTGGGGTCAAGGCTTGGCGCTCCTTATGCTGTGCGAGGATCCGGCGTTGCGGCTTCGGGAATACGATCCTCCGGCGGGATAAGGTCGTGTCGGGAATCCGTTCGGCTTATAGGGAGCGCAGCAGGCGAAAATCCTGCGGAGTCATGTGTACATGACCGCCGAAGCCGCACGTTCCAGATCAGCTCCGTAGTCAACCTCTTGACGCTGACGACCTGGTTGTCGATGACTTCGCGAACCTCCTCCAGCAGGACGTTGTTCGCGTGGTGGATCCGCTCTTAAGCAGCTCTTGAGAACGGGAATAGACGAAGCCGGTCCCCAGTCAGGGATGGAGCGGGGGCAGCTTAGCTTCAATTTTATCCGCGACCAAGGTGTAAAACTCCGGAAGGCCGGGAGCGGAGGAGGCGGGAAGCTCCTCGAACGCCCGGACGAACAGGCCGGCCGCCCCGATCGCGCCGAGAATATCCCCCGCCGTCCAGCTTCGCGTCAGCACCTTGTTCAGGCCGCCTCGTTCCTCTTCGGTCAGCAGCTGAGAGAACGCCACTTCTCCTTCCCGGAATTCTTTATCGAAGTAGTCGGCGGGAGATCGTCGATCGCGGAAGCTTTTCCATACGCGCCCGAAGGGATGGAAGTCGGTCAGGAGCAGGCGCCCCCCGGGCAACAGCCTGTCGCGAACCGTCGAGAAGATCGGGCCGAGCTCCGCAAAGTAATGCAGGATGCCGAATTCCATCAGCACGACGTCGTATTGCCCCAATTTCTCCTCTTCCGGGATATTCGTCGCGTCGGCGCAGATGTAGTCGATTCGTACTCCCGCGGCTTCGGCCGTACGCGTCCCGTACAGGCGATTTTCCTCCGAGATGTCCACGACGGTCACGTCGGCGCCCATCAGCGCCAGGGAGACGGCCTTTCGGCCGTTCGAGCCGAGAAGGTTGAGCGCGCGTTTGCCCGCCGGATCGCCGATGTATTTCAACCAATAACGCAGAAGATGCCTGTGCGTCCGCTTCAATTCCTCCGCGAGAGCCTCCGGCGTCCCGTGCGTTCTTACCCAGGCTTGATACGCATTCGTTTCCCACGCCGTTTTATTGGCCGCGGACAGTTTCTTTTGCATGAACGTCCTCCTTGTTATGGCGTTTTGCCGCTTTGTCTTTCACTCACGTTCAGGGGAATATATTCTATCAATAGGGAACGAATAGTCAATATTTTTTTCGTGGACTGCCGAGGCGGAGATTTGATATCGTGGAAGAAAGACGTCATTGCCCATTTGAGATCTGCCGGGTGTTGGCGATGGAGCCGGAATAGACGAGATAAGGAAACAGAGATAAAGTCGTGAGCAGCGGGAGTGATCGGTATGGAAATAAGAGAGGACGATTTGTCCGGAGCGAAGGTGCGCGAGCTCATTCGGCAGCATCTGACGGCGATGTCGGCAGGGTCTCCGCCGGAAAGCGTGCATGCCTTGGATTTGACCGGGCTGAAACGGCCGGACGTGACGTTCTGGAGCGTATGGGATCAGGGAGAGCTGATGGGCTGCGGCGCGCTGAAAGAGCTGGATGAGCGGCATGGCGAGATCAAGTCGATGCGCACGGCTTCGGCGCATCTGAGGAAGGGCGTTGCCAGGCAGTTGCTTCGGCATATCGTGAACGAAGCCGGGAGACGAGGCTACGATCGGCTAAACCTGGAGACGGGTTCGATGGCTTCGTTCATCCCGGCCAGAGCGTTGTACGAGAGCCTCGGCTTTCGCTACTGCGAGCCATTCGGGGACTATGCCGAGGATCCGTACAGCGCGTTCATGACCCTGGAACTGAACCCGAACGGAGGGGAATGAAGAAGCATGAGAAACGAACGCGAAATGACGGAGATGTTTCTGGATTGCGCGAGAGGCAACGAGCTTATCCGCGCCGTCACGCTGGAAGGCTCGCGAACGAATCCGAACGCTCCCAGGGACGTTTTCCAAGACTACGACATTAGCTATCACGTCACGGACATGGATTTTTTTATCGGAGATCCGTCCTGGATCGACCGGTTCGGGGAGCGCGTCATTTTGCAAACCCCGGAGGATATGGCCCTGTTTCCGTCCGAATTGGGAAGACGATTTTCCTATTTGATGATTTTTACGGACGGCAACAAAGCGGATCTTACCTTGATTCCGTTGGACGAGGCGGAGGAATACCGCAAGGAGGACAGGCTGATGAAGGTGCTGCTCGACAAGGACGGCGTATTCCCGGACGTTCCGCCCTCCAGCGACGAGGACCACTGGGTCAAGCGCCCGTCGGCGGAGTATTTCGCGGACTGCTGCAACGAATTCTGGATGGTGTCCACGTATGTCGCCAAAGGGCTGTGGAGGAAGGAAATGCTGTTCGCCCAGGAGCACCTGCACTCGATCATGAGACCGATGCTGTTGAAGATGATCGAATGGCGAGTCGGATTCGACACGGACTTCTCGGTCAGCATCGGCAAATGCGGCAAGTATTTGGAGAGATATATGTCGGAGCGGGACTGGCGGAAGTTGATGGCGACTTACCCGGCCGGCGAGTATGAAGACGTATGGGCGGCTTTGTTCGAGATGACGGAGTTGTTCCGCGCAACCGCCACTCAGGTTGCCGGACGCCTGAATTGCGAGTATGGTGGCGAGGAGGACCGGAAAGTGACGGAATATTTGTTGGGCGTGCGCCGGCAGGCTATGGAGAACAAGGGCGGCAACCGGGCTTAGTCCGTAATGTTTCTCGTGTAATACTCGATAATGTCCTTGCGCCTGATGATGCCCAGGAATACGCGGCGGTCGTCGACGACCGGAACGAAGTTCTGGTCCGCGGCCAGCGTCAGCATGTCCTCCATATGGGCGTTTACGGCTACGCATTCGTTATAGATCCGCTTTTTGATGTCGGATACGGGAACTTCGTCCATGTTATCGAAATTCAGCCCCGGCGTATCTTTCAGCTTCCAGAGCAAATCTCCTTCCGACAACGTGCCAATGTATTTTCCATCCTTTCCTATGACGGGAACGGCGGAATAGTGGGAGGCCTCCAGCAGCTCCAGCGCCTCCTTCATGGACTCGGCGGTCGTCAAATAGGCGACTTTCTCTTTGGGCAGCAAGAAGGATCTGATTTCCATCTCGTTATTCCTCCTTATCGATTCGGTTTCGGACTCCTGCTATTATTAAAGCATATTTGAGCGCGCGGGTCTTCTCCGAACGTAAAGTTAACGGAATATGCATTGACAGCAAAAAGTGATAATGATAATCTTTATCATTGTAAAGCGTATGCTTGGGTAGGCAGCGGTTGGAAACGAAACGGCGGCTTCGGGCGAATCCGCTCCCGATTCGTCGGCTTAGCTTATACATATGGGCGATTGCAAATACACTAGACTGGGGAAGACCTATCGTGGCATTAAACAAACGAGAACCAAAGCCCGGATTGTCGTTCGGGGCTTCCGAAACGATCGATTCCGTCGATGCGGCCGAAGCGGTCAAACGAATTCATTCCCGTCCCAATACGGCTATTCTGATTATTCTGGGCGGAATCGCGGCGTTGATTCTGAGCATCGGAGTTTCGGTGACCTTCGGGGCGAGAGATATCCGTTTCGAGGACGTGTGGTTGGCAGTATTCCAATATAATCCGGATTTGACCGATCACCAGGTTATTCAGGAGCTGCGCATGCCGCGGGTATTGGGCTGCGTGCTCGTCGGAAGCAGCTTTGCGGTAGCGGGCGCGCTCCTGCAAGGGATGATGCGCAATCCGCTGGCCGATTCGGGATTGCTGGGACTGAACTCCGGAGCGGGCTTCGCTCTGGCGATTTGTTTTGCCTTTTTCCCGGGCATGTCTTATTCGTCTCTGGTTATGGTCTGCTTTATCGGCGCCGCCTTGAGCGCCATGTTCGTGTTTATGCTGGGATCGATCGCGAAGGGCGGACTGACTCCGGTTCGCCTCGTGCTTGCCGGCGCCGCGCTGTCGGCTTTGCTGACCGCATTGAGCGAAGGAATCGCGCTCCATTTCCGAATCGGTCAGGATTTGGCTTTCTGGTATGCCGGAGGCGTGGCCGGAACGCGATGGATTCACCTGAAAGTCATGTTCCCTTGGATCTCTTTGGCGATCGCCGGAGCGATCGCTTTGTCCAGATCCATTACGCTGCTTAGCCTTGGCGAGGACGTGGCCAAGGGGCTCGGCCTTCGTTCGGGCTTCACCAAGTTCATGGCGACGGTTATCGTTATCGTGCTCGCCGGTACGGCCGTATCCGCGGTAGGGGCGGTCTCGTTCGTCGGCTTGCTCGTGCCGCATTTTGCGCGCAAGCTGGTCGGCGTCGACTATCGCTGGATCATTCCGACCTCATCCGTTCTCGGAGCTTTGCTCGTCGTGCTCGCGGATTTGGCCGCGAGAACGGTGCGTCCGGGCTTCGAAACGCCGATCGGCGCGCTGATCGCGCTTATCGGAGTGCCCTTCTTCCTCTACCTTGCGAATAAGGAAAGGAGGGAACTGTAGAGATGGGCGAATACGTCAGATTAAAATCTCCGGAGGAGATTAGCAAGCGCAGGCGCAATATTATCGTCCTGACCGTTCTGTTCGCGGCAATCGTGTTGTCGTTCATGGCGAGCATGAACACCGGGTTTATCCGCCTCTCTCCCTCCGACTTGATAAGAACGCTGCTCGGAGAAGGAACGGCGCAGCAAAACTTGATTCTGTACGAGTTCAGGCTGCCCCGGATCGTCATTTCCATTCTGATCGGAGCGGGCTTGGCGTTGTCCGGCTGCATTCTTCAATCGATCTCGCGCAACGCCCTGGCGGACGCAGGCATAATCGGCATCAATTCGGGCGCCGGATTCATGATTCTCATGTACGTTGCCTTCTTTCCGACGATTACCGCGGCTTCCGCATTCGTGCTGCCGGTGCTGGCATGGGTCGGCGGCGGGGTGGCGGCGCTGCTTGTCTTCGTCATGTCTTATCGTAAACATAAAGGGCTGTCGTCGAATCGGCTTATTCTAAATGGAATCGCGCTTAATTCGGGCATTTCCGCCGCTACGATCGTCATCACGCTGAGAATCAGCCCGGAGCAGTACCAATTCGTGGCCACCTGGATGGCGGGCAGCATATGGGGCAAGGACTGGAAGTTCGTATGGGCGCTGTTGCCTTTCATCTGCGTGCTGCTGCCCTACGTCTATCTTAAATCCCAGACCGTGAACGTGCTGTCTCTGGGAAATCCGCTGGCGACCAATCTCGGCGCCGCGGTAAGCCGGGAGCAGCTTCTGCTGTTGGGAGCGGCGGTCGGCCTGGCGGGCTCGTGCGTGGCGGTCAGCGGAAGCATCGGCTTCGTCGGGCTGATCGCGCCCCATCTGGCAAAGCGTCTGGTCGGACACAGGTATCAGATTCTGCTGCCGACGACCGTATTGACCGGATCTCTGCTCGTTCTCGTAGCGGATACGCTGGGCAGATGGGTGCTCCAGCCGTCGGAGATTCCGACCGGTATCGTCGTCGCCGTCATCGGAGCCCCGTACTTTCTCTATTTGCTCGTTCGTTCCAAAGGCTAGAGGTATTTCGCAATGAATAGAAGGGGGATATCGGTCCCTAGGGGCGAAGTAGGCCCCAAAAAACCGCCCCCAGCGGCACTTTTTTTCGCGAAACCTCCCATTTGTGTGAAAAAGTTAATCCTGCGAGCCCCCGGTGTTGTGATATATTTTTACAGTAGCAAGAAAACGCTATCGATACAATTTGTAACTTCGGGAGGTTCTCATGCTCCACAGATGCAAGCAAATTCGGGCGATCCTGCTCCTGTCGTTCTCCGTTCTGCTCCTGCTCGGCGTCGGTTTGCCGACGGCCATGGCCGCGAACGAGGGCGATATTACGGTCAAGATTAACGGAAAGACGGTCAAGCTGGCCGAACCGGCGCAGCTCCTCGGGGGCAGGCTGTTCCTGCCGATCGCGAGCGTGACCGGTCTTCTGAACGCGAAAGCCGAATGGGATTCCGAGAATGAAGCGGTGACGATCCATACCGCCTATAAAGACGAAATCGTGCTTGCCAACGGAGTTCCCGTCGTCTACTTCAACGATTCGCGCTATGTCATGGAAGTCGCGCCTTTCTTCTCGGACGGCAGAATCTATATACCGGTCCGATACGTCGCCGAGCTGCTGCACGCGAAGATCAAGTGGGACCCGGATACGTTGCTCGCCGAGATCGAATCGGTCGAACCCGCCGTCGTGGCGGAGGATTACGGCTTGAAGGAAATAGCCGAGGAGCACGGCGTTAGCACGGCCGCGCTGCTGAAGCGCAACGGGCTGGGGGAGGCCGATGCCTTAGAAGCCGGAACGAAGCTTCAAGTCGTCGTTCCTTCGATTTTCGAGAACGAAGCCAAGCCGTACACCGAGGAGGATTACCGTCTACTGGCCAAGCTCGTGCAGGTCGAAGTCGGGTACGAGTCGTACGAAGCCCATCTGGCGGTAGCGAACGTCGTGCTAAATCGCGTGGCGGACTCGCGGTTTCCGAATACGATTCGCGACGTTATCTACTCGGGCAAGCAGTTTCCGCCCGCGCACAACGGCCTGCTCGACAAGAGCAAGCCGAACGCGACCGTCCTGCGGGCCGCTAAAGACGCGTTGAACGGGAAGAACAACGTGGAGGACGCCGTCTATTTCTATAATCCCAGAGTCACCAAGGGGCCGTTCTGGTCCGATCTGGATACGATCGCGACGATCGGCAGCCACCGCTACGCCAAATAGATTATTCGATGCCGAGCTCGCGGGCACGCGCATTCACTTCCTCGATCATCCGGTCGAGGCCTTTTTCTTTGTAGCCGTCGATAATCGTCTGCCAAGCGGTTTCGACCGGCAAATCGCTGATCATGACGCGGATCATATCGTCGCTGTCGAAGATCGTGAAGCCGTCCTTGGCCGGAGTGGAGAGCTGCGTCAGCTTCGGCTCGTACATCTGCTTGCGGGTCGTCCGCATCGAGTAGTCGACCAGTTCCAGCTGCGCCTCCTTGGCTTCCGGGGAGATGCCGGTATAATCCGGATTTAGCGTGAACATGCCGTCCCAGTCGAGCAGATTGGCGAACGTAGAGAACGCCTTGTATTTCGTCATGACGCTGGCTTCCGGATCGAGCGGCATAATGCGGCCGTACTCCCTGACGAAGTCCGCGTTCTCCAGTCCGAAGCGGCGCATCTCCTTGAACTCGGCCGTATTCAAATAATCGAACAGCTCCAGAATGCGCGCCATCTTCCGATCGTCCACCTTCGCGGAAATATAGCTTTCCGACCAGAACGTCTTGAACACGGCGTGGTACCGGTTGCCGTCGATCGCCGGAAGCGGCTTGAGAAGCTTGATCTTATCGTAGAAGGCCGTATCTTCGGGATGAAATTTGAGCCACCCCTCCCTGTAGATGCTCACGTCCAATTTTTGCGCGCCTCCCGCCAGAATCAGCGCCGCCACCTTGCCTTGGGCGAACTTGTCCCTGGCCATCTCTCCCCGGGTGACCGGCAGGTCGGGATCGATCAATCCGGATACATAGAAATCCCGCAGCAGCTTGAGAGATTCGATGGAACCCTTGGAGAATACGGCAGGGATGTAGCGGCCGTCCTCCCGGATCCACTTGAAGTCGCTGCCGCTTCCGTCGCTGGTGGCGGCGGGAGTGCTGTACAGCCAGAACAGCCCCCCGAGCAGCAGATTGCCGTTTGCGGTCAAGCCTCGAATATGCTTGTTCTCCGGATCGCGGTCGACGATGGCCTTAAGCATGGCCCGGAACTCGTTCCAGGTCTCGGGCTCTTTGGCGATGCCGGCTTTCTGGGCCAAATCCCAACGGTAGACGACGATGCGGTCCAGAACGTTGTAGTCGGTGCTGTCGTACGTCTGGCGCGGAATGAAATACAGCTTGCCGTCGTCCTTCAAACCGTCGGTTCCGGGCAATCTCAAATAAGCCTGCAAATTCGGATAAGCGGACAACTCGTCCGGAATCGGCTTGATGACGCCGCGGTCCCGCCAGCTTCTGTAATATTGGGAATTCACCGCATCGACGGAGAAAATATCCGGCAGCTGGCCGGTCGAAGCCCACATCTGGATTTGCTGCATGTAGTTTTCGATTTTGATCGGAATCGGCTTGATCGCAATGTTCAGTTTCTGCTCGAGAAGCCTGAGCGCCGGATCGTCCTGCATCATGTTCTCCGCGAGATCCCAGAAGGCGACGGAAATTTCCATCGGCTCGGAGCGCGCGGAGAGAAGCTTGCCGTCCGAAGACGGGCCGGAGCATCCGGCGAGAGAGAAGACGAGAAGAAGGGCGGCGAGCAACCGGACGGCGGCGCGGCGCGAACGGTTCATGCCTTCTCCTCCCGCTGCTCCCCGGCTTGCAGGCGGTACTGACGGGGCGTTATATTCTCGTACTTTTTGAAAATCCGGATGAAATAGAAGTAGTCCCGAAACCCGACGCTCTCCGCGATCTCCCCGACCGAGAGGCCGGTCGTCTTCAGCAGCAGACGGGCTTGCCGCAAGCGCGTCTGAGTCAAGTATTCGGTAAACGTCACGTTCAGCTCCCGTTTGAACAGCTGGCTCAAGTAGTTGGGGTTCATGTAGAAGCTTCTCGCGATGCTTTGGATGGAAATGTCGCTGCGGTAGTTTTCGTTAATGTGCTTAACGATTTCCTTCAGGTTGGCATGCGCCGTCTTCCGCTCCGCACGGGCGAACGGAGCTCGGTCCGTACCGCGCAGCTCTTCCCGCAGGCTGTCGATCATCGCATCGAAGCTGCGATACAAGTGATAAAGCTGGTCTCTGCTGAAAATGTAGTCCTCCTCGGGCGCGGCCGACAGATCGGAGGAGGCGTGAAAGTAGACGAGGTTGTAGACGATAAGCGCATGTACGATAGTGAGGCCGCGTTTATTCCCGGGCAGCGCCATCTCGCCGAGCAGCTGCCGCATCGCGGCGGTATCCTTCTTCGCGGCGCTCCGTTCGAGCTTCCGCACCAATCGGTCGGCTTCCGTCTCGCCGGCCCGCTCTTCGCGGATGTGGACGGCGTCCCGTCCGTGCACGAAGAAGTTCCAGGCGTTCACGGTCGCCGCGTCCAACGCTTTAATGGCGCTGCACAGCTTCCGTCCCGTTCGCGCGGCGCCAATGCCCAGAATATCCGAAGGAATCGGCTCGCGAATCAAACCGCGCAGCAGATCCGCTGCCGAGCATTGCACGAAATAGCCGATCCGCGAGCCGCCAAGGTGAATCGAGAAGGCGCGAACTCCGGCGCGAAAGCTCACCCGGCCTTTGCCAAGCGAGACGAGAACGCACAGCAGATCCTCGTCAAGACCGTTCGCCCGCAGAATCCAATCGAACGCGGCTTCGGCGGCCTCTCCGGCCGGCTCCTCGATCAGCTCCAGCAGCTCGTTCTCTCGCCTCTGACGAACGTCTTCGATCGCCTTGGCCGCCGTCTTGAGCAGGGCGTCGATCTCATGGTCGTCGAAAGGCTTCAGGCAGTAGCCCAGCACGCCGTAGGTCAGCGACTTCTGCACGTAAGCGAACTCGGCGTAGCCGCTGATGACGACGATCTGGATGTCGGCGTCCATCTCCTTGATCTGCTTGATCAGCTCCAGCCCGGACAAGCCCGGCATGCGAATGTCCGTGAACACGATATGGGGCTTCAGCTCCAGGACGAGCTGCAGCGCCTCGGCCCCGTTATTCGCTTTGCCCGCGACGGCAAACCCCGCCTTGCGCCAATCGATTCCGGCTTCGAGGCTTTTGAGCACCAGATTTTCGTCATCGACGAGAAGCGCTTTGTACATCCGTATCTCCTCCCGAATGCGCAGTATGCAAAGGAATGTGCAGGACGATCCGGGTTCCCCGCCCGGCTTCGCTGTTGAAGACCAGGCCGCCGTTCTCGCCGTAAGCCAATCTGAGCCGGTTATGGACGTTCAGGACTCCGAGCCCTTCCCCCGGAGCGGCCGGATCCTGCCCGTCGCGTCCAAACGATGAAGGTCGCTCTGCCAATCGCCTCCGGATAGCGGCCAGCTTATCCGCCTCCACGCCGACGCCGTCGTCGACGACGGCGAGGACGAGGACGCCGTCATCGACGCGCGCGGAGATCAGCAGCCTGCCGGGGGTCGTCTTCGGCTCCAGCCCATGGAAGATGGCGTTTTCGACGAGCGGCTGCAAGATCATTTTCATGACCGGCGCTTTCAAGGCTTCCTCGCTAAACTCGTAGCTCGCGTCAAAACGGTCCTCGAACCGGATCGATTGCAGGAAAACGTACGATTGAACGGCGCCCAGCTCCCGGTCGAGCGTCACCCAGCCCGGCCCCTTGATGCTGTAATGGAACAGCTTGCCGAGCGCCTTGGTCATCTCGACGACGCGGTTCGCTCCGAGCTCCAGCGCCACGCCCTTGATCGACTCCAACGTGTTGTACAGGAAATGGGGATTGATCTGGCTGCGCAAATAAGCGGACGCGGCTTTCTCCTTCTCGATCTCGGCCTCCAGCAGATGGGTCGTCGTCTCGACGAGCTTGTGGGTGAGGCTGTTCAGCTCGTTCAGCATTCCGTTCAGCTTCTCGGCCACGACCTTCATCTCCAGATTGCCTTCCAGCCTCAGGTCGTTTTTCGCCTCGCGGATCGCGCCTCCGGATTTCATGCTGTTAATGAACTTTACCAGCACCTGAATCGGATGGACGATGTTGTTGATAATCATCGCGAAGGGCAGAGCCATCAGAACGAGCGCTAACAGAACGATAAACACGCTCTGCGTGCGCACCTTGTTCAGCTCGGCCAGCAGCGCCTCCTCCGGAATGAAGCTGAGCAGGGAGGATTGGATCGCGGGGAGCGGGTGAAGCTGCACCGATCCCTTGATGCCTCCGATGGAATCCTTGACCGATGGCTGTTCCCCGGACATGCGGCCGAGCGTCCCGACATTGCGGGCAATGTCGGAGACGTGCGTCTCCGGGAACGCCCGGCCGTAACGGTCGATCAGATAGAAGCCGGCGCCGGGCTCGGACTGCGGCGTGTCGGTATCGAAAAACATCGTCCCCACGTTGGCGATAACCGCGATATAACCGATCCGCTTCTCCGCCGATCCGTTCGTGCCGTCGGAGTAAATGTTTTGGGCGAACACCATGGCGTTCTGCAGCGTACCGCTGTAGCTGAACTTTTGCAGACCGCTGACGTAGACGCCGTCGCTGCTCAGAATTTCGGGCTCGAGCTCCCGCACGTACTCGATACCGCCGTTGAGGCTGTATTTCGTGCCGCGCGCGCCGATCAGGACGATGTCCTCTATGCCTTGCCGGCCCGCTTTTAAGGAGATGATTTTTCGATCCAGTTCCTTGCCCATCTCGTACAGCAGGCTCGGATTGACCTGCGTCAAATATTGCTGGAGGAACGGATCGAATCCGAGATTGAGCATGATCTGTCCGACCTCGTCGACCTTCTGGGACATGCCGAGCTTGAACTTGCGGACTAGGTCTTCGGTATATTGGCTGTTGTTGCGGATGACGATTCGCGAGGTCTGCTCGTATAGCGAGTAGATGATCAGGAGCATGACGGCCAGCACGCATGCAACCGCTATCATGATTTGCGTCTTGATTTTCAGCTTTTTCAGTACGCCCACGAGGTCACCGCTTTCGCTCCAGGTACCCCGATTATATCATGATCCATTTCATATAGAGACGAAGCGCGGAGCACTTCTAACTGGAGTCCATGTTTATCTAACGAGAAGACATACTTTGCCGGGAGCAATGGCTAATCGCCGTCCATTTTAATCTAAGCCGGAGCCATACTTTGGCCGGTCGGTTCGCCCTATAATCGCAATTGTAAGCGTCACCAACCATTTCATAGGGGGAATCGAACGTGAACAAGATCGGAAAAACCGGCGCATTTTCATTGCTTTCGCTATGTCTGGCAATCGTGCTGCTGGCGGGCTGCGGCAAGTCGGCGGCGCCTTCGGCGTCGTCCAGCCCGTCGCCCAGCGCGTCTCCGTCCGCCAAGCCTTCGGCATCGGCGGAGGAATCCGCTCCCGCGGAAGAGAGCCCTTCCGGCTCGAATCTGGAGGGCAAAGTCGTGTTCTGGTCGATGTGGAGCAATACGGAGCCGCAGGCCAAGGTCATCGAGGAGGCGGTCGCGGAATTCAGGGCGAACAATCCCGCCGTCGAGGTCGAGCTGAAATTCAACGGCCGGGACATCAACAAGCTGATCAAACCCGCGCTGGAGAGCGGCCAGCAGATCGACATTTTCGAGCAGGACCCGGGCTCGGCGCTGGCCAATCTGAAGGATCACGTGCTGAAGCTGGACGATCTGCTGCAGCTGCCCGCCATCGGAAGCGACGGGAAGTCGGTCAAGGATTCGCTTATTCCGTCGCTGATCGAGTGGGTCAGGACGCTGTCGACGGAAGCCGGGCTGGAGGAGGGCTATTACGCGATTCCGCAGCAGCCTTACGCCGTATTGTTTTTCTACAACAAGGCGCTGTTCGAGAAAGCCGGCATTACGGCGGTTCCGACGAGCTGGGAGGAGTTTCTGGCGGCGTGCGAGGCGCTTAAGCAGTCGGGCATCGATCCGATCACGTTCGACGACGCTTATCGCGACCTGTTCATCGGCGGCTACTTCGGCAGCGCGATGGGCAGCGACTGGACCGACAGCCTTGCGAAGGACAAGACCGGCGAGATGTGGAAGGACCCGATCGTTAAGCAATTCGCTTCCGATATGCAGCTGCTGCAGGAGAAGGGCTATTTCTCCAAAAAAATCGCGGGCAACAAGTATCCCGCCGGACAGCAGGATCTGGCTCTCAGCAAGGCCGGCATGTATTTGAACGGAACGTGGCTTCCTAACGAGGTCGCGGCTACGGCCGGACCGGATTTCCGCTGGGGCTCGTTCCAGTTCCCGACCGTGCCCAACGGCAACGGCCAAGGCGGGCTGGAGGGGCTGACCTTCGGCGCGCAAGGCTTGCTGATGAACAAGAACGGCAAGAACGTTCCGGCGGCGTTCGAGCTCGTCAAATATTTGGTCGGCAAGAAGGCTCAGCAAGCGATGTCCGATCAGGCGCTGGCCATTCCGGCTACGCTCGATACCGAGTGGCCGGCTCCGCTGGCGGAAGCCGCGACCGCTTTCGACAACGCCAAGGCGAATATGCCATGGGGCAATGGAATCGATAACGGCGGCGACTTCTCGACGGGTACGGTGATCCCCGTGTTCATGGAGTTGGCGACGGGCAAGCTGAGTCCGGATGCTTACGTCGACAAGATGAGCGCGGCGGCCAAGAAGTTCTACGGCGGCTGATTCGATTCGGCAAGGGGGCTGGGCGCGGCGGGCGGATTAGCCGCTTCGCCCGGCCTTCCGCAATAGCGGTACGTTGACAGTACGGGGGGCCTGGCACGCATTAGGCATTCACAAGAGATTCGGCTTCCGACTGCTATCTGCCGGTTGATCGGCATGAGTTTCGAACGGGAGGTGCCTCATGAAACTGAAGAAACCGGTCGTTGCCTTGTTTTTGGGGCCGGCCGTCGCGATCTACCTCGTCATTTTCCTGTATCCGACGCTGCGGACGTTCGCGATGAGCTTCTACGATATTCCTTCTCTGTCCAGCAAGGTGGCGGAGTGGACGTTTATCGGCTGGGACAATTACGCGACGCTGTCCCGCAGCCCTTATTTTCTGGATTCGGTAACGAACGTTCTGGGCATATGGGCGATCGGGGGCGCGCTTATTTTCGCGTTCGCTTTTCTATTCGCGGTGATTCTCACTTCGGACGTGCGCGGGAAGGCGTTCTGGAGATCGCTCATCTTCCTGCCGAACACGGTGTCGGCCGTCGTCCTGTCCGTCGTCTGGCTGCAGTACGTCTTCAATTCCAGCTACGGCCTGCTGACGACGCTGTTCGGGAAGCTGGGACTGACCGCGCTGGCGGACATCCAGTGGACCGACAACGAGCATATCTACTATTCGATGATCATCGCGTTCAGCTTCGGTT
>JAEZZE010000379.1 GCA_023418755.1 Bacillota bacterium | reverse complement strand
CTGCTGAACGTAGCTCTGCCGGTCATGATGGAAGATCTCGGAATCAACGCGAACACGGTCCAATGGCTGTCGACGGGCTATTTGCTCGTGAACGGCGTGCTCGTACCCGTCAGCGCCTATTTGATCGATCGATTTACCACCAGGAAATTGTTTCTTGCCGCCGTCGGGCTGTTCACGCTGGGCACGATGATTTGCGCGGTATCGCCCAGCTTTGAATTCGTGCTTTCCGGACGTTTGATCCAAGCCGCGGGAGCGGGCATACTGATGCCGCTTATGACGGTCATTTTCCTGACGATTTTCCCGATCGAGGAACGCGGGAAAGCGATGGGGATGATGGGACTGGCGATGATCTTCGCCCCGGCGGTCGGTCCGACGCTGTCCGGCTGGATCGTCGAGCACTACGACTGGCGGGTGCTGTTCTACATCGTCTTGCCGATTTCGGTGTTCTCGCTGATCTTCGGGGCGGTCTCGATGAAGAACGTCACCAAGAATTCGATGCCCAAGCTGGATATGCTGGGAATTGTTTTCTCGACGCTTGGCTTCGGGGGGCTTCTCTACGGCTTCAGCGACGCCGGTCAAGACGGTTGGGGCAGCACGCGGGTAATCGTCAGCCTGGTCGTCGGCGCCGTCTCGCTTGCGCTTTTCTTCTGGAGAGAGTGGACGATCGACAAGCCGATTCTCGAATTCCGCGTATTCAAGTACAATATGTTCTCCCTGACTACGGTCATTAACGTGATTATCACGATGTCGATGTTCTCCGGCATGATCCTGCTTCCGATCTACCTGCAAACCATCCGCGGCTTCTCGCCGATGGACGCGGGACTGCTTCTGCTTCCCGGCGCCATCTTGATGGGGATCATGTCCCCGATTACCGGCATTATTTTCGATAAGATCGGTGCCCGCTGGCTGGCCGTCGTCGGACTCCTCATTACGACGTTCACGACTTACGAATTCAGTCAACTGACGGCGGAAACGACCTATACGCATCTCATCGTCATGTACTCGTTGCGGATGTTCGGCATGTCTATGCTGATGATGCCGATTCAGACCGCGGGCTTGAACCAGCTGCCGCAAAGATTGAACGCGCACGGATCGGCGATGTCGCAGACGTTGCGGAACGTCGCGGGCGCGCTGGGAACGGCGTTCCTCGTCACGATCATGTCGAATTCCGCGGCCAGCCGCGTCAAGGAGCTGGTTGTTCAAGGGAACATCGATCCGGCGAATCAAGCGGCGATGCTGGAAGCGACGCAGCAAGGAACGATCTACGGCATCAACTTTTCGTTCGTTATTGCGACCTGGATGACCGTCGCGGCGCTGGCGCTGGCCTTCTTCATCAAAAAAGTGAAGCCGCATCAAGAGACGATCGCTTCACCGCAGCTTCAGAAGCAAGCGAACTGATCCGGCAGCCCTGAGAGCGGCAGCCCCTTTTCAGGGCCGATTCCTTATGGAATTGGCCCTGATCTCTTTTAGCCGGCGGCTAAAAATGGTAGTATCATGATTACCGGACATCGCGGGACATCGCAGGGAGGCCTATATGTTCAAGAAGCCGCAGGAGCCCTTAACCGTATCCAAATGGTATTTTTACGCGCTGCATCTCATGCTGCTGGCTGCTCTTGCCGGGCTTGCTTTTACGCTCTCCGCCATCCCGTTCGATTTTCCGGGCATCTTTCTATCCGACGAGAAGATCGTCACGGTAGCCCACCGGGGGGCTTCCGGCTATGCGCCGGAAAGCACGCTTTCTTCCTACCGCCTCGGCGTCAAGATGAAGGCGGATTATATCGAGATCGATCTTCAGTTGACCGCGGACGGCGAGCTGGTCGCGATGCACGACAAGACGGTCGATCGCACGACGAACGGCACGGGTCCCGTGAAGAGAATGACGCTGGCGCAGATCAAAGCGCTAGACGCGGGCTCTTGGTTCAACGAAAAGCATCCGATCTATGCCCGAGAAGATTACGTGAACGAGAAGGTTCCGACGCTTCGCGAAATTTTCGAAGCTTTCGGCAAGGACACCCGATATATGCTGGAGACGAAGGACCCCGAGGAACACCCCGGCATGGAAGAGAAAATGTGGGCGCTCGTCGAGGAATTCGACTTGCGGAAACATGTGGCGGTTCAATCGTTCAGCCGGGCCAGCCTGTTGAAGATCAGGGAATGGGACAAGGACGTTCCGCTGTTCCAACTGCTATGGTACAATCGGCCGGCGCGGATTTCCGAACGGACGCTGGACGAGATCGCGGCTTACGCGAACGGAATCGGAGCGAACTATTTGCGAATCGACGAGAGCTACGTGGATAAAGTCAAACTGGCCGGGCTGCTGATCTATCCGTATACGGTCAATTATCAAGTCAATATGGAGAACGCGGTAAAATGGGGAGTCGACGGCGTCCACACGGACTTCCCCGACCGGTTTCTCGAAGTGATCGAAGAGTTGGACGATCCGGAGGCCTGACGAGGAGGGCGGAACGAATGAACATGCAGGAAGACGGCCGCGTGGCGGTCGTGACGGGTGCCGGCTCCGGCATCGGGCGGGCCATCGCGCTCGGGTACGCGAATGCCGGGGTTCGCGTGGCGATAATCGACCGCAACGAAGCTTCCCTGTTCGAAACGGAGGGGCTGATCCGGGGCGGCGGCGGCTTCGCCAGAGGGTACGTACTGGATTTAAGCGACGCCGCGGCGATCCCAGAGACGATCGAACGAATCGCCGCCGACTTCGGACGGATCGACATTCTCGTCAACAACGCGGGGCTCGGCATCGGAAAATCCCCGTACGACCTGGATCCCGGCGAGTGGGATTACGTGCTGAACACGAACTTGCGGGGAACTTTCTTCTGCTCGCGAGAATGCGCCAAAACGATGAAGACCGTCGGCGGGGGCGCGATCGTGAACATCGCTTCGACGCGCGCGTTCATGTCCGAGCCTCATTCGGAAGCGTATGCGGCTTCCAAGGGAGGCGTCTTGTCGTTAACCCACGCGCTGGCCGCATCGCTCGGTCCGGACGGGATTACGGTTAACGCGATCAGCCCGGGCTGGATCGAAACCGGCGATTACGAGAAGCTGACGGCGGCCGATCATGCTCAGCATCCGTCGGGAAGAGTGGGCCGGCCGGCGGATATCGTGCGGGCTTGTCTGTATTTGACCGATCTCGGCAACGATTTTATAACGGGAACGAATATGACGATCGACGGCGGCATGACGAGGAAGATGATTTACGCCGAGTGACGGGCAAGGAGGAAAGAAGGATGGCGAAAGGGAAAAAGCGGCAGCCCGGGTCTCAGGTTTCAAGGGCGCAAGGATCGGCCCTAGAACAGGGCGAGAAGCCGGTAACGCTGAAGGACATGCTCGGCGCGGATACGCTGGCCAAGCTGAAGCAGCAGGCGGAGACGCTTAAACAGGAGGAAGCCAGGCTCGAGGAGGCCAAGCGCCGGGAAGCGGAGGCGGCCAGGGAGGCCGAGCGGAAGAGGCGAGAGCAGGATTTCGAATATTTGCTGAACGAGTCATCGCTCGATTGGAAGAAATATAAGTAAACGCGGGTTAGAGGCGGCCTTTGGCGGGTTTCGGTTCGAAGCTCATGCAAGATTTGCCCGAAGAAGACTGAACGGCGTGGCTGGGCATCGCGGTTGACTTGAAGCCGAACGACCGGCAGCCTCTCGGGTATTTCGGATCCCAGGTAATATAGTAATGACGGCATTTCGTGCAATCGACGCGACGGGTTTCGGACATAGAGTTCCTCTCCGTTTCTCTGTTCTGCTTCGATTATAACCGCGGGAGCGGCCGTCGGTCGAGGGAGGAGTTCAAGCTATGCCGGTTCGCGTACTCGGGAGGGGCGGATGGCTCGCCGCTCTCTGCCTGGCGCTGACGCTCGTCGCCTGCGGCCGGGAAGATTCCGCCGGCGGCGCGGAGAGCGGCCCGTCAGCTTCGGGCGCATGGCCCGATCGGGCTGCTTTTGCCGATATCCCCGCGGGTCAGGGAGAGT
>JAEZZE010000375.1 GCA_023418755.1 Bacillota bacterium | reverse complement strand
GCCAAACCGTTCTGGTACCACCTAAGCACGAAATACAGCGCCGAGAACAACAAATAGGGAACGATGATATACATCAGCCGGTTGCGATAAAACTTCTTAAAGCGCTGAAGCGTAAGCGGCTGCGGGTAATAGTTGTAGAACAGCACGAAGCTGCTGAGCAAAATAAAAGAAGTCGTTCCGATCTTGGAAAAGATATTCAGGAAGTTATAAACCCCGAACAGGCTTGTATGCTTCATATCGATCGTTGCGAACGAAGTGGAGTGCACCATGAGCACGCCCAGAATCGCAAGGCCGCGTACGATATCGATTTCGTTTAATTTAGCGCGACGTTCCATGTCACTCCTCCTTTGGATACAGGCATGATTGGGATGAGATCGTATTTCCGAAGTCACCCTATCATAGCATAAGGCGAACGCCGTCGAAAAGCGAGTTTCGATGGAATCTCTCGCGTTTTCTGCTAGGAACGTGCCCAGAGCAAGCCGTAAATTCGGCACGGCGTCTGCGGATCGGATGCCTGCACTAAGACGCGGGCGCACTCGTCAAGCGTGCTTCCGGTCGTGTACACATCGTCAAGTAGAACGATATTCCCGGTAAAAGAACTCGGATGCGCGGCCGCGAAATTGCCTTTCATGTCGACGACGCGGCTGCGACGGGTTTTGAGACTTTGTTTTTCGGTATGACGGAGTCGATGCAATAAGGGCCGATAAGTCACTCCATACCACTCGGCCAATCGGAGACCCAGCCGCTCGGCTTGGTTAAAGCCTCTCTCCTTTAGTCTTTCCGGCGCTAGCGGCACGGAGGTGACGATCGGGAAAGGTACGCCGGGCAACGCATCCTGCAGCCTCTCGAACGCGAAAGCCAGCATGGCGGCCAGAATCGTCTCGACGCCCTCGTTGCCCCGGTATTTATAGAGCGCGAGCCAGTCCCTCATCGTGTCGGTGTAACGCACCGCGCAGCGGCTGATCGCATAGAATCGGTCCGCTCTGCGGAGGCAATCCTCGCAAGATTCCGCCCGCCCGCAGACCCGGCAGACCGGGTGGACGATCCAAGGGATCGCCTGACGGCACAAACCGCATAGCGAGGCCAGAGCCTTCCTGGGAGCCGGATGTTTAATCGGAATCGGCACGGCTGTTGCCGCGTTTGCGGCTTGGCGTCCATCGCGCCCGCAGATCGGGCATTCCCGCTTCGCCGAGGCAAACCATGAGCCCATGTTCAATCGCATTCGAAATCACTCCTTCTTGGACGTAGTAAGAGCTGGAAAAGTTACAAAGATTGCGGAAAGCTTAATTCGGGGTGTCTTTCAAATAGCCTCTGCGTTTTGCGGCGCGGTTCATCGTTTGAATTTGCCGGATCGAGCTTTTCTGGGAAGCGGTCCACTCCGGAGCGCCATAGTAGACGAATCCGAACGGATCGTCTCCAGAGCGCCCCGCCCTTCCCGCCATCTGAACGAGCGAAGCCGCATCGAACAACGAATTATGAGCGTCGAGGATAAAGACGTCGCTGCGCGGAATCGTAACGCCGCGTTCCAGAATCGTCGTTGTCACGAGGAGCTGCACGGAGCTTTCGCGAAAGGAGACGACCTTATCACCCCTTTCCTCGTCTTGAGAGGAAGTTCCCGCAATCGCAGCGGCAGACAGACCGAGGCTTGATGCATGAGCTCGGAGCAGGCGCACCATGGGTTCGACTTGCTTCACGTACGGTACGAACAGAAATACTTGCGCTCCTCGAGCGACCGATCGGCGTACCGGATCTAGCAGCCTGTTTGGTATCGTTTGTTTGCCGAGCATGAGGCGGACAGGCGGCAGCTTCAGTCGGAGGGGCACAGGAAGCGGATAGCGATGATAGCGAACCGGAACCCTTGCGTAGGCCAGCTTGCCGCGCATCGCGTCGCGCTGCATTGCCGCAGGAGGCGTCGCGCTGAGATAGACGGTGCGGCCGTCGGGTTTGCCGCATTTGGCCGCGGCGTAATGCAGCATCGGGTCGTTGTGGTAGGGAAAGGCGTCCAGCTCGTCGATCAGCACGAGATCGAACGCTTCCCGAAAACGAAGGAGCTGATGGGTGGTCGCGAGCGTCAGCTCCCCTTCCCGCCAGCGATCCGGACTCCCCCCGTACAGAACGACAAGGCTTCTGTCCGGGAACGCCTTGGCCAGCCTCGGCGCCAATTCCAGGACGACATCCCTTCTCGGCGTCGCCACCAACGCTCGCCCTCCGTTTGTCAGCACTGAATCGAGCAGCGGGAAAATCATCTCGGTCTTCCCCGCTCCCGTCACCGCCCAGAGCAGAAACGATCGGCCCCGGGAAGCAGGCGGAGCTTCAAGAAAAGCAAGCGCTTGAGCCGCCGCGTCGCTTTGCGCGGGACTGAGCCCCCAGCGTTCGATGAGCCGCTTGCGGACGGCCTCTTCGGATTGAGGCTGGACGCCGGAAGAGGAACGCGAATCGGCGCCTTCCGGTCCAACACTCGATTGAGGAGGAGCGGCAGCGGATACGCCAACGACGAGCAGCTCGCACTCGCGGCTTCGTCCCATCGTCAAGCAAGCCTCGCAATACGCGCAGGCTTGCCCCCCGCATGCGGCGCAAGCCGTGCGCCGCAGCTTGTCCGCGCTGCCGCAGCGCCGGCAGCGCAAATGCGGGGCGCGGCGGCCAAGCCCGCGCCCCCGCAACAGCCGAGCGCGGC
>JAEZZE010000331.1 GCA_023418755.1 Bacillota bacterium | reverse complement strand
GCCCCGGATCGTCGCGATGCGAAAGCCGTGCCGACCGTCCGGAAACTTCTCGCGCAGCCTCTTGATATGGACGTCCACCGTCCGTTCGTCTCCCTCGTAATCGAAGCCCCAGATTTGTTCGATCAATTGCTCTCGGGAGAACGTCTTTCCCGGGTAGCTGGCCAGCTTGAAGAGAAGCTCGAACTCCTTAAGGGGAAGGGTAAGCGACCGGTCGCCGGCCTGCAGCGTATACGTCTGCCGATTCAATACGACGGAACCGACCGTTACATTCTGCGAGATCGAAATGCGATAGCGCTTAAGCAGCGCTTTAACCCTGGCGATCAGCTCGACGGGCTCGAAAGGCTTCACCATGTAATCGTCGGTGCCGAGCTGAAACCCTTTCAGCTTCTGGGCCGTTTCTCCTTTGGCGGTCAGCATGAGCAGCGCTATATCGTAATGCTCGCGCAGTTCCTTGCATAGCTCCCAGCCGTCCATATGCGGCATCATGATGTCCAATATGGCAAGATCGACCGCAGTCGATTCCAGCAGCTCGAGCGCATGCTTTCCATCGGTGGCGGCCACGACCTCGAAGCCTTCCTGAACGAGGAACACTTCGACCAGTTCGCGAATGTGCGGATCGTCGTCGACGACGAGTATTCGGGTCATGTTCAGCGACTCCTTTCTGGACGCGAGACGGATTCATCGAGCGGCCAAAGACTTTTCTACATTATCCGATTAATCCCGCCGAAATTCCACTTTTAATCAAGAGAGCCGCGCGCGGTTTGCGGCGACCGGCTCCCGTGGAACCGTTCGGCTCATGGGGATATTGTGCGCTTCGAATATGAACTGAATATGAACTTCGGGGGATAGGAACCGCGCTCGCGTCCATGTTACAATGGGGCAATAGAGAGCGGAGGGAAACGAATGGCAAAGGATATCTGGATCGGCAACGATCGGCTGAGCTCGCAGCTCGCTTTTCTGGTGGAAATCGACAAACTGAAATCGGTGCTTCGCAAAACGTATCTCATCGACAAAAGCCGTCTGGAAAATTCGGCCGAGCATAGCTGGCACGTCGCCCTGTGGTCGCTGCTGATGCTGGAGCATGCCGACGAACCGGCGCTGGATTCGAATCGCGTCGTCCGGATGCTGCTGCTGCACGACCTTGTGGAGATCGACGCGGGCGACACGTTCGCATACGATGCGCAGGGTTACGAGGACAAAGAAGAACGTGAAAACGCCGCGGCGGACAGGCTGTTCGGCCTGCTGCCCGCCGATCAGCGGGAAGAATGGAGGACGCTGTGGCGGGAGTTCGAGGACGGGGAGACGGCGGAGGCGAAGTACGCTTCGGCGCTCGACCGCCTGCAGCCGATTATTCATAACCATTACACCGGCGGCGAGAGCTGGCGCCAAAACGGCATCTCGCGTTCGATGGTGCTGAAGCGGCTCGAGCCGGTTCGGCAAGCGTCGGAGACGCTCTGGGCGTTCACGCAGGAAATCTTGCAAAAATCGATCGACCGTGGAATCTTGCTGGAAGATCCGAATAACGGGGAGGGCTGAGCATGCCGCGATTGCCGGGAACGAACATCATGCTAAGAGAGTACCGGAGAGACGATCTGCCGTGGATTCGCCAATGGGTGAACGAACCGGACGTCGTCCGGAATCTGTCCGATATTTTTCTGTACCCCCATGCGCAGGAATCCACGGAGGCGTTTCTGGAGGCGATGCTGGAGGGCAATACGGACTCCAGAGGCTTCGTTATCGCCGATCTCGCCACGGAGGCGTACATCGGACAAGTGAACCTGGACTCGATCGATTGGAAAAACCGCGTCGGCAAAATCGGCATCGTCATCGGGTCGACGGAGCATATGGGACGCGGCTTCGGCACGGAGGCGATGAAGCTGCTGGCCGATTTCGCGTTTCTCGAGCTGAACCTTAACCGGCTTGAACTGGAAGTGTACGATTTTAACGATCGGGCCATCCGCTGCTATCTGAATTGCGGATTCGCGGAGGAAGGCCGGCTGCGCGAACGCCTGTACAGGAACGGCCGCTATTGCGACATCGTCCAGATGGGGCTGCTCAAGTCCGACTGGAAAAACAGGGCCGTGGGGCCGTGAACCCGCAGCTTCGGCCGGTCGCCCGCTCGCCGCTGCGGCTTAAAGTCGGCAAATGGTACTATGTGACCCGCCGCTACGCGGAATGGATGTTCGGAGGAGTCCGATTCGCCAAGAGGAGAAGCTCGGCTCGACTGCCGTACGTCGTCGCGCGGCATCGAACCCCGCTAATTCGGAAGCTCGCCGATGCCGACATGCGGCTGCAGCATAACAAAGTCGCGAACTTGAAAGCGGCGGTGCCCCGGCTGGACGGTCTGCTGCTTCTTCCGGGAGAGACGCTGTCCTATTGGCGTTCGATCGGCAGACCGACGAGGCGCAAAGGCTACGTGGACGGCATGGTGCTGTTCTGCGGTCAAGTGCGGACGGGATTGGCGGGCGGCTTGTGTCAGCTGTCCAACCTCATCTACTGGATGACGCTGCATACGGAGCTGACCGTGACGGAAAGGCATCGGCACAGCTACGACGTATTTCCCGACGCCCGGCGGACTCAGCCTTTCGGCAGCGGAGCCACGTGCTCTTATAATTATTTGGACTTGCGGATAGCGAATCGCACTTCGTCGGTTTACCAGCTTAGCTTGAACCTGGACGACGAGTATTTGCATGGAGCGTGGCATGCGGAACGGCCTTCGCGATACCGTTACGAGGTGCGGGAGAGAAACCATCGCATCACGTCGGAGCCATGGGGCGGCTACATCCGACATAACGAGCTTTACCGCGACGTCTATACGGCCGACGGGGAATGGCTGACGGAGGAAGAGATCGCCGAAAATCATGCGCTCATGATGTACTCTCCGCTGCTTCACGAGCCTTCGGAAGGAGCCTCGGAAGCGGCGAAGTAGCGAGGGCAAAACAGCGGCTCGGGTGCGCCGCCAAATCATGAAAAAACGCGGGAAAGAGGGAAAGGGCTTGTCATTCGATTCTATCTTGGGGCGGTTTTTTCCCGACGGGCGCTGGGAAATCGAGCAAGGGCATTCGGGTTGGAACAATACGACGCGTTTCGTCCGCGCGGACGGGCGCAAATGGGTGCTGAGAATTTACGAGACCCATAAAGACGCGGAGAAAATTCGCTTCGAGCACCGGTTATTGGAGAAATTTAATGAGGTTAATCTTTCGTATCGGGTGCCGAGACCGGCCGCGTGCGACGACGGGAGCACGATCGTTCGGCTGGAGGACGGAACGGACCGTTTGGCCTGTCTGTTCGCCTACATCGACGGAGATCGTCCGGAAGAGGGGGACGCACGGGCCGCGGAAAGCTTGGGAGAGGCGACCGGAGAGCTTGTCCGTGCTTTGGCCGAGTTGGAGCCGCCCGGATCTCCGGCATACGCACCCTACTACGAGATGGAGTCGTCCTATTCCCTGTGCGCGCCGGACAGGGTAGGGAGGTTCTGCGAAGAACCGCCAGCCGAGCTGAAGGGGGAAGCGGCAGCGCTGCGGCTCATCGGAGAGGAGCTGAACGCTTTCCGCGCGTATTTGCCGCGCTTTCGTTCGCTTCCTCATCAACTGATCCACGGGGATATCAATTTCTCGAACTGCCTTGTATCGGCGGACGGATCGGGGCGAATCAGTGCCGTACTCGATTTCGAATTTTGCACACGGGATCTTCGGGCAATGGAGATCGCCGTCGTGCTTTCCGGCTTTCTCGGCGCGGAAGACGGGGGTCGGTTGATCGTGGCGTTTTTGCGGGGCGCAGGCAGAAGGATACGACTGAGCGAGGAAGAGCTGGAGGCGATTCCGGGTTTGGTCAGGCTGCGGACGCTGGACGTGTTTCTCCACTTCCTGAACCGGTATTTCGACGGGATCGACGACATCTCGGCTTTAAGGGAACAGGCGTCATCGGCCGCGCGAAACTTGCTCAGGCTAGGCGGGGAGAGCGAGTGGTTGGCGGGTACTGTCAAAAAGCATTTAATGACATAAAACATTGGCGAAACTCGAGTGTGCCTTCTATGAGGAGGATCCCCTAATGTACCTGGTTACTGCGGAAGAAATGCGGAGAATCGACCGTTATGCGATCGAGACGATCGGAATCCCCGCGATGGTGCTGATGGAGAACGCGGGAAGAGCCGTCGCGGACGAAGTGGAGAAGCAGCAATCGAAATTGGCTGTTCCCCGCGGGCGGCCGCCGAGATGGCTCATCTTAGCCGGAAAAGGGAACAATGGCGGGGACGGTCTCGTCTGCGCAAGGCATCTGGCCGAGCGCGGCTTCGAGGCGAGTATCGTCTACGCCGCTTCTCCGGACTCGCTGTCCGGCGAAGCGGCGCTGCAGCGCGACATCGCGCTTCGCATCGGTTTGCCTCAGGAGCAGTATGCTCCTAGGACGATCGATTGGGAGCGATGGGACGGGATTGTCGACGCGCTATTGGGCACGGGAACTTCGGGGGCGCCTCGCGAGCCGATGGCGTCGTTGATCCGGGAGGCGAACGATAGCGGCTTGCCGATCGTGGCGATCGACGTGCCGAGCGGGCTCGACTCCGACACGGGTTCTACAGCGGAGCCGTGCGTTCAAGCTAGCGTAACGGTGGCGCTTGCCCTGCCGAAGGTCGGCTTGCTGGCCTATCCCGGAGCGGACGCCGCAGGGAAGGTCGTCGTCCGCCCGATCGGCATTCCGGAGCGAGCGGTGCGGTCGGAAAAATTGCGCGCGGCCTTACTCGACGAGAAGTCGGTCCGCGATCGCTTCGGGATTTCGTTGCCCCTCTCGCGAAAAGCGAACGCGCACAAAGGTACGTTCGGGCATGCATTTATCGTTGCAGGCTCCCGCGGCATGAGCGGCGCGGGATGGCTCTGCTCCAGGGCGGCAATGCGGGCCGGCTGCGGATTGGTCACTTGGGCGTTGCCCGAGGACCTGGCCGCTCAGCTGGTCGGCAGGCTTCCCGAGGCGATGCTGTTCGGCATTCCCGATGGCGGCAGCGGAGATTGGCGCGAGACGAGCGCGATGGCGATCGCGGCGGCCGCGAAGGGCAAGCAGGCCGTCGTCGCGGGTCCGGGATTGGGACGTTGGCCGGGAGACGTCCGATGGCTGGTCGAGCTTTGGAGAGGCGTGGAGGCTCCGCTCGTTCTCGATGCCGACGCGCTGAACATGGCTGCCGAGGCGATCGGCTCCGGCGAGCTCGCGGCATGGGGCCAGCGACGAGCAGCGACGGTTTTGACGCCGCATCCGGGGGAGATGGCCAGGTTGTGCGGCGTATCCGTTCCCGAGATCGAACGGGATCGGCTCGGAGCCGCGCGCCGGCTTGCCGGGCGGTTCGGCGTTCACGTCGCGTTGAAAGGAGCGCGCACCGTCATCGCTTCGCCGGACGGGAACGCCTGGGTGAATACGACGGGCAACGCGGGCATGGCGACAGGCGGCTCGGGAGACGTGCTGGCGGGCATGATCGGCAGCTTGCTCGCCCAGGGCTTCGACGGCGAGAAGGCTGCGGCCGTCGGCGTCTACTGGCACGGAACGGCAGGCGACCGCGCCGCTGAGGAACGCGGCTCGATCGGCTCGCTGCTGGCGGGCGATATTGTCGAGGCGCTGTAATCTGGTTAGACCGAAGCCGCTGTTCCGCGTGCCTAGGCTACGGCATATAAGGGACCGCTGCTTCGGTTGGTGCGAATAAAGGATGGATATCCGTCAAAGTATTTACATTTCTATAAAAATAGATATACTAAGCTCATGGATACTTTATCGATCATCAAGGCGCTGTCGAACGAGACGAGAATTCGCATTTTGGAGTGGTTGAAAGAGCCTGAACGGCATTTCGGACCGCAAAGCCGTATGCCGTCGAACTGCGATTTCCAAGGGGGGATATGCGTAGGGGCAATCGCGGATAAATCCGGACTCGCTCAATCGGTCATCTCGGGCTACCTTGTGAAAATGCAGCAGGCCGGGCTGCTGGAATCCAGACGTCATTGCCAATGGACGTACTACCGGCGCGACGAAGAAGGGATCAAGCAATTTATCGATCGGCTCCAACACTTTCTCTAGCTTTTTTTCTTATGTTTTTTTATCTTTTGTGTATATCTATATTTATGTATATACAGATTAAATAAAAACAAATTGGAGGTAACGGAGTGAGCAAAGAAACCTATAACGCGCAGCAGCATGCGGCAAAGACGTTGTTTAAACCGTTCGCGTCGGAGAAGCTTGAATTGTCGAATCGGGTCGTCATGGCCCCGATGACCCGGAGTCGTTCTCCGGGCGGAGTGCCGGGACCGGACGTGGCGGCCTATTATCGGCGCAGAGCGGAGAACGGAGTCGGCTTAATCGTCACCGAAGGCACGATAATCGATCATCCGGCAGGGACGGGCGATCCGAACGTTCCGCTGTTCCATGGCGAAGCGTCCTTGGACGGGTGGGCGAAAGTCGTCGCCGCGGTTCACGAGGCAGGCGGCAAAATCGTGCCTCAGCTATGGCATGTCGGCATGACGCGCGACAACGGCTCGCTTCCGAATCCGGAAGCGCCGTCGGTCGGCCCTTCGGGCCTCGACTTGTCGGGGGAGAAGACGACCGAGCCGCTGTCGGTCGAAGAGATCGAGTCGATCGTCGAAGCGTTCGGACGGGCGGCGGCGGATGCCAAGCGCCTCGGCTTTGACGGTATAGAGCTGCACGGCGCGCACGGCTATTTGATCGATCAATTTTTCTGGGAACAAACTAACCGACGCGACGATCAGTACGGGGGCGATCTCGTCTCCCGCACGAAGTTCGCGGCCGATATCGTAAGAGCGTGCAGGCGCGCGGTAGGCGAGGAATATCCGATCATTTTGCGCATTTCCCAATGGAAGGCGGGGTTTTACGATGCCAAGCTAGCCAAAACGCCTGAGGAGCTGGAGCGGTTTCTGGCGCCGCTCGTCGAAGCCGGAGTCGATATTTTCCACTGCTCGACGCGTCGCTTCTGGGAGCCGGAGTTCGCGGGATCGGATTTGAACTTCGCCGGATGGGTAAAGAAGCTGACCGGCAAGCCGACGATCACGGTCGGCTCTATCGGCCTTGACGGCGAATTCAACGGAGCTTTCCGCGGGCAAAGCTCGAACGTCGCCGACATCGGAGAGCTGCTCGACCGGCTGGAGCGCGAGGAGTTCGACCTCGTCGCCGTCGGCCGGTCGCTGCTGGCCGATCCGTCCTGGGCGGCGAAAGTGCGCGACGGACGGTTCGACGAGCTGCGGGCGTTCAAGGCGGAAGCTCTTCAGACGCTGATCTAAGGCATGCGAACATTCAAAAGCTTCCTGAGCGTGACGGCCAATCCGGGGATTGGATTGACGATGGGCGCGTTTCGAAAGGGAGAGTTTTTCGACAGGCAGACGGAGCATCTTGGCCGGAAAAGCTATTTCTTAATCTTAACGGCGTTAATTATTGTGCTTGCTGCAGCATTCGCCGGAATTTACATGCGGAAGTAAAGCGGCGGCGCGTTTAGCCGGAGAAACGGGCTGTTCCCATAAGTAGAGACGTACTAGACGACCCTAGTTCGGTACGATTCTCTTTACTTATGGGGCAGTCTCTTTTTCATGCCCAAAACACGAATTTCTTCAAAAGTCGGCATGGGACAAGCTTGCTTGAACGAAGCGAAGCGCCTGACGCGCTAAGGCTCGGGTTGCTTTGCCCAGTCAACCAAGCTAAATTGGACATTATATCCGACTTTCTGAGTTGGAATTTTATTCGCAGGAGGATTCCGATGTCCAGGATAGCGAGAAATTTGCTTCCCCCATTTCCGATATCTCGAATGATCGAGGCTGGTCTTAAAACCAAGTCAGGATCGTGTGGCCTGGTTTGTAGATCGGCTTGCAAGCATGCAACGGATCATTGAACTTCCGCGCGGGATCTTCCCCACTTCGTAGCCCACCGATCCATTTCACCGAGTACCGAACGAAAATCGTTGCCGCTCTCCGTTAGGGAGTACTCTACCGACACCGGAACGGTAGGGAACACCTCCCTGCGCACGACGCCTGCTTTTTCCAGCAGGCGAAGCGTATCGGTCAATGACTGCGTGTTGATCACCTTCGTATTTCTTTGCAGCTGCTTGAATCGGATCGGACCGGCCGCAAGTTCGGCCAACACGGGAAACGCCCACTTGGAGCCGAGAATGATCAACGCGTTGCAGATGTTGGGGTAGGCAGGAGCGGACTCAATGGATTGAATTGGGGTTACAGGCTCCTGTGCTGCTTTATCGGACAACTTCGGTCACCCACTTACGAAATTATAGTTGGTCAAATAGATCGGATTACATCAAACAAACTTGCCTTCTTACATTATGAAAGCACCGGCTCTATAATGTCAATTAACGGATCCGTTAAGTCGACAAAAAGGGCGATCGAAAGGGTGTTTTTCATGAAAAAAGCAGGAGTATTACTGCTTGCGCTTGGTGCGTTCGTGGCGGGGGCCGCGGAGCTGATCGTGGGAGGGGTGCTGAAGCCGATCGCGGACGATCTTGGCGTCTCCATCGCCTTGGCCGGCCAGTTGATAACGGCGTTTTCACTGGCTTTCGCAATGGGTACGCCGTTCATCGTCGCTCTGACGTCGCGGATCGGACGCAAAACATTGCTGATTTATTCATTAGCCGTATTCGCGCTCGGAAACCTTATCACGTTCCTCAGCTCGGAACTCGACATGATCTTGATTTCAAGAGCGGTCGTCGGCCTGGCGTCGGGCGTCTTTACCGTCGTCGCGATCAGCTCGGCTGCAAAATTGGCTGTGCCTTCGCAGGTTGGCGGAGCGGTCGGAACGGTGGTGCTCGGAGTGAGCGTCTCCATGGTGATCGGCATTCCGCTCGGCATCGCGTTGGCGGATTGGTGGAGCTGGCGGGTCATCTTCGCGGGTTTGGCCGTACTGGCAATGAGCGTGATGCTGCTAATCGTCAAGTTTTTTCCGGCCGTCGACGGGGATGACCGCATTCCATTTGCGCGCCAGTTCGCCGTTTTGAAGTCGCCAGCGCTGGCGACGGGATTCGTATTTTCCTTCTTCTTCAGCATGAGCAGCTCGACGATGAACAGTTATGTCACGCCGTATTTGCAAAGCATCGTTCGTTTGAACACGGCGGAGCTCGGATACATGATGCTTGCATTAGGCGTATTCAGCGTCATTGGCTCGCGAGCGGGCGGAGCGTGGACGGATCGCTGGGGCGCTAAGCGGCTTCTCTTGGGCGGCCTCGGGACGCTCGCCGCAACGCTTGCGCTGCTGCCCTCGTTGGGAGCTGCGGCCATTCCGGCGCTAGCCTTCTTGCTGCTCTGGATGTTCTCGATGGCGCTCGTGATTCCCGCGACCCAGACGTACTTCATCCAGCAAGCTCCCGACCGATCCAATCTCGTGCTCGGCCTGAATACGTCGATCCTTCATCTCGGGGTCGCCGCCGGGGCGGGAATCGGAGGTGTTGCGGCGGAAGCGGCCGCCTCGGTCCGCTATCACCCCTGGCTCGCGAGCGCCGCCGCGATCCTAAGCTTGATCATGGCCGCCGTTTCGGTAAGCCGCGGCCAAGCGACGGGGTGGGCCGGGAAGAAAATCGCCGCGCCCAAAACGCATTAAGCGGCCGTCGCTTGCCGTCCTCTGGATCGAAGATAAGTCAGTCCGCAGAAGACCGAGGCGAGAACGACGACGGCCAAACCCCAATAAATGTTGCCGAAGGCGTGCGGGAGCGTGTACGCCTTCTGCCAACCGAGGGCGCTCGCCGTCAAAGCCACGCCGAAAGCGCCGCTGAAAAACTGCAATAATTGGAAAAGCCCCATTCCCGAGCCGATCTGCTTCGGCTCCAATATTCTGGACATTTCGTTGGAAACGCTGCTGGTCAGGAACGTAAAGCCGACGCTGAGTATCATGTAGGCAAACAGGAGGGCGACGTATCCCGCTCCGACGAACAAAGCGAACAGAACGACGGAAATCAGCATGACGAAGGGGACATAGCGAATGATCGCGTCGTTCCCCTTCAGATCGATGACGCTGCCGACTTTCCTCGAGACGAGCATCGAGACCAGCGATCCCGGGAAAATCACCAATCCGGCGGCGATGGCGCTTAATTCGTAATGGCGCACGAGAATTTGGGGCAGCAGATATAACGTCGCGAAGCTGCACAAGTAACCGGCAATGCCGACCGCTCCCAGCATGAGGTAGGTACGGTTGCGGAACAGAGCGGGCATCACGAACGGCTCTGCCGCCGTTCTTATGCGCACGACGAACAGCAGCAGGGAAGCCGCTCCGACCGCGAGCGCGATCCAGGACGAGCTCGTCAGGAAGAGCAGCAGCCCTGTCGTTCCGATTGCGGCGAAGGCGGCCCCCGCTATGTCGAAGGAGCCTTTCTGCGGTTTCTCCGCGGGAATGAGCGTCGCGAAGAAGGGCGTGAGCAGAAGCGTAACCGCGGTGACGACGAATAAGTAGTGCCAGCCTAAATATTCGACGATCGCGCCTCCCGCAACCGGACCGAGACCGAGTCCGAGCGAGACCGCCGACATAATGACGGCCATCGCTTTGCCTCGGCGCTCGATCGGCACGTATCTCGATATCAGGACGAGAGATAAGGAAGGCACCGCGCCTGCGCCCGAAGCTTGCACAAGTCGCACGAGCAGCAGCGATAGGAAGCTGTCGCTGAAATAACCGGCGACGGCCGCCAGACTCAGCGACAAGATGCCGATCAGAAACAGTCTTCTAAGCGGAATGAAATCGGAAAGCCTGCTGTACGTTATGGAAGAGATCGCGAATACGATGGAGTATCCCGTCACGATCCATGAAGTTGAAGAAGGCGATAGGCGGAAGGACGCAGCGACGTCGGGTAAGGCGAGATTGAACATCATCGTATTCATGATGACCAGAACGACCGACAGGCCGAGGATTAAAGTCACGAAGCCTTCTTTCATCGCTGGACGCTCCGGCCTGACGCCGGGCAAAGCTTGTTGCGGAATGGACATGTCGGTTTCTCCCCGTTTCCATAGTTCGATTGTAATCGAATATTAGAAATATAGCACGGCATATGGTAAAATGCAATCAGAAGCTTGAGCAGAGGAGGCAAGACTAGAGATGAAACTGCTATACCATCCCGACAGAGCCGATATCCAGTTATCCTCGGTGCTTTATGCCTTGAGCGATCCCGTACGTTTATATATCGTCTCCGAGCTGCGCAAGGCCGGAGAACAAGCTTGCGGGGACATCGAAGTTCCCGTGGTCAAGTCCACGTTCTCGCATCACTCGCGCACCCTGCGCGAAGCCGGACTTATACGGGTCCGCGTGGCCGGGACGCAGAGATTGCTCTCGCTGCGCTCGGAAGATCTGGAAGAGCGATTTCCGGGATTGTTGAACTCCGTATTGGGAGCGTACGAAAGCTCGGGAGGCAAAGAGGCGTTCGTTCCGAACGAGTAAACCGAACGTCATAGACAAGGCCGCGTTGTCTCGCGGTCTTATTCGGCGTTGCGCGGCGTAAAAATCGAATAAACGAAAAAAGGAATGAGGAGGGAGAGCGCAGAATGATATAAGGGTGGTAGTTAATAACGTTAATAGAAGGGAGAGGCCGCTATGTTTCAATACCGTGACGCCACAGACGCGGATTTCCCGGTAATCGCATCTTTTCCGCAAAACGAAGACGAGGCCTTCTACATGTATCCGAAATCGACGTATCCGTTGACCGCGCAGCAGCTTCGTTCGGCCGCCGCCGGACGAAGCTGCCTCACTGTCGTAACCGATTCCGATGATTTGATCGGGTACGGCAATCTGTACGAGGTAAACGAAGGGGCGGATTGCTGGATCGGCAACGTCATCGTTCGTCCTTCGAGCAGGGGCTCGGGAGCAGCCGCCTATTTGATTCAGACGCTAATTAACCGAGCGGCCGAAGAGCATCGCGTCCAGACGGTTCGGCTCGTCTGCCACAATACGAACACCCGCGCGCTGCTGTTCTACGCCGGTTTGGGATTTGCGCCCTATGAAGTTCGTCTCCAGGAGGGACCGCGCAAAGTGGCGGGAATCCGGATGAGCATCCCCGTCGAAGGGCAGGTGACGATATGAAGCGGACGCTTATGATCAGCGATATCCACGGCTGTCTGGAGCCGTTCGAGCGATTGTTGGAGGAGATCCGCTACGACCCGGGGCAGGACCGGCTCGTTCTGCTGGGCGATTACGTGGATAGAGGGCCGAGGAGCAGGGAGGTCGTCGCCAAGGTTATGGAGCTTGTGGAACGTCACGGCGCGATCGCTCTTAGGGGAAATCACGACCAAAGGCTGGTCGACTTGATCCGCACGAACGATTCGTACGTACGGTCGAAGTTTATGGAGCACGGCGGTAAGCAAACGATCTTCAGCTACTGCGACTGGGACCGGGAAGAAATGAACGGGGACATTCTTCGCGAGGCGATCGCTTATATCGAAGGCCATTACGGGCATCATATCGATTTTCTGGAGAAGCTTCCTCTATTTTACGAGGACGAGCGGCACATATGCGTCCATGCCGGGTTGAATCCCGCTTACCCGAATTGGAAGGATCAGCCTGTCCGCGATTTTATGTATATAAAGAAGGATTTCTTCCGCTCAAAATCGAAGTTCGACCGCACGGTCGTGTTCGGCCATACGAGGGCCGAAGAAATTCACGGGATTCCCGAGGTCTGGTTTCACAACGACAAAATCGCCATCGACGGAGGCTGCGCGTACGGAGCGCAGCTCAATTGCCTCATCTATGAAGATGGGGCTTACACAACGCAAGCGATCAGTAATAGTACGTTATCGTCGCGCTGATCGGAGGCGGACGGGGAATCGACGCTCTGGATCCGGCAAGCCGATTCCGAAGGCGGCGAACCGCGCAGCCGGAGCGTTGCCGCCATCGAAGCCGGAAGCGTTGATCGGCCGGTGCCTCCGCATTACAACGGGCGTGCCGTAGCGCAGGTCGTGTCAGTTTCGAAGCAGCGCCAAGAGAGAGGGGAATAGCGATATGGTTGACGCAAACTTCGCGGCTTCTTCGGTAACTCCGTTGCTGCGAATATTCGACGTAGGCAAGGCGAAAGAGTTTTACGTGGATTACCTCGGTTTCCGCCAGGATTGGGAGCACCGGTACGAGCCGGACATGCCCCTGTACACGCAAGTATCGTTGGGAAGCTGCTCGCTGCATCTGACCGAGCACTATGGCGACTGCACGCCCGGCTCGGCGCTTCGCATCGAGCTGCCGAATCTGACCGGTTATCACGAGATTTTGACGGCCAAAAAGTACGGCTACGCCAGACCGGGACTGGAGCGAGCCTTCGGTTGTCTGGAGGTTCGGATTACGGACCCGTTCGGCAATCGTTTTACCTTCTTCGAAAGGCTGAACGATCCGTCTCTTGAAACTTGACGGAGATAAGACGATCGTTCGCCGTGTAAAAT
Source organism: Bacillota bacterium (assembly GCA_023418755.1). GTDB lineage: Bacteria > Bacillota > Bacilli > Paenibacillales > Paenibacillaceae > Cohnella. The sequence goes on along the minus strand of JAEZZE010000331.1, from coordinate 8,934 downwards.
CGAACGGAGACGATGACACCGAATTCCCGTTCCCGGTCTTTAAGCCTCAGCTTGAATCTTTCTTCGGCCGTGCCCGGTGCGGAAGGGTACCTTCCAAGGTGAAGGTAATCGACAATGGGGATGCCGTATTCGGCTTTGGTTGCTTCCATCGCCACGACTCCCCACTTGGCATATTCGGGTCGGACAGCCAGCGAGAACGTCGGCCTAGGGTAAAGAAAGAGCGGTGCAAAGAAACCTATCGCAAGCACGAACAAGACTTTGACGGGGGCTTTGGTCATTGCTTCACCTGATTTCCTCGGTAGTATCCCCCGGAAAGGAGAGAGGGTTTGGAAACGTTCGGAAGAGGCTGTCTGTATCTCATCGGCTTTGTCGTTCTGGTCTTGATCCTGTCGGCGATAACGCAAAGCACGATCAATGTGCCGTGGTTTATTCTCATCCCGGTCATCGTTTTGGCTTTTTGGATCGCAAGCAAGAAGAGCAGGAAGTAGGGCGCGGGCGCCTTGCTTCCTGCTCTCTCTTTAATTGGGATGGATCATGCGCTCCGGACGGACGATCTCATCGAATTGCTGCTCCGTCAACAGCCCGCTACGCAAAGCGGCTTCCTTCAGCGTCAAGCCTTCCGCATGCGCCGTCTTGGCGATCGACGCCGCGTTCTCGTAGCCGATGTGCGGGTTCAGGGCCGTTACGAGCATAAGGGAACGCTCGAGATGTTCCTGAATGACGGGGATATTGGCTTCGATGCCGACGGCGCAGTTGGTGTTCCACGAATAGATCGCGTCGGCCAGCAATCGAGCCGATTGCAGGAAATTGTAGATGATGACCGGCTTGAACACGTTCAGCTCGAAATTGCCCTGGCTAGCCGCGAAGCCGACCGTGACATCGTTGCCCAGCACCTGGGCGACGACCATCGTCATCGCTTCCGACTGGGTCGGGTTCACTTTGCCCGGCATGATCGAGCTTCCCGGTTCGTTGGCGGGAATCGTAATCTCCCCGATACCGCTGCGGGGACCGCTGGCCAGCCAGCGGACGTCGTTGGCGATCTTCATCAGATCGGCGGCCAATGCTTTGAACGCGCCGTGAACGTGGACCAGCTCGTCGTGGCTCGTCAGGGCGTGGAACTTGTTAGGGGCCGAACGGAACCGTTTGCCGGTCAGCTCGCTCAGCTTGTCCGCCACCTTGTCTCCGAACTGAGGGTGGGCGTTGATGCCCGTTCCGACGGCGGTTCCGCCGATTGCCAGGTCGCGCAAGTATTCGGCGGATTCCTGAATCATGCGCCCGGATTTGTCCAGCATCGCGACCCATCCGCCGATCTCCTGGCCGAGCGTGAGGGGAGTGGCGTCCTGCAGATGCGTCCTGCCGATTTTGATCACGTCCGCGAACTGCTCGCTCTTGGCTTGCAGCGTCGCTTTCAGCGTGTCGATCGCGGGCAGGACGAGGTCTTCCACGGCGACAAGGGCCGCGATATGCATGGCGGTTGGGAACGTATCGTTGGAGCTTTGCGATTTGTTGACGTCGTCGTTCGGGTGGATGCGATGCTCGGAGCCTCGACCGGCCAGTAGCGCATTGGCGCGGTTCGCGATGACTTCGTTCACGTTCATGTTGGACTGCGTGCCGCTGCCCGTCTGCCATACCGCAAGCGGGAAGTGCTCGTCCCAGTCGCCCCGGGCGATCTCGTCGGCCGCTTCGACGATAGCCTGCGCTTTGTCGGCCGACAGCTTGCCAAGCTCCGCGTTGACGAGAGCCGCGCTCTTCTTGAGCAGGGCGAACACGCGAACGAGCTCCAGCGGCATTTTCTCCGTGCCGATCTTGAAGTTGCCCAAGCTTCTTTGCGTCTGCGCGCCCCACAGCTTATCCGCGGGAACCTTCACCTCTCCGAGCGAGTCTTTCTCGATCCGGTAATCCATCATCATGCACCTCGTCCTCTTCATAATTCGGCAGCAGCTGCCATGACCACGATTGTAGCATCTAACTTAGAGAAGCAATTTAATCATGGCCGTCAGAATGTAAATGAAAATGAAACTCACCTATATGAGTTTACCATATTTCATGGCGCGTTCCAGCTTTCTATTGTAAAAAGTAGGAGTCGGTTTGAGATGGCAGCTGTTTTTTTGATGATTTAGATGCGAAATTCTCTGTAAAAAATGTTTTTTTTTATTATAATTGTAATATGAATGACACCGAGTCGACACTAATGTCTGAAAATGCTAGACCCGTTATTTGTTTAACTTGGGTCCAAGAACAACTTAGTCATGAAAAAGAAGGTGATCAAAATACCGCCAAATTATGATTTTCATAATTGTTTATCTCCACGCGAATTTGAAGAATTGGTCCAAGATATTTTGGAGATTAGAGAAAACCTACATTTTGAAATATCTGGACGGGGGAGAGATGGGGGAATCGATCTTCGATATTGCGAAGACACGACAAAAATTGTTGTTCAGGTAAAATGCTATCAGAACAATTACAGGCAGTTGTTTAACGTCTTAAAGAATCAAGAAAAACAGAAAGCGACGGCTTCACGTCCAACAAGATATATTCTCGTTACGTCCATAAAATTAGAATTGTCTCAGCGTGATGAGATATTGAATTTATTCGATGGGTTAATTAAGGATCGCACTGACATTATGGACAGAGATGATTTGAATCGGTTACTCGCGCAAGAGCAGTATCAGAATGTAGAACGCACCCACTATAAACTTTGGCTCAGCAGCACTAATGTTTTAACTGGACTAGTTGATGAAATTGTTCACCGAGATATCTTGACTGAATCAAGTTATGAGTTAGAGGAAATAAAGAGTTCAGTTAAAGTATTCGTTCAAAATCCTAGTTTTGTACGAGCTATCGATATATTAGATAAATTCAGATACGTGTTGATTTCGGGGGAACCTGGCATTGGAAAAACAACTTTAGGCCGCAGTTTAGTTGCTTATTTTTTACAACGCAAAGGGTACCAAGATTTCATTTATGCCAATACTGTTGGTATTGCACGTAAAAGGTATAAAGAGAATGAGAAGCAGATTTTCTTTTTCGATGACTTTTGGGGAGATACGTTCAAAGATGAAAAGTTCCCTCATAACGAAGAAAAACACTTGTTGAGGTTTATTAAGCAAGTTTCTGAGTCCTCAAATAAGATTTTAATTTTGGCTAGTCGTGAATATGTATTACAGCAAGGGATGGCTGAATATCAAAATGAGCAACTCAGCAAAACACTGAATATTGGCAAGTGCTTTCTTCAACTGGAAGATTACTCTGAGTTGATTAGGACAAAAATTTTGTTCAATCATCTTTATTTCTCTCGTCTTGAATGGAACTATGTGCGAATTATAGCTGAGAGATATGAAGAAATCATTAACCATCCTAATTATAATCCCAGGATTATTGAGACTTTTCTGGATCAAGGTTCAGTTTTGTTCGAAGAAAGTGCTCCTGTAGAGTTTTTTAAGGAATTTCTGAATTATTTAAATGAACCACTGGACTTCTGGAAAAATATTTTTATGAAGCAGACTTTCGGTGCAAAGATAGCTGCTCTTATATTATTTTTGTCCTCTCAACCTATGAGATTGATGGACTTAAAGTCATCTTATTATTCTTGAATAGAGGCTGGAGGGCAAATTAACATACTAGATCAAGGATTGGAATTTGATAGCATAGTTACACAATTAGAAAAAACAATGATTAAGACCTACTATCAGAGAACATCGTCAACAATTCTAGTGAAGTTCCAGAACCCCTCTATTAAGGATTTTTTATATCAGCATTTGGCGAATAATATACTATACTATGGCAAGATGTTCATTCAAGGTTGTCCGTTTATTAATCAGCTCTTTTTTATGTTTAACGCTACCAGTTCAACTCGTAGTATCTATGACATTTCAGATGACGATATTTTTTATCAAAAGATGATACATTTACCGGAGAACCTGGTCATTATACTTCGAGATAGAATAATCTCTGATTTTGATATTTTAAAATATTCATATCCTGAGAGGGATGTTTTCGAGCGCATGCCATGTATTGATGAGGCGCCGGAAGATTGTATTGTAAAAAAGTTAGAAGATGTTATCTTTCATTTTGGGGTTAATGAAAATCCCAAAATGGATGAGTTTATTAAAGATAAAATTCAGTATCTAGCTTCATTAATTCATGAAGAGGATTACCCATTATCTTATGATGATATGGTCGCATTTCCAGGGTTAATTCAAGAAGTGATTCCATTAAAGATTAAGCTTGACCGGAATAAGCTGATTAATGACTTCTATGAGCGTTCAAGATTTGCCGAGCATGTGCTTGCTTGTCATCAATTTAGAGATATTTTTCCGGAAGAATTCTCCGAGTTTTATAAAATTAACTATAAGACGATAAAACGAAAAATTAAATATATACTGCTTGATGATATTGATTTTTTCGCTTCGAATGGAGAATATGACCGAATTGACTGGTTAATTGACATAGTGTACCCGGAGATATTGGAAAGATTTAAGCTCCGCGATAGCAAAACGTTTCGAAAAGAACTAAAAATTAATGCAGGTTATTTAGATGAGGAGGATCAAACGAGCCGATTAAATGCGGTTGAAAGTAATGAAAGAAAAAGCAGAGCTAAAGAAGAACAGCGAAAAAAACAAGAAGAAATGATCAATATAGAAAAAGACTCTTTGTTAGGGAAATCAGAGGAAATACTTGATCAAGATATTGTGGATTTTATTGAAAATAACGCTCAATCTGCATCAGAAGCTAGAGCCTTAGTTTTGCTTTTTGAAAGCGAAACACCTTGGTTCATTCAGCCTTTTTATAGTAATTGGAATAGAGTATCTGTATTGATGGCTTACTATCGTGAAAAGAAAAAATTTCCATCGACAAGTGCCTTGTTCTACGAAGAGTTTGCATCATACTTATGTACTCAAATCAATCAATTGAATTCTGCTACTGAGATTGAATCAATGATCGACATGTTTTCTGAATTTGCTTTTGAAATGATGAAAAAGGGACAGATTATTTTTTCCGAACGGACCCTTGCAAATTATCCGGTTTTTAAAAATAAACTAGAATCGGGAGCAATTGATTTGCCCACAATACTTGCTTTTCCTTTTATCGTTCAGAGAGGGAAATGGTACGAGTTTCAAACTCTTTTATTTCAGTCGTATTTGTCGTTAAAAAGTTTTCTTTCTTCCAGGGATAAGAAAAAAACCATTCCTTATAAGGAGTTCTTAAACCTGCGCGATGCTTTTATAGATAGTGAGCACGACATTTGGGTAATGTGTTCTGAGCTGGATCTTCAGTATTTTAATCAACAATATTTGCTTCCGATTTTGAATAACTATTTAACATCCGTAGATGCGACAAGTTCCAGAACATTATGTACTTCCACTCTCAGTTTTTTTGATCTCAAATTGAACTTCAAAATTCCTCAGGATACGTTTCTTCCAGACTATCCGGGATCATGTTGTAATGGATTAGAGGCTTCTGCATTTGAGTTTGTTGATCTTGATTTGTTAAGTATTGAACTTTATCTAAGTAGTTCTGAAATGGAAAATACTGAAGAAAACCATTCAAATCTGTTACGTTTCAGCCAGTTTGTAATTGAAAATGGATCGAAGTCGGATGAAGATGAATACGAACTTGATTTTAAAGCATACGGGGCCGATCCAAAGTTATTGGATATTCTTGAGGCTCTAGGAGTGTGTGATTTTGTAGAGAATATTCATAGGCAAGTATTATTGAAAATAGAAACGGCAGTAAATTCCAACTTCTGTTCCCGCCTTGATTCGTATATAACGGATCCAAAAACTCGTAGGTTCGTCTCGAATGATTAATTAGGAGGAAATATGAGATTCCCTGACAGCACAGGATTGTTGCTTACCATTATCGATGGCTCAATAAGAGAAGAAAAAATGATGGTCCATTGCATTGATAATTACTACTATCCTTTTCAGGATTTTGTAGAGAAAGCTCGTTCAAGTCATTTCATTCCTGTTGATACTGAGGACTGTGAGCAAGTTCCAAGAATGTACGTTATTGCTGGGCACAAAGATAAGCTTAGTGATGTAGAGCAAACTTGGAGAACAAAAATTCAAGATGCGTTCGAGCAATATTTGGTGAGTGAACGGATTCTCAGAAAAATAGCAAAAAAGGTAAACGAAGCAGATCGCTACTGTTTAGAATCAATGTCCTGGCTCTATTTGTCAGAGTTGATGACACCTGATGCTATCAATTATCCTCAGATGACTAAAGTGAGCCACAAAGAACAAGAGGAACTAGAGGTTTTGGTGTTCTACTGGTCATCCAAACCAAATGAAACCTTGAAAGCTGAAGTGCAGCAATCGCTCACTTTTTGGTTAGACAATGAACGGCTAATACTGAAGGGCTATCAATGTTTAACTCGGTCCTTTATTTTACGCAACATGGTTGGTCGCAAAGTATTAGCGACTTTCCCTGACCAGTATGGTAGCTGGGGGGCGCTGTTAGAGGGAGGATTGTTTTTACCTCTATCAGATAATTTTGAGGATGATTTAAGCAAACTGAAAAGCGAGCATGTTGGTCAATGGACTGCAGGGGAAGTGGAAGAAATATTACTTAACCCTATCTACGCTTTTGGCTATTATTTCAACAACATAGATTTAATTTCAGAGTGGATCTATGTGTTTCTTTATGTGTTGGCTACTACGGATGATAACGATTTAGCAACAATTGATCTCGGCCATCTATATCGCCGTTACTGTAAATACTTAGGGAAATACGTTTCTCCTTTTATTTTGATCAAACCAAGAATCATAGAAGTAAATCTATTTGTTTCAGTATTAAAAAGGAAGTTAAACGAAATAAGGGAATATCTAAAAGGAGAAGAAGAACCGGGAGTTTCCAAAAACATTTTACTGATGATGCGAAATCGGCATGCCTTTTTGCCAACAGTTAATAAGTTTATTCGTGAAAATTCCGGTCTTTCAATCAGAAATAAAACGTGTTCAGTAATTTTCGATCACTTTTATTGGGAAACTTCTCTTCGTCAATTGAAGGAAGTGTCTCAAGCCTTTGAAAAGGGAAAGAAATTAGAGCAACTGGTTCAATATTTTTTCGAAATGATTCCAGGCTTAAAAGTTGTTGACGCTAGATCGAAAAGAGGTAGAGCTGAAGTAGATCTTTACTGCTGTAACATTTCTTATGATTCTTGGCTTTGGAGACTCGGTGCGTCAATACTCGTCGAATGCAAAAATAGAAGAAATAAAGTTCAGGTGTCTGATATTCGAAACCTGGCTCCAACAATGGAAGCTAAAGGAATTCATGGAGCGGTGATTATTAGCACGGCTGGTTTTACTTCCGTTGCTATAGAAGAAATTAGACATCAACTAGCAGGTGGTAAGTTAATTGTTCCTATTTCCCTCAGTGAACTAGAAAGAATAGGAGCCAAGGACGGGGCATACCACCTTTTAAAAACAAAGTTAGAGGAATTCGATCGAATGTTGGATAGAGACGATAAACAGTTTTATTTTTAATCAACTAGCAGAATAAATACAGTTAATTTCAATGTTTTTACAGAACTTTCTTTCAGAAAAGCGTATAAAACGGGAACAGCGGCCAGACCACCGCTGTTCCCGTTTTAGCCTTCTTCCCGGCGGCGGTCGATCGCTTCGGCCATCGTTTTGTCGGTGAGATGGGCGTAAATTTGCGTCGTCTCGGGGGAGGCGTGGCCGAGTTGCTCCTGCGTTTTGTACAGATCGTTGCTCAGATAATAATCGGTGGCAAAGGAGTGTCTCAGCTTGTGCACGGACAAGTAGGGCTTGCCGAAACGTTTGGCGTATTTGAGCACCATCGCCTGGATCGCCCGCTTCGTCATGCGCGACCCTTCCTTCTTGCCGTTGGCAATCGCCAGGAACATCGCCTTTTCGCGTTTCGGGGCTTGATATCTCGTATCTCGCTGAGCGATGTACTCCTCCAGATCCGGAATCGTGTCCTGGCGAAAATAGACGGGCGTCTTGAACGTATCGTCGTTTTTTCCTTTGCGATAGACGTAGACGAGCCGCTTCTTGATATCGACGTCGTCCAGATTTAGGTTGACCAGCTCCGACACGCGCAAGCCCGAATTGAGAATGAGGCTGACGATGCAGCAGTCGCGGATCCGGTTGAGCTCATGCGAGTAAATCGCTTGCTTGTTCGCGGCGACGTCGTGGGCGTAATCTTGTTTAATGTAGTTAATGAATTCGATGATTTCTTGCTCCTGAAGAAGCTTGCCTTCTAGCTTAGCGGCCGTATCCTTTGGTTTATGCGTGCGCTTGACCGACACTTTGGCCATGACGTTGCGCTTGAGCAGAGGATAGAAGTTGTCGTCTTCGGCAATCTGGCTTAAGTAGTGGAACAACGAGCGTAGGGAAGAAAGCTTGCGCGAAATCGTCGTTCTCGCGTTGGCATGATCGCGCTTCGTCGCCAGATGCATGCGAAAATGATCGACACTGTCCATATGCAGCTTCTCCAAATCTTCCAGCGGGACTTCCGACATTTTCGGCGCCGAGGTCAGCCCTTCCGTCATCAGCCACGAGAGGAAAATCTCGTAGTCGCGGACGTATTCGAGCAAGGAGGACGGAGAGAGATCGGGCAGTTTATAATGGATGAATTTGTCGACGTACCAGGGCATGGCCGGAATGCGCCGCTCGAGTTCTTCGCGGTCTTTGCGTTTTTGCAGATTCATGCGCTCACCTCGCTAGGGATAATTTTACTGCAATCGGGCGGGAATTCAAGAGCCGGGGGGCTCTTATCCCTCCTTTTCCGGTATCCCGTCCGCTCAGCTTTTTTGCGTCACATTTTGAACATGTACGTAGTGCCTTTTCCCTTCTTTTGACGGTATCCCGTCCGCTCAGCTTTTTTGCGTCACATTTTGAACATGTACGTAGTGCCTTTTCCCTTCTTTTGACGGTATCCCGTCCGCTCAGCTTTTTTGCGTCACAC
>JAEZZE010000256.1 GCA_023418755.1 Bacillota bacterium | reverse complement strand
CGGACTCGCCGCCCCTTTGACTCCCGCGTTTGTAGCCAAATCTTTCCCTCCGATGACGTTTCGCCTTATGAATTATATCAGTGTAGATTCGAGGTGAGGGGAAGTCAAGGCAAGCAATCGAGAGCTTAACGGCAAAAACGCCCGCTTAGGGCGGGCGTTTCCTCTCAGGGAACCGAATTTGCTTTTTTTGTCCTCCTTGCCGGGATTCGACTCAATCGACTTTGCGCAATGCGGCTATAAAAGCCCGAAGCGCCGGCTGCCCGATCGCGTCCATCGCTTGCGAATCTCCGTCGAAGCAAGCTTCCAGCGCGCTCTTGAGCAGCTTGCCGTAAGCTTCCTTGTCCGCTTCGCTCTCCGCCGCCAGAGCTTCGGTCAGCTTCTTCCAATCGGGCGTTCCGTTCTTGTAAGGAGCTCTCTCCGGATACTCCGTCGCCAGTTCGGCGACCTTCCCGAACGATGTGCCGGCATACAGCTCCGCCGCCAAGTAGTTGCCGGCGAAGCGGTGCGACCGGTCGCTTTCCATTGCTTCGCGGAACTGCACGATCGCCTCCTCCGTCCGTCTCATCTTCATGAGAGAAGTCGCGTACCGAGACTGCGAGTAACCGTTCGTTTTCCCCCCGCCTGCCGTCAAATACCGCACGTAATACGCCTCGGCCTTGATCCATTCGCTGCGTTTGTCGTAATGGTCGAACAGCTCGAAGAGTACGTTCCGGTTGCCGGGAGCAAGCTGCAGCAGCGCCTCCAAATAGGGAACCGCCTGAGCTCGGAGTTCGTCGGATCTAGCCAAGGAAGCCTGCGCGCCGTAGATGCGAGCGATCATATGCAGACTGTGGCGGTCGCGCGAATCGGCTTCGTACGCCCGCTTATACTCGTCCAACGCCTCGTCCGGCCTGCCGTCCAGCATAAGCCGATCGGCGGCGGTCAATGTCCTTTCCTTCAGGTAGAAGAAAGGCAGCGCGCCCATCGTGTCCTCGTTCAACCGGTAGCCGTTGCTTCTGGTGATCAGCCTGCCGTCTTTATCGTACGCTTCGACATACCATGAATAGCGAAGATTCGGGTTCGAGAAGCCGAGGACGGAAGCGGAATCGAGCTCGAGCTTACCGTCCACGTCCCGGTAGGTGTAGGCGGCCGTCGTCTCGTAGATGTCTTCGGCGGACAACTCGATCCCGCTTTGCGCGATTCCTTCCCGAATCGCCATGCTGGACGTTCCGCTCTCGATCGGAATCGTTCCGTACAGCGTGTAGGTCGAAGCCCCTTCGACCGGCTCCCACGCGAACTTCACCGTAGGCCCGGTCAACTCCGCCTCATCCACGGGTTCCTTGATGTCGATCAGCGGCCGCAGCGCGACGTTCTCCGTCAACGCATCGCCTCCGCCGACGGTAATCCAGTCGTCGTTCATCGTCGGCCAAGTCCAACCGTCGATCTGATCGAACAGCAGTCCGAGGTACAGCTGATAAGCGCCTGGAATGACGTTGTTGAATTCATAACGCCCTTGGGCGTCCGTGAGGATCTGATACGGCTCTCCGTCCACGATGCTGTGATTCACGTCGCTCTCTCTTCGGAGGAACACCCCGACGCGCGCCATCGGCGTGCCGTCGCTTCGCTTCACCGTCCCGGACACGGTCGCCCCGGTTCCATCCAACGCCTTTTCCAACTGGTCCCGCAGCAGCGTCAGTTCCTCCAGCTTGGCCGGCTTCAGCTCGCCCATGTCGGGAAACTTTTTCTTTTCCTCCGCGATCCTCTCCTCCAATGCCTTCAACTCCCGCTCAACCGCATCAAGCGCCTCCCCGCCCCGACCTTGGCCGGCCAGCAGCTTCGCTTTGAGTTGGGCCACCGCGCCGGGGAAATCGAGGTCGACGGACGGGGGCTCGGCCTCCAGCCTTACGACCAGCCGCATCGCCTCTTGGGAATCGCCCAGATTCGCATTCAGCTTCGCGCGCTCAAGCATCAGCTTCGCCCGCCAGCTCCCGCCCCGCTCCTCCGCCTTCTCCAGTACGGCCAGCGCCTCTGCGGAGAGGCCTTCGCTCAAGTAGTATTGCGCCAATTGATTGGCCGCGCCGAACCGATAGCTGTCCGCCGGCCCTTCCGACACGTACTCCAGCAAATACGGCAGCTTCTCCTCCCAGCTCCAGACCCGGTTGTCGCCATCGTCTGGGGAAAAGCTGCTCATCGTCGATCCGGGGCCGACGTACACGTCGAAGCTGCGCATGGGGGAAGCCTCCGCGTAAGACAGCATATAATCCCGAATCAGCTCCAGCCTCAGCCTCTTGGAAGAGGCCGCCCGTTCGATCGCCGCCAGCATCGATTTCTTGCCTCCCGGAGCGCCGGTCTCGTAATCCTTGATCGCCGCCCGGACCTGAAGCTTCGGGATAACGACGAATTGCAGCAGGGACAGCGCGACTCCGATAAGCAAGACGGAGACGACGAGATGCTTAACCTTGACCGTCACTTTCAATGGATGCCACCGCCCTCTCGTAATCGTCCTTCCAGTACGTATTGCCTCCGACTTCCACAAGCTGCCTTCCCGTCGGCGCCTCAACGCCGTCGTCCGGGTTGCGCGGCTGAGAAGCGGCGAGAACGGCCAACAGGACGGCAAAGCTCAGGCCGAGCGGCACGACCGGAACCTCGAGCTCCTTGTTCCACAGCGCCAGCAGCCGGTCGCGCCAGGACCGGGGATGGGTCCGCCGCAATACGCCCTCCTGCCCGCCGAACCGCAGCTCGTCCAGCTCCTCTCGCAGCCTTTTATTCATACACTCCCGCTCCATCTTCATCCCCCTTCTCCAGCAGCGACCTCAGCCTCGCCCTTCCTCTGGACAGCCTGGCTTTCACCGTATTCTCGTTGCTGCTTAGCTGCTCCGCGATTTCCGCCACGCTTAATTCGTTAAAGTAATATAACGCGATGACTTCCCGATATTTGTAATCCAACTCATGGATCGCCTCGCTTAACCGTTCGGCGCGCCACTGCGCCAGCAACAGCTCTTCCGGCCCGGGCGCGGCCTCCTCCGCCAAGCTCTCCACGCGCTCGAACGGAAACAGGCTTCTCCAGCTCCAGGTCCGCATCTTCATTCGGCAGCGATTGGCGACGATCCGCAGCAGCCAGCTCCGCAGCTTGTCGGGCTGCTTAAGCTGATCGATCTTGGCATACGCCTGCACGAACGCATCCATAACCGCCTCCTCCGCCGCCTGCCGATCCTTGACCAGCAAATAAGCGGTGCGGAGCAGCTCGTCGCCGTATGCGGCCATCAGCTCGCGCAGCGCGGCCTCGTCCTTGGCGATCAATCTTCTCACGACATCCAGACCGGCTTCCCTCCCAACATGAATAAGATGCTTCCCGGAGCGATCGGGTTGCAGACGCGCAAAAAAAGTTTTTGTTAGTTGACGAAACGAAGCAAGGGGCCCGCAGTCGGTTCATGACTTACGGACACCCTCGGTTGACGATTCGACGGCTATAAAAGTTGTAACGCTTTTTATTTTGGATGGGCTTCCATCCTATCTCCCATTATTCCACCTGCTTCTCTAAGAAGGAAAGCCTCCCTTCCCCGGGCTCGGTCGCCGTTCCCCGGCCATATGGACAAAAGCGCCGCTTGCCCACGTGTCGGGCCAGCGGCGCTCTCTGCGCATCCGTTTATTCTATTTCGTTTAAGGGCTTTTGACCTTCAACATCCGGACAATGGCGGAAGCCGCCTCCGCTCTCGTGGACAGAACCTGGGGCGCGAACTTGTCGGGCAGGCCCCCGACGATAATGATTCCGGTCTCCGCCGCCTTGTTTACGGAGGGCTTAGCCCATTCCGGAATCGCGTTATAGTCCGAGATCCGGGCCGGCTCCGGCGCTTCGTTCAGCGCAAGCCCCGATGCGCGCATGACCATGGCGATCATCTCCGCATGCGTAATGTTGGCGTTCGGCCGGAAGGTATTGTCGGCGTACCCTTTAATAATACCTTGCTTCGCGGCATCCGCCACCATCGCCTTCGCCCAGTTGCCGATCTCGTTTTTGTCCTTGAACGACAGCTCTCCAGCGTCTCCCTCCTGCTTCAGTCCGGTCATCAGCATTTTGGCGAATTCGGCCCGGGTCACATTCGCCTCGGGAAGGAAGGTGCCGTCCGGATAGCCGGTCACGAAGCCGAGAGCGGCCGCCTCAACGATTTCCTTCTCTGCCGGGTGATCCGCGATATCGCTGAGCTTGATCGCCGGCCCGGCCGGACTCTGTTCCTCGATTTGAGGCGCCGGCTCGGCCGGGACCTGCTCCTCGGTTTGAGGCGCCGATACGGTGACGATAGCCGCGGCGGCAAAGCCTCCTTCGTCCGTCTTCGCCGTGATTTTCGCCGTTCCAGGTGCCATGGCGGCAACTTGACCGACGGCGGACACGCTTGCCACTTGCTCATCGTCGCTGCTCCAGACGACCTTCCGGTTCGTCGCATCGGACGGAAGCACCGTCGCGATCAGATCGACCTTCGCTCCGGGCTGCAGCGATACGGACTTGACGTTGAGCTCGATGCTGCTCACGGCTACGGCGGGCAACGTCTTGTTTCCGCTGTTGAACTGCTCCCATATCGATTTGGGGAGCACGAGCTCGGGACTCTTGTCGATAATCGGCAATTTGTCGCTGACGGGTTGAACGGGCTCGATTCGATATTTGCTCAGGTCGATATTGACGACTTCGGTAATCGCCCGGTTCGGATTTAACGGCGTCTTTGTTTTTATTGGGACGTACACGATGCCGGGCAGCAGGTCATCCGGCAATTGATATTTCCCGTCGATCTCCGCGGACACCGAATACATGTAAATCGTATCCTTGTTTTTGTTCGTGTTCTTGTCGGTAAAGGCGATAGGACCGACGTAATCCGTCGTGTTCTCCATGGAGAACGCTTTAGTGCCGTCGGGGCCGTATCGGGTTATCCAATACTTGGTCTCCATATTGGAATTGTCGTCCCAGGTCAGCAAAACCGTGCCGTCGTTGTTCGCTTTCGCCGCGACGTTCGTGGGCCCCAACGGCTGCAAAATTTTATAGGGGCCGATCCTCTTCTCGGAATACGTATTCGAACCAATAACAGGTATAAATTCCGCTCCGAAGCGAAAGATCGCGCTCGTCAGCTGCGGGTCGAGCGGCATGCGGAAGCTGGTGGTGCCGTTAACCGCGGCAACGTTCAGCATGCTCCACGTTGCGCCGTTGTTCACGGAATAGTCGTAGGTCGCGAATAGCAGGGTAGAGCTTGCTTTATCGGTCACGATAGAAGTCGCGTACGGAACTCCGGCGATCAAATAATCTTTGTCCGTGCGGATATCGAATCGGTAGACCGTTGCGGCGGACGCGCTCCCCGTCGGCCAACCCGCGGCTAGAACCAGAAAACAGAGGACGGCCGTAACCGCCCGTTTGAGAATTGCCGCCAATTCGCTCAGCGTCCTTCCGTCGAGGAAGCCGGCTCGTTATCGAAATAAGACGTATCCATAATTCTCGCATAGATATAAGGATTCAGGTTGTGGCTTTGAACATGGATCTTGATTTTTTCCAGGCCCGCGACGTCGAAGACCATCCGGGTAGACGGATCCTCCAGGCTTGCCGTATGGGTTTCGAGCACGGTAAGCGCCGTGTTGCCGGCTGCTTCCCCTGCGTTGTACAGCGTAAATTCCACGTCATGCTCCCCGGGGCTGACGACGGCCGTATCGAGGACGAGCCGTTGGTACTTGCGATTCAAGGTAAAGATAACGTCGCCGTACTGATCGATTTTCAGAACTTGCTTGTATTGCTCGCCGTTGACGAGCGTATCCTTCGAATCTTTGGAAGAAATCACGTAGATGTCGTCTATCTCCATCGGCATGGCGAAGATGGGCGTCCGCTCTCCCGGTTGGCCTCCGATATAGATCTTTTGCGACGCGGAGTCGAAGTTGACGGGTACTTTCAGGGCTTCGGCCACGGCGCGAACCGGCAAGTAGTTGACCCCGTTGTAGTAGATCGCCGACATCGGCTTGCCGTTCGCGTCTTTGGGCTGCCACGCTTCGCCGTTCAGCACGAACGTCGCTCCCCGGTTAAAAAAGGCCTTGATCGGTTCCAGGTTGGAGGCCGCGTACGCGGACCCGATAGAAGCGGACAGCAAAGAGGCGATAAAAAGCAGAATCAGAACCGGTTTCTTTCTCCAAAATTTCTTCATTATGAAACACATCCTTCCGCAATCGCGATTTTCGCTCACAATACATAAAGATTAGCATTGCGCGATAGCGGCGGATATTATCTGAAAGTCGTAAAAAAGTAGCAGAAGGGGGCTCGTTTCGGGGGCGTCGACGCGTTCAGCCCGAAGACGTCGGCCGTCCCCCGAGCAGATGGAGCAATTGGGCCCGCTTCTTGACTTGAAGCTTGCCGTAAATATTGGAGATATGCTTCTTGACCGTCGCTTCGCTCAGAAACAGCTCTTGAGCGATCTCCAGATTGGAGCGGCCCCGGATCAGAAGCTCGACGACCTCCCTTTCCCGCCTGGACAGCAGATTAAACCGTTCGTCCCGTTCGTGCCGCGCCTCCGGGATTCCGGCCGAGGCAATCATTTTGTTCAGATAGTCCCGAAGCTTCGGCCCCCGGATATCCAGCACGAAATACGGCGCGGGCCTGCCGTCGTCGTACTCGTAATGAACGACTTCCTTGACCTGCTCGAATCCGAGGCCGCGAAAGATCGCATGAAAGAAAGGGATGGCCGGAGAAGTCGTGACCATCAAACCGGCGGACAACATGTATTGGATGAACGTCAGTCCCGCCGTATGGCACAGGGTCGGATCGGAATAATCGCTCACCTCGATGAACATGACGAAGTACCCGGCCGCTTGTTCGCGAGGCGTTCTCAGCCGATCGAGCTCGGGCTTGGACAGACTGGAGAAATAGGCGGAAAAAGGCGGGCGGGCAAGCAGGTAGTCCAACGTCCGTTCGTGAATCGGGACGACCGCCGCCATGCCGCATACGCTTCCGAGAGCATCCCGGAGCAGCTTGACGATGCCGGGATCCAGACGATAGAGCTCATGGAAGTTCAAATGCCGGTAAGCGTTGACGCTATCGGAGGCTTTGATGATATATTCGAATTGTTCTCCGGATTCCGGGTCCTGTCCGACGATGCGAACGTCGCGGGCCGAGGCGCGCCTGTCCTCGATATACCGCTCGGCCTCCGGCCAATTCCCGGGATGCAAGGGCTCGGCGAAACCGCGGACGAATTGTTGATAAAATAAAGTCCGGACCAGGCGGTCGCCGATGTAGTACACCCAATCCACCCTTTCCCACGAGGCCGATTTACCCGGGGACGATTTCGTCAAGGCGAGATAATAGTAGGTCACGCATCGTTTCCATAAACGGTCGTAGCTGCCCGGAGCCCGCTGCCGCAGCTCGTAACCGATCGCGTCGCGCAGCATGTCGTGAAGCATCCAGCCGTTGTCGGTCTTGCGGACGAACGAGAATCCGGTTAATTGGAGGAATTGCTCCGTCGGTACCTGCTTCTCCAGAACGAAGCTCAGCAGCTCCTGGTTAAAATGCCGCAAGAGGGCGGCGGCCTCTACCGCTTCCCGGACGGAAGAATCGGGTACTTCCTTCAACCAAACGCTCACCGCTTGTGCAAAAGCATTCTCGATGGCGACGGCAGGGAACGGAGGAACGGATTGAGCGAGCGTCGTCGATACGAACAGGGACAGCGTCAAAGGATGTCCCTTCGTCCGGGACCAGGCCCGGCGAACGAGCTCCTCCCGTTCGATGCCCGACCGGCTTAAGTATTGCCTCACGTCCTCGTAATTCAAGTCCTCCAGCGGCATGCGGACGATCAGCTGCCTCCAGGCCGGCGAGACGAGCCACGGGCCTTGCAGCGGAATTCTTCCGGAAATGACGATCCGGATATCCGGGCTGAGCTGGGGAAGAAACTGCTCCCGCAGCCAAGCCTCCAGCACCCCGATCTCCTCGAACGTATCGAGGGCAAGAACCCATTTGCCGTCTCCCGCGGCGTCGCGAAGGACTTCCAGGCAAATGTCCGTCAGCGAACGGACGTCCGTCCGGAGTCCGTCCAGCCGCTCCTCCGGAAAGCGCAGGGAGCGCAGCAGCTGCAGGCAAAAGCCGGCGGGATCATGCGGCAGCGCGCGGCAATCCAGGAGCAGGAAACCGACTCGCTCGGCCGCGGACAGACGGCGGAACTCGTCCAGCAAAAAGCTCTTCCCCGCGCCTCCGGTTCCGTACAGATTAATCAGGCTTCCCGCGGAAGGGCCCTTCGCGAGAGTTTCGAGGAACATGCGGATCTCGCGCTCCCGCCCTACAAGATATTGCCGTTCCAATCGGTCGATCTCTCCGGCAAGCTTATGCTCTCGAATGTCCTTCTCCATCGCGATCCGGTCACCTCGTCGCTTATCCGCTCTCGGGTTCGGCTATCGTCCCCGTCATTCTTTCCGATTTCGATCCCGACGCCGGAAACCCTTTTTTTTGCATCCTAAACTTCCTTAAATTTAAAGCTGCGCGCCCAGTAAATGACCGGAGTCGAAGCGACCGAAATGACGAATTTGAGCACATAGGTCGTGACGGCGATGTCCCGCCAGACGCCCCAGGAATATTCTCCGGCGAAAGCGATCGTGCAGAAGACCAGCGTATCGACCATCTGGCTGACGCCGATGCTGCCGTTGAGGCGAATCCATAGCTGGTTGCGGGACGGGAACTTCGCCCTTAGCTTGCTGAATATTTTCACGTCGAGAAATTGGCTGACGAAGTAAGCCGCGAGGCTGCCCAGCGCGATGCGCGGAGCCAGACCGAAAATCGTCTGCAGCGCGGGATCGCCGAAATCGGTCTCCTGCGGCCGGAAGACCAGCGCCATCTGCATGAT
>JAEZZE010000231.1 GCA_023418755.1 Bacillota bacterium | reverse complement strand
CTCATGACTTTCGTTTAATTGTGTAAAGGCGCACCATCTTTGAGGAAATAACCACTCTCCGAATATTCCGATCTGATGGTGCTGGGCGATTTCGGCTACGACATTGCTGATTAAAAATTTCAGCAACGATTGATCTCTCTTTGTGTACTTCTCGCAAAAGTCTATGTATCGATCGATTTCAACCACAATGACGCCCATTTTTTTAGGGGAGACGTTACAGCCGAATCGCACCGAATTATCCGCCCAGGTTCCACCTACCGTATCGTAATTCCCCTCCAGCGTGTCCTTGATCCATTCCCGTTTTCGAATATGCATGTGCTCTGCTTGCTGATTCATAAGATCGTCCGCATGCTCAATGATGGTATCCAACGCATGCTCGATATATCGAAACTCATCCTTGCTGCCGTTCTTTAATAACTGCTCGGACTTGAATTGAGAATAGCCGCTAATCCTTTCCGTTAAGGAACGAATCGGCCGAATATTCCGCTTGGAGATGTACGTGATGTAGAACACGGCGACAATAATTGCTGCAAGTCCGCTAAGGAGCAGGATGATATTGGCGCGGGAAGCGAACTTGAAGAACGCCCCGCCTTGGAGCTGGCTCTTAATGGTTAGTCCGGAATACTCCGATTGCGCGGTCGTTACGGTTTCCCCGAAGGCAAGCAATCCAGGCTCGGATGCAAATACCAGGTTTCCCTTCCGATCCTCCAGAACAGCCTGACTGAAGGCCGAATTATACATTCCCCGGGCGAGCTCCGCCAACGATTTGGCACTGACGTTCACAACCATAATTCCTTCATTGCCCGCGGGTACCGGATAAGGCTTCACGATGGTTATGACATCCACGCTGCTCTGGCTTGCAAACTCCCTATACTGGCGAAGGTCGGACCAATTCACGCCTCTGCCTGTATTCAAGTAGGCCTCGACAAAATCCCGATCCTCGAATTGCTCCCAGGATAATGCCGAATTATTGCTTAGAACCGTATGGTCCTCCCATCTTGTCAGGTAGACGGATTGGATCATCGGAAACTTGGCCGCGATACTCCATAGCCTTCTTGAAGGCTCCGCCATTCTTTTGTAGGGATCATCCCGCAAGGTAGGATTAAAGAACCTCTGAACGCCGCCTTCTGTCCCTAATTCTTTAACCATCATCTCTTCAATCGATTTTAACGATTGATCAAGGATGACGAGCATATGGTCGGAGGTGCCTCTATTGACCGTTTCCGCGGCTCTTCGGGTTAACTCCCCCATACTAAAGAAGAAAACGGCTATCAATAATGAAATGATTATGAAAAAAACCGGCAAATAAGAAAAGAGCAACTTATAAAACCATGAGCGGTTCAAGAATCGTTTCCTCCGTCTGCATGCAAAGTAATACAAGTTTAAGCATGAATAAGGAATGGAAGCAACCATTTTCGCATACGCAAAATTCCGGATATACACACTTTTATTTGAAAGGCGGTTCCGACAAGATCGGGTGAAGCGAACGAATATCCTGTAGGGAATCGACGCCGCTATGGCCTCGGAATGACCGAGATGGCGGACTCGGTTGGATTATGAAGAGGAATTCCGTTATGATTATTTAAATAGAAAATAATATCCGATCCGTTGCTTGTCAGCCGATTCTTAATCCGGTATGCTTGAACTACAAAAACGGAAGAAACGGGTGAAGGAATTTGGCTAGAGTGGGGACCAAGCTGAGTCAGTCGAATACGCTGCTCATGATATCGAGCATCTATTCGTCGCTGACGAAAGCCGAGAAGAAGGTGGCGGATGCCGTCACCGCCAATCCGGAGGAGGCGGTGCTGGCGACCGTGACGGATTTGGCGGAGCAGGCGGGCGTCGGGGAGACGTCGGTCATCCGATTCTGCCGCAAGCTCGGATTCCGGGGCTATCACGAGTTTAAGCTGTCGGTCGCCCAGGGTTTGGTCGACCGGCCGTCGTCTCTGGCCAACGCGGTGATCGGCGAGGATGACGATTTGATGACCATCGCCCGCAAAGTGACGATGAATCATGAAATGATGCTGAAGAATACGCTGGATCTGATTAGCGCGGACAATCTTCGAACCGCTGTCGACCGGATGCTGGCCGCGAGCAAAATCTACGTCTACGGCGTCGGCTCGTCCGGCATTACGGCGCTGGATTTGCATTACCGGCTGATGCGCACCGGCTTTAACGTCGAAGCTCACCGGGATGCCCATATCATTGCGATGTCGGCTTCGCTGGTAAAGCCCGGCGATCTCGTCTTCGGCATCTCCACGTCGGGCAGCACGCGCGATTTGGTCGACCCGGTGAAGCAGGCCAAGAAGAACGGAGCCGTCGTCATCTGCCTGACGAGCCATCTGCGCTCCCCGATCGCGGCCTACGCCGATACGGTGCTGCTGGTGCCGTCCCGGGAGCTGCCGACCGAGGGCGGCGCGTTGTCGACGAAGTTCACGCAAATTCATCTGCTTAACATTTTGACTACGCTGTTGACGCTGAAGGCGCAGGGAGCGGATCAGGCATTGGACAAGACGGCGATGTCGGTCGTGGATAAACTCTATTGAATCCGGCCGCAAATCGGGTGTTCGGTAAGGTCGTAGATAAGCTGTATGGAGTCCGGTCGCGAATTAGGCGTACGGTACGGTCATAGATAAGCTGTATGAAGTCCGGTCGCGAATTAGGCGTACGGTACGGTCATAGATAAGCTGTATGAAGTCCCGTCCGGGGAATCTGGGGAACAAACTAGCAGCGCGCTAGCCGATAGCGCCGGCGGCGGTTTATTGCGCCTTGGTTTGGAGATTTATTTCTTCATATTCGTAAAATTAAAAGATAGTTCCGAACATAAGGGAGAGGCGAAGCATGGAGTTTGCGATTGGAGCGGATATCGGCGGCACGAAAATTCAGGTTGCCGCCGTCGATCGGGAAGGGTGCGTAGTCGACCGTCATCTGCTGCCGACCGAAGCGCAGCTTGGGCCGGAGCAGGTCATGGGGAAGCTGCTGACGGGAATCGAGCGGATACGAAGCGGGATGCCCGCCGACGCCCGAATCGCGGGCATCGGCGTAGGCAGCGCCGGCCAGATCGATTTTGCTTCCGGCACGGTTGCTTATGCCGGAGATCAGTTGCCCGGTTGGACGGGTACGCCGATCAAGCTTCGAGTGGAAGAGAGATTCGGCCTACCGGTTTACGTGGACAATGACGTGAACGTCGTCGCCGTCGCGGAACGGCTGTACGGAGCGGGCCGGGGATTGGACAGCTTTCTGTGCGTCGCGCTCGGAACGGGAATCGGCGGCGCGATCGTCGAAGCGGGGCGGATCGTTCGGGGGGCGCAGGGCTGCGCCGGGGAATTGGGCCACGTGTCCGTCGATTTCAACGGGCCTCGCTGCGGCAACTGCGGTAACAACGGGTGCGTCGAGCTGTACGCCTCCGGCTCGGGCATCGCGCGACTCGGAAGCGAGTTGATCAAAGCAGCCGAGGAGCGACCCGCTTGGCGGGCGGACTCCCGAGAGATCGCGCAAGCATGGCTTCAGGGGGATCCGCAAGCCGCGCAGGTGATGGGCGTGGCGATCCGCGCCCTGGCCGCGGCGATCGCGGGCTTCATCCACATGTGCAATCCGCAAGGGGTCATCGTCGGAGGAGGCGTATCGGAGACTGGCCCCGCATTTCTGGAGGAGTTGGATCGAGAGGTGCGCGGCCGCACGTCTCCAAGCGTCGGATCGGCGTATCGGCTGCTGCCCGCCTATGTGGGCAATGACGCCGGAGTGATCGGTGCGGCGGCTCAGGTATGGTTGTACGGCGGCGGATAAGTATCTTTCTTGGAAGACAAGTTATAAATGAAATAGCCCCGCAGAGCGGTTCGGCTTCAGGCCGTTTCCGATTGCGGGGCTTTGTTATGCGCGTTATGCCGGTTCCAAGCGGAAGGCCACCTCGAACATCCGGTTCCAAGGCAGCGCGACGCTCGTCAACCGGAGTTGCCCGGGAACGAGGCCGTCCGCATGCTCGGCCAGAAAATGCTCCAACCGTTCGCGGATAAGCGCCGTCACCTCGTCCTGAATATGGGCGATGCGGAAGTAGCTGCCGCCCATCTTCTCCAGATGATGCTTGACGATGTCGGTGCGGATGACGGATTGGTAGCCCCAATCCTCGAGCAGCCGATACACGTAGAACAGTCTGCTCTTCAGCGCCCGTGCCCGCTCGAAGGCGCTGTCCGCGGCGGAGCCTTGGCGCCGATAGTACGACTCGACGATCGCGTGGGAGAGGACGGTGCCTAGCGTGTTGCCCGAAGTATTCCAGGCTGCATAGGCCGTTATTCCGGACAGCAGGCCGGACGAGGACAACAGCTTCATCAGCGGCTCGTCCCCGCCGTTGCAGGTGGCGACGTCGGCCAGCGCGACCAGCTTGCCCTTGTCGCTATAGGTCCGGATGGCCTGAGCGAACTCTCGGAGTCCGACCTCGGAAAAGTAGGCTGCATGGCGGTCGCCATATTCGCCGTCCGTCTCGGCCATATCGTAAGCGCCGACGGGAGCCGAGTTGACCATCAGAACGACGTCGGCTTCGAGCGAGTTGTCGGCGATGAAGGCGCCCATCGCCGTTAGATGGGATTTCAGGCTTTCCCCGAGACTCCGATCCTCGTATTTCGGAATGACGAACGGACCGTTCGTCGCCGAGTGGCGGAGAAAAACTTCGGGCAGATAGCCCTTCAACTCGCAAAATACGCGGGCGAACAGCGTACAGCCGATCTCGTCCGCCCCGGGATACATATGTACCCGATCCAGCAGGCCTTCGCGCTCGATCGTCAGCAGCAGCCGCCTCTGTTCGGCTGACGTATAGCCGTACTTGGCGTTGTCGTCTAGCGGAATAATCAGGAAGTCGATGACCCCGTCCCGCGCCAGCTCGACGCTTCTTCGGTTGACTTCCGCGTTCGTGGCCCGACGCCGGGTGAAATCCTCGAAGACGCCGGCCGGCACGAACGAAGCGATCCGTTCGCGCTCGCGCACCTCGGCATCTGTCAAACCGTCACGACGCTCCTTGTCCTGCAGCCAGCCGCCGCGGGACAATTCGGCGCCGTAATCGGCGTAATAATCGGGTTCTTCCTCGCTGCTGCTGTATGCCGGCGCCCGCATAATCAGGTTGAAGGCGTAGATTTTCAACGCGGGATTGACGCGCTTGCATTCCTCCAGCGCGCGCAGCCGTTCGAAGCATTGCTCCGGACTCCATTGGTGAAGCCGCGACGGCACGATGCCGCCGTAGACGAGCATGTCGATCGACACGATCAGCACGTCGGCCTTGGCGGCCTGTTCCTTCAGCCAAACGGCGATTCGGCCGGTATCGGCGGGCTCCTTCTTGCGTCCGAGCAGCTCCCGCGGCGGAACGATCATGCCCAGATCGGTCGCGGCGGCGATTTGCGCCGGATAGTCGGCGTTGCAAGGTCTTTCATCCAAAGGCATATAAACGATAGAGGTCATGGACGAATCTCCTTCTTTCGATATGAATTCGCATAAGCCGATTATATCACAGTTTTTTATTTTTGGAGGTTTGATCCACCATTTTATAATAAAATAAAAAAAATATCTTTAATTTCGGATGAGGGGCTGTTATAATGAGGCCATCGCAGAGCGTTGGCGAATTCGAATCTATCGGTGCAAACTCAGGATAATAGGTGATGGAATGACACAAAAACTCATTGAACAAATCGCTCAGGGGCTTATCGTTTCCTGCCAAGCACTGATCGACGAACCGCTGTACGGTCCCGAGCATATGGCCGTCATGGCGGTTGCGGCCGCGGAGGGCGGAGCGGTGGCGATCCGGGCCAACACGCCCCAGGACGTGCGGGCGATTAAGCAGAAGTGCGGATTGCCGCTGATCGGATTGTATAAGAAGCAATATCCGGATTCCGAGGTTTATATTACGCCGACTCTGCTAGAGGTGCAGGAAATTGCCGATGCCGGCGCGGAATTCGTCGCCGTCGACGCCACTTCGCAGCCAAGGCCGAACGGTCAGTCTCTGGAAGACTTCATCGCGGCGATTCGCCAGTCGCGTCCGCAAATCGGCATCGTAGCCGACGTGTCCACCTTCGAGGAAGGAGTCGCGGCGATGAGGCTCGGCGCCGATCTCATCTCGACTACGCTGTCGGGTTACACCCCGCACAGCCCGCAGCAGAAGGAACCCGATATCGAGCTCGTTCGGCGGCTCGCCGCGCTGCGCGAAGTGCCGGTGCTGGCCGAGGGAAGAATCTGGACGGCCGAGGAATGCGCGGCCTGCTTGCGGGCCGGGGCGCACGCGGTCGTCGTCGGGACGGCGATTACCCGCCCGCAGGAAATTACCCGCCGATTCGTCGATGCCGTTCATTCCGTCTCGCGGCGGGAGCTCGTTCGGGAGCTGCAGGGCGAGGCTTGAACGCGACATCCGGCCGAGCGTTCCGCGGTTCCTTCCGGAATCGCGCAATGCGCAGATAGAAATGCAAACGGATTCACAGGCGCAATTGGAGAATTTCTCCTTCTATTTTATGCCGAGAAAGATTAATTTATTTTATTTTGACTAACTGAAGGAGGTGTGGAGGGGGGAAAGCGGTTTGCAGTCGCAAAAGAAACGATGATAACAGAAACTATCATTTAAAGCGAGGGTGAACAAAGCATGAATGCAAAGCAGGGTAAAAAAGCGTCAGCGCTTCTGGTTGTCGTTATGATGGTTGCGGGCCTGCTGTCCGCATGCAGCGGCGGCAGCGATAACGGAAATAAAGGAAATAACGGCGGCGCCTCTCCGGCACCTTCCGCCAGCGAGTCCGGCAAGCCCGCGGGAGAAAAATCGAAAGTATCGGTATGGTATTTATGGGGCGGAGCCGAAGGCGAAGCGTTGGAGCAGATCATTAAAGATTTCAACGCCAGCCAGGACAAATATACGGTCGAGGGGCTGTCCGTGCCCGACGAGCAGAAGATCAAGGTCGCTATCGCCGGTGGCAACGGCCCCGACTTGACGGACTCCTTCGATTGGGTCGTGCCGCAATACGCGCAGCAAGGCATCGCGCTGCCGCTCGACGATCTGATCGCCAGAGACGGCTACGACGTGTCCGATTTCATTCCCGCCGCGCTGGAATCCGGCAGGTTCGACGGCAAGCTGTATTCCCTGCCGCTGAACGCGAACTTCTCCATCATGTATTACAATAAAAAGCTGCTTGCCGAGGCGGGCTACTCCGAGCCGCCGAAAACGAGCAAAGAGCTGTACGATATCGCCTTGAAGACGACGAAGGTCAACGGCGACGGCTCCATCGAAGTCATCGGCTTCCCTTCCTATCCGTCCGAGGCTTACCTGTTCAACTCGCTGGCCCACGGCTTCGGCTCAGCCTACTTGAGCGCCGACGCCAAGGAGCTGACGTTCGACAACGAAAGTACGAAGGCCGCCATGCAGATGATTTACGACTATAACACCCAATACGGCGTGGACAACATTCGCCAACTGCAGGCCGCGGGCAAGTGGCTGGACCCGACCGATCCGTTCCTGACGGGCAAGCAGGCGATTCGCTTCGACGGACCGTGGCTGTCCGCCCATATCAAGAACATGAATATCGACGTCGATTACGGCATCGCCCCGCTGCCTTATCTTGACGGCAAGCCGGAGACGGCCGGCGGCGGCCTGGTCAGCAGCTCGATCTTCTATATCGCGAAGACGAGCAAAAACGTCGACGGCGCCTGGGAGTTCATGAAGTATCTGTACTCGCCGGAGCCGCTCGCCAAATTCATGTCGCTGATGGGTAACATTCCGGCGACGAAAGCCGCCATGGCGCAGCCGGCGATGAAGGACATGGTCGATTCGGACCAGATCATCCCGCTGACCGAAAGTCCGAACCTGAAGTCGATTCCGCATTTCGCGAAGCGCAGCGACTTCGACAAGGCCTTGGGCGAAGAGCTCGAGCTGATGTTCAACCTGAAGAAGACTCCGGACGAAACGATGAGCGTGCTAAACGGCAAGCTGGCGGAGTTTCTGAAATAAGCAGTCCGCAGGGTTGGGGGTCCCGGATTCGGGCCCCCGGCTATTGCGCTTGCCTGGCTCCATCCGCTCCACGATACGGAGGTGACCCGATATGAAAAGAGCGACACTTACCGGACTGCTATTCTCCAGTCCGTTCCTGATCGGTTTTATAGCGTTCACGCTATACCCGATCGGCGCATCGCTCGTCTACAGCTTTACCGACTTCAATATGTTCAAGTCGCCTTCCTGGGTCGGACTGGACAACTACCGTTGGGTGTTCCGGGAGAAGGACGTCTGGAAGAGCATCGTCAATACGCTGTACATGGTCCTGTTCGCCACGCCGGTCAGCCTGATCGTCGGGCTGCTGCTCGCCCAAATGCTGAATATGAAGGTTCGCGGCCAGTCTATCTACCGCACCTTGTATTATATTCCTTCGATCGTCCCGGCTATCGCGACGTCGCTCGTCTGGATGTGGGTGCTTAATCCGAAGAGCGGTCTGATCAACACGGCGCTCGGCTACCTCGGCATACGAGGACCGAACTGGCTGCTCGATCCGGTCTGGACGAAGCCTTCGCTCATTCTGATGGGAGCCTGGGGAGCCGGCGGCATTATGATTATATTCCTCGCATCCTTGCAGGACGTGCCGAGAAGCTTGTACGAGTCGGCGGAAATCGACGGCGCGGGCAAAGTCCGCAAGTTTTTCAGCATCACGCTGCCGAGTATTTCGCCGATTATTTTATTCCAGCTGATCATGGGACTGATCACGTATTTCCAATACTTCGCGCAAGCTTTCATGCTGGCCTCGATGACGAATTCGGGCGCCAACCAGACGATGGCCGGGCCGGAGAAGTCGCTGCTGTTCTACGCGGTGCTGCTTTACCGGGAAGCGTTCGTCGATTTCCGGATGGGGCACGCCAGCGCGATGGCGTGGGTGCTGTTCTTGATTACGTCGATCGTGACCTATCTGATCTTCCGCTCATCCAACCGATGGGTGACTTACGGGGGGGACTGACATGAGTTCGGCAACCGGTTCATTCGGCGGCGGCGCGGGCAAAGGCATTCGCCGCTTCGTGCCCCATCTGTTCCTTGCGGCGTTCAGCGCCGTGTTCGTCTTGCCGATTCTGTGGCTGCTGCTGACTTCGATCAAGTCCGACAAGGATTTGTACGCCAATCCGCCGGTGCTGTTTCCGGCGCATCCGCGTTGGGAAAATTACATCGACGTTTTCCGGGAGATCAACTTTCTCGGCATGACGTGGAACACCTTTTTCATCTCCATTATGTGCGTGATCGGGGTGCTGATCTCCGCTCCGCTGGTCGCCTACGCGTGCTCGCATATCGAATGGAGAGGCAAAAACCTTATTTTCGCGCTCGTCATCGGCACGCTGCTGCTTCCCTATCAAGTCACGATGATCCCGACGTACATCATCTGGGGCAAGCTCGGCATGATCGGCTCGTATATGCCGCTGATCCTGCCCGCGTTTCTGAGCGCCGGCGCGGGGTATTACATCTTCTTGCTGCGGCAGTTTTTCATGACGCTGCCGGTGTCGCTGATTCATTCCGCGAAGATCGACGGCGCCTCCGAGCTGCGCATCTACCTGCAAATTTTGATGCCGCTCAGCAAGCCGATCATCGCGACGGTAGGCGTCCTGCTGTTTCTGGCGACATGGTCGGACTTCCTCGGTCCGCTGCTGTATTTGAACAACGAGAAGGACTACACGCTGTCGCTCGGTCTCTATGCGTTCATGCAGACCCACTACATTATGTGGGAGAAGCTCATGGCCGCCTCGGCGATGTTCACGCTGCCGATCATCGTGCTGTTCTTCTTCGCGCAAAAGCAATTCATCGAAGGCATCAAGCTAACCGGAATAAAGGGGTGATCGTGCATGGGCACAATCAAAGTGGCGGTAATCGGCTGCGGGGCGATCGCCAGCAGTCAGCATATTCGGGCGTATAGCAACAACTCCGAGGCCGAAATCAAGTATTTGTGCGACATTAACCGGGAGCGAGCGGAAGCGGCCGTACGGGAATTCGGCTGCGGCCAAGCGATTACGGACTATCGCGTCATTCTCGAGGATCCCGAGGTGGAGGCGGTATCGATCTGCACGCCGAACCATCTGCATGCGCCGCTGTCCATCGCCTGCTTGCGCGCGGGCAAGCACGTGCTGTGCGAGAAGCCGGCCGCACGCACCTACACGGAAGCGCTGGAGATGCAGCAGGCGCAGCGCGAGAGCGGCAAAGCGCTCAACATCGGGGTCGTTAACCGCTTCAACGACGGCGTCAACGTCATCAAGGGGATGATCGACTCCGGCGAGCTAGGAGAAGTCTACCATGTATACGTCAGCTTCCGCGCTCACCGTTCTATTCCGGGGCTCGGCGGCCCGTTCACGACGAAGGCGATCGCCGGGGGCGGAGCGCTGATCGACTGGGGCGTCCATTTTCTCGACCTCGTCATGTACTGTCTGGGCGATCCGCTGCCGCGAACCGTATCGGGTCAAGCTTACAGCAAGCTGGGCGCGGATCTGGCCAACTATGCGTACGTGGACATGTGGGCCGGCCCGCCGAAGCCGGACGGAACGTACGACGTCGACGACTTCGTAACGGCGCTCGTCCGCACGGAAGGACCGACGATCTCTTTAAACGGCGCCTGGGCGCAGAACATCGGAGTTTCTGAGATGTATATCGATTTTCTGGGCGACAAGGCGGGCATCCGTCTGCAATACGGTCAAGACTTCAAAATATACGGGGCCAGCAACGGGGCGCTCATCGAATCGACGCCGAAGCTCCGCGCGAGCGACATGTTCCAGAACGAGATCGACGCTTTCCTGCGCAGCGTTCGGACCGGAGAGAAGCTGCCGTCCCATATCGACGCGGCGATTCTGACTTCCCGGATCATTCAGGCGATCTACGATTCTTCGGAGCGGCGCAAGGAAATGATTCTGGATTAAGCGGAGGCGGCTCGCATGAAAACGATTGGCTTCATCGATTATTATTTGGACGAGTGGCATGCCCGGCATCTACCCGAGTGGATCGCAAATGCGTCGGACGGCGAGATGAGGGTCGCTTGCGCCTACGGACTGACGGATGCGCCGGAAGGACTCGGCAATGCGCAGTGGTGCGAGGAGATGGGCATCGAGCTGCTGGATTCGATCGCGGCGGTCGTCGAGCGAAGCGATTATATCGCGGTGCTATCGCCCGACCATCCGGAGATGCACGAGCGGCTGGCGGACCTCCCGCTGCGCTCGGGCAAGCCGACGTTCATCGACAAGACGTTCGCGCCGGATCGGGCGGCAGCCGATCGGCTGTTCGGCTTGGCGCGGGCGCACGGCACGCCGGTATTTTCCTCCTCCGCGCTGCGTTACGCGCCGGAGTATGCCGCCGAGCGGGAGCGCGCCAACGGCCGGCGGATCGAGACCCTGTGCAGCCAGGGGCCGGGCCGGTTCGGCAACTACGCGATCCATCAGCTCGAGCCGATCGTGGCGTTGATGGGAGCGGATGCGCGCCGAATCATGTTCATCGGCTCGCGGCGCACGCCGGCGCTTCTGATCGAATATCCGGACGGGCGCAAGGCGACGATGCACATGCTGGAGGACAGCCCGTTCCGGATCGCGTTCCAGTACGGGGAAGGGCCGTCCGCCGTGGCGACGGCGGAATCCGATTTCTTCGCGCCGTTCGTGCGTGATCTTGTCCGTTTCTATCGGACGGGCGTGCCTTCGGTGGACCCGGCCGAGACGGTTGCGGTCATCCAATTGATCGAATACGGGCGGAAGGCTGCGGAGCGGCCTTTCGAATGGCTGGAGCTGCCCGGGTAGCGGCTCAATAGGCAAGAAGCCGGCGGAAAACCGTCCGGCTTTTTTGCTGCGCATAAGCCCGCCCCACGGGCTTATCTCTCTCATCGCCCCGCCGGCTCGCCGGATAAGCCCGTCCGGCTTTTTTGCTGCGCATAAGCCCGCCCCACGGGCTTATCTCTCTCATCGCCCCGCCGGCTCGCCGGATAAGCCCGCCCCACGGGCTTATCTCACTTATCGCCCCGCCGGCTCGCCGGATAAGCCCGCCCCACGGACTTATCTCACCCAACGCCCCGCAGGCTCGCCGGATAAGCCCGCCCTACGGGCTTATCACGCCCAACGCCTCGCCGGCTCGCCCAATAAGCCCGCCCCGCGGGCTTATCACGCCCAACGCCCCGCAGGCTCGCCGAATAAGCCCGCCCCACGGGCTTATCACGCCCAACGCCCCGCAGGCTCGCCCAATAAGCCCGCCTCACGGGCTTATCTCACCTACCGCCCCGCAGGCTCGCCCAATAAGCCCGCCCCACGGGCTTATCTCACCCAACGCCGCGCAGGCTCGCCGGATAAGCCCGCCCCGCGGGCTTATCTCACCTACCGCCCCGCAGGTTCGCCGGATAAGCCCGCCCCACGGGCTTATCACGCCCCAACGCCCCGCAGGCTCGCCGGATAAGCCCGCCCCACGGGCTTATCTCACCCACCGCTCCGCCGGCTCGCCAGATAAGACCACCGTCATACAGCGAAGCTTCGCGTCCTTCGAAACTGCGCGAGGTACGGAAACGGCCAACCTCAACGCTGGAAAAACTTGTTCAGCTCATCTTGCGATAAGCCGAAGGGGACACGCCTTCGCGCATGCGGAAAGCCCGGCTGAACGCGTGTATGCTCTGGAAACCGAGCTCCTCGGCGATGCGCGTCAGCGACAGGTCGGTGAAGCGGATCATTCCTTTGGCCTTCTCCAGACGGACGGACACGTGATATTGAATCGGCGTAACGCCGTACGCTTTCTTGAACAGGCGGCACAAATAATATTTGCTCATATTGGCCAGCTCGGCCAGCTCGTCCAGCGTGGCGTCCCGGTGAAGATGGTGGGACAGATAGCTTTTGACCCGGTCCAGCTGTTCGCGGTTCGAGAACAGATGAGGATTGCGCTGCCAATGAATTTCCCGCAGAAGATGGACCCAGAGCTGGATGAACAAGCCTTTCGCCGTCGTCTCGTAATACGGGAATTGGCTATCGAACTCGAAAATGATGTCCTGCATCAGCTGCTCGATCGCTTCCGGCTTGTTCAGCCGAATATAGCTGGGCAGCGGCGGAGCGACATCCCGCAAGTCGTCCGGGCGCAGCCACCGCTTCTCCTGCTCGCTCAGCCGCGAATAGGGCTTGAACGATACCGGAACCTCGGGGCTGTCGTCGCGATAATACAAGTCGAAGTGCAGATGCGGCTGCCTGAGCGGCTTGTCGTTCGACGAACGGATGGAATGGGGCTGATTCGGCTTGAACAGGAACAGGTCGCCCGGCTTGCCGACGTAAGTGTCGTTATCCACCGTGACCTCGCATTCCCCTTCTTTGATGAACATCAGCTCATAGTCGAAAATGACCCGTTCCCCGATTTGAACGGGAGGATACAGCGTGGAATCCCAAGCGACGCGGATATAAGGGGAGAGCGTGTTCAGGTTCATCGGCCAACATTCCCTCCATCCAGCCAAGCTGAGCAATTTAAGTTAAAATGATCGCTTTTTCTGCTAAAGAAATTTTCATAGAGCTTTTATAGAATAGCAAGTGTAAGCGCTATATCGATTATAGAAGCTTCAAGCGGCCCAGGCAATGTTTCGCCCCTTCCGCGAGCCGAACGGAAGGGTTCGCAATGGAAGCGTTCGGATCAATCGGCAAGCTAGTCTCCCATTTCCCTACGGACGAAAATATCGGGCGCAGGAAATCGGGAGTTTTTACTTTTGCGCGCCCGAACCCATAGTAGGGAATGATCCATCGATGCTGCGACGGTTCAAATTTCTCTCGCTCAAGAAAAAGATCATCCTGGTTTTTCTCGTGCTCTCGGCGGCTTTGGTCGCTCTTCAATCGAGCTTGTTCCAGCACTGGATCGACGAGATCATATTGAGGCAATCCGAAGCCTATTTCCAGGAAACCGTCCGCCAAATCGGCAAACGCGTCGAGCTTCAGTACCGCCAGATCGACGAGAACGCCAGAGTCATTCACAACAACCAGGTCATCAAAAATTACTTGAAAGACTTGAAGAGCCATCGCATCAATTATCAAATCGCGAAATATCAGATCGCCCGCCAGATCGTTCGGCTTCCGAACCTGGATACGATCGACAACATCTACATCTATCCGGTAGGCTATGCGCCGATGAATCTATTTTATACGAAAGCCGTCTTCGCGACGGACGAGAGCATAGAACGGATGCTGGACTCCGCCCGTCCGGAAAGGTCGGGAGAGATCGCATGGACCGTGCAGAACGGGGTTCATCAGCTGTCGATGATGACGCTCGTGTACGACGGGGACGATCTGCTCGGATTGTTCCGCGCGGACCTTAGCGAGAATTTCCACGATCAGTTGGAAGACGTCAATCTCGGCGAGGGAGGCAGCGTTTATCTGGTCAGCGGCCGGACGGTCATGTTCGCCCAAGACCGCGATCTCATTAATCAAGACGTCGCCGTATTGGAACGGTTTTCCGGGACAAGGGTGACCTACGCGCTGAACTATCAGGATTGGCAACTGATCGGCATCGTGCCGAACGCGGAAATCTTAAGGGGAGTCGACCAGGTCAACAAGATCATGCTGCTGATGGAACTGCTCGTGCTGGTCTTCGTTTTTATTTTCGCGCTCGTCGTCCTTCGGCTTATTCTGGTTCCGCTAAAAAAGATCATGAAGGGCATGGAGAGCATCCAGCAAGGAAAGCTGAACGTGACGGTGGAAGAGGCCGGCAACGACGAGTTCAGCGTCATCACCCGCCACTTCAACTATATGGTGGAGAAAGTGAACGGTCTGATCAAGACCGTATATTATCAACAGTTCCATTACCGAAAGGCCGAAATTCTCAATCTTCAGTCGAAGCTGAATCCGCATTTTCTCTACAACACGCTGAACATGATTTACTGGATGTCCGTCGTGAAGGACGAGGAGGAGATCGGGGACGCGATATTGTCCTTATCGAACATCCTGCGTTACTCCATCTCGCATAGCAACGAGTTCGTATCGGTCGCGGAGGACATGGAGCAGTTGGAAAATTACTTGAAAATCCAAAGCCTGCGATTCGAGGGGAAGCTTCGATTCGAATTCCGAATCGACCCGGCCGTCGCGGATCTGAAAATACCGAAGCTGCTTATGCAGCCGCTGGTGGAAAATTCGATCAAGTACGCCTTTCGGGAAATGTCGCTTGTCGGGATCATTGCCATCGGAGGTTATATGAAGAAAGACGACCTGATCTTCGAGGTTGCGGATAACGGAGTCGGAATGACCGCCGAGCAGATCGAATCGCTGCTGTCGCCCTTCAGACCCCCCGGCAAGGAAGGCGGGCTCGGCATCCATCTGGTCCGGGAAA
This sequence comes from Bacillota bacterium, assembly GCA_023418755.1. Lineage (GTDB taxonomy): Bacteria > Bacillota > Bacilli > Paenibacillales > Paenibacillaceae > Cohnella. The sequence continues at coordinate 5,001 of JAEZZE010000231.1, read as the reverse complement.
GAATCCGGTACGGCTACGGCGAGGATTGCGGCATGGCGATAGAGAGCGCGATCGGCCAAGGAACGACCATTACGCTTAAGCTGAGAAAACAAACCGGGCTTCACGAGAACGAACCTTGGCGCATCGATCTGAAGCACGCCGAACCGTCCGAGAGAGAGGGGGCATTCCCGTGAGAATTGTCGTCGTGGACGACGAGAAAGCGGTGCTGCACGGCCTTCGGTACATTTTAACGAAGCACCGTCCCGATTACGAAATCGCGGGCATGGTGCAGAGCGCCGAGGAAGCGCTCCGGCTATTGGAGCAAACCGCGGCGGACGCGGTCGTCACGGACGTTAAAATGCCCGGAATGAACGGCGTCGAGCTGACTCGGGAAATCAAGGCCAAATATCCCGATATTTCCGTCGTGATTCTAAGCGGCTACGCGGATTTCGAATACGTCAGGCAGGCGCTGAAGGACGGCGCTTTCGATTATTTGCTGAAGCCGTGCCACTATCGAACGGTTATCGATATTTTGCGCAAAATCGAGGAAAAGGTAGAGGAGAGAGGGAAGAAGCAGGAACGGCGATCCCGCAAGCAGCTGCTCCTGGAGCTGGTCGGGGGCAAGCTCGAGGCGGCGGAGGAATGGGCTCCGCACGAAAATATGCAGATGGCGGTTCTATGCGGAGAAGGGAGTTCCTCCCCGTTGCCCGGGGAATGCATCGAGCAGCACATCGCCGATTGGCGCGAGGGAGAAGACGTCAGGGAAACGGTCGTTCTCGAGGGGAATTGCATCGTCCTGTTCCGCGAAGCGATCGAGCTGACCGCGTTCAAGGAGAAGCTGCAGGCTTACCGCCAACAAATGCGGATTCACAATTACAAGCTTTACGCGAGCGTCTACGCCTTTAAGAATGCTCCCGGCGGCATCGCGCAAGCCTATTCGGTCTGCAGCCGAATGAACGAGTTTATGAGATTCAACGAACTGTCCGCGGAGATGGATTACGACAGCTATGCCGGACTGTTGGAGCTGCAAAAGGAGTTCTCCGTCGGCGCCTGCTTGTCCGGCAAGGAGCTGGGGAAGCGATTCGTCGGCGCCGATGCCGCCAAGATGAGGCAGTACGTGGAGTCGGCTCTGCGCAGCCTCTACGGAATCCCTCAGAAGCTGGAACCGGTCCGGGTAAAAAGAGAGCTGCTAAGCGAGCTCGTATACATGGAACACCTGCTGAAGGAGCACGGAGGGGGATTTTCTTCGGAGCGTCAGATGGATTTCGCCGACGAATTGAAAAGCGCGAAGACGCTTCGCGAATTGTGGAGCTGGCTGAAAAGCTACTTGATGTCGTCGATTCTGTGCATGAACGACGAGAACAAAAACCCGCACTATATCCAGTCTGCCGTCCGCTACATCGAATTGAACTATATGAAGGACCTTTCCTTGCAGATCGTCGCCGAAGCCGTATATTTGAACCCCTGGTATTTCAGCACGCAATTCAAGAAGCATGCGAACTTGTCGTTCAGCGAATATTTGAACGTGGTCCGGGTTCGGATGGCGAAGGACTTCCTGCGGCAGAAGGATTTGAAGGTTTATCAGGTGGCGGAGATGGTCGGCTTTCAAGACGCGGCCTATTTCAGCACCGTGTTCAAGAGCCTGGAGAGCATGAGCCCGAAGGAGTTCCAACAGATGTTTTAAGCGCTTTCATAAAATCCAATGATTCTTAAAGGAATCGAATTTTATTCCAATTTTTAATTTTTTTGCCATGCTACAATTTGCCTATCCTGACCGAGGAGGAAAGCAAATGGGCAAAACGAAAAGATTTGCATCCGCGCTGCTGCTCGTCGCCGTGCTGCTGTCGCTGGTCATGACGGCGTGCACGGGAGGCGGAGACGGCAAAACGGACGCCGCGAAAAGCGGAGGGGGGAGCGACAAACCCGTCGGCACGGACGCCGGAGCCGGAGGCGGAGGTGGCGGGAAATTTACGGACGTAGGCACGCCGCGAAACGAGACGTTGATCGTGGACATTTTGGGCGGGCGCAGCCCCGACCCGGACCGGTTTAATCCGTACGTGCCGGGAGCCGTCGCGATGGACGCGGGCGTGCACCAACTCATGTTCTCCCACCTGTGGGAGATAGACACGCAGAAAGGGGAGCAGATTCCCGATCTGGCCGCGACGTTCCCGGAGCCGCTGGACGACACGAACACGAAGTTCCGGTTCAAAGTTCAGGAGGGATTGGCCTGGTCCGACGGAGTGCCGTTTACGGCGCACGACGTCGAGTTTACTTCGAAGATGATCTCGGAGACGAAAGAGCTGGGCTGGAACGGATACTATACGAATCTGGTAAAAAGCATGAAGGCGGTAGACGACTACACGATCGAGGTGGAGACCGTCAACCCCGAGACCCGGCTGGCGCAGAAGCTGGGCGTCGTCATCTGGGGCAACGCCTTCAAGGTCGTGCCGAAGCATATCTGGGAGAACGAGAGCCCGGCGACCTTCAAGTTTTCGGACCCGATCGGCGTCGGACCCTACAAGCTGTCCAAGCGGGACCCCCAAGGCAACTGGTTCCTCTGGGAGAAGCGGGAGGATTGGCAGCGGAGCGACATCGGCAAGCTGGTGGGGGAGCCGGGGCCCAAATATATTCTGTTCAAGTATTTCGGCCCGGAAGAGAAGCGGATTATCGGCATGATTCAGCACGACATGGATGTCTTGCAGGATATTACGCCGGAGAGCTGGGACGTTCTCAAGAAAAAGAACGAATATGCGAGAGCGTGGTATCAGCAATTCCCGTATGCGACGATGGACGATCCTTGCGAAAGAGGGATGTCCTTCAATACGGCGAAGGAGCCGTTCGACAATCCCGACGTCCGCTGGGCTCTTGCGCTCATGACGGACATCAAGAACGTCTCGATGGCGACTTTCGGAGGCATGCTGAGGGTTTCCCCGATTCAAGTGCCGCCGATTCAAGTGCTGCAAGAAAACTATCACAAGCCGATGCTGGACTGGTTGAAAAACTTCCAGTTGGAAGACGGCTACAAGCCGTTTGACGAAACGTACGCGGAAGGCATCGTCGATATGCTGAAGCAGCAAGGAATCGAAGGCCTTCCTACGGATTCTCGGCAGATCGTCGACACGTTCGGCGTCGGCTGGTGGAAATACGATCCGGAGAAGGGCGCGCAGTTGCTCGAGAAGAACGGCTTCAAGAGGGATGGCAACAAGTGGCTGCTCCCGAACGGCAAGCCTTGGACGATGACCATCAACGCGCCCGCCAACTTCGAGGTTCAGTCGATGAGACTGGCGTTCGCGGTGGCCGATTCTTGGAAGAAGAGCGGCATCGACGTCACGGTGCAGCAGATGGAAGGCGCGTCGTTCTGGGACAGCGAATCGACGGGCACGTTCGAGATCGGCTCCTACTGGCCGGCTTGCGGCCTGCTGCCCGATACGACGGCGAACATGACCGGATGGCACAAGCAATACATCGTTCCGATCGGCGAGCAAGCGCCGGGCAACCGCAACCGTTGGGCGAACGACACGGTGAGCCGGATTCTGGACGAGCTGGACGGCATGGATCCGAAAGACCCGAAGGTCGTCGAGAAAATTACGGAAATCAACAAAGAATTCGTCAAAGGCATTCCGTTCCTCCCGATGTTCGGCACTTCGAAGTTCGTGCCGGTCGACACCTACTATTGGGATGGCTTCCAGTCGTCCGACAACGCGTTCGAAGGGCCTTGGTGGTGGTGGTCGCAGTTTAAGTTCTACACGCCGCACCTGAAGCCGACGGGCAGGTAAGATAAGCGAGAGCCCGTTAACCGCGTACCGGACCGATACGGGTCCGGTATGCGGTTTCCTCGGGCATTCGAAGCAGAAGAAGGCGGGGTGCAGAACGATGGGGTTTTATAAATTTTTGCTTTCAAGGCTTTTGACGTTCGCGCTGGTCGTATTCATCGGGATCACGACCGTGTTTTTCGTGCCGCGCTTCATGCCGTCCGATCCGGTGGAAGCGATGATCGGCAAGATGACCGCGAACCAGGCGTTCATGGAGCCCGAGGCGATCGAGACGCTTCGCGCGTCGCTGAACGAGTCGTTCGGACTGGAAGGCTCCTTGTCCGGGCAATACTTCGGCTTCGTCAAGCGGGTGCTCTATACCCAGGATTTCGGTCCTTCGCTGGCCAGCTATCCGATTCCGGTCAACGAGCTGATCGCCCGCGCGCTGCCGTGGACGATGGGGCTGCTGTTGATCTCGACCCTGCTGGCCTGGATTATCGGGAACATGATCGGCCTTCTGGCAGGCTTCCGCAAGGAGAAGGCCTATTCCAAGGCTCTGGAAGCGATCGCGATCGCCATTTATCCGATTCCCTATTATATTTTGTCGCTGATTCTCATCATTTTGCTGGCCTATCTATATCCGATTTTCCCTCTGACGGCCACGTTTCAAGGGGAGGGGTTGTCGTGGGAGCATATCCGAAGCATCGTCTACAACTCCGCGCTGCCCGCCCTGTCCATGATTCTCGTCGGAACCGGCTGGTGGGTGATCAGCATGAAGACGCTGTCCTCCGGCATCGCGGAGGAGGATTACGTGCAATTCGCGCGGCTCAAGGGACTGAGCGAAAGGAAAATCATGACGAAATACGTGATGCCGAACGCCGCCCTTCCCCAGATTACGATGTTGGCGCTGCAGGTCGGAACCATATTCAACGGCGCCTTGATTACGGAAATCCTGTTCGGCTACCCGGGCATCGGCACGCTGATCTACTACGGAATTCTTCAGGCCGACTACAATCTGATCATGGGAACGATCACGATTTCGATCGTGGCGGTCGCGGGAGCGACGCTGATCGTCGATTTGCTGTACCCGTTCTTCGATCCGAGGGTGCGGTATAAATAAGCGGGCCGACGAAGCAGGCTGACTTCTCGCCGTCCGAATGGGGTGAATAACAAATGAAGCATTGGAATTTTCGTCTGAAGCTGGGCTCGATCGTGTTGGCGTTCTTTATCGTTCTCGGGTTTATCGTTCCGTTCTTCTCCCCCGCGAACC
>JAEZZE010000019.1 GCA_023418755.1 Bacillota bacterium | reverse complement strand
CGATTGGTTCAGGAATTTGCGCCTGCGGAACAAGTTTTTCATGATCTTCCTGATCGTGTCCTTTATTCCGTTATCCGCGCTCATTTATTATTCTTACTCTTCGACGAGAGCCACGATTACCGAACAGACGTATGCCGCCTTAAGCGGGACGCTGGACCAGATCAATACGAATATCGAAAACCGGCTGGGCTATTACGATCAGCTCTCGAACATTTTCTACATGGACGCGCAGTTGAGGAATTACTTGTCCAACGATTACGAGCAGGCATTTTACTATTTGGACGCGTTCCGCTACATCAACCGAACGATGTCCTCCATGCTGATCTCCAACGCCAACATTCAAGGCATCACGGTCTATATCGACAACAAGACGCTCTATTCCGACAAGCAATTCGTCAAATACACCGAAGAGCTGCCGGAAACGGCGAAGCGAGCGGCGTTGGAAGCGGCGGGGAAACCGGCGTATACGCAGATCGACGATCCGCAGACGGGGGAATCCACCGTCACGCTCGTCCGTTCGTTCAGTTATTTCAGTCTGACCCACCCGTATGGCATTTTGGCGATCAGCATCGACGACGAAGAGATCTATTCGCTGATCGAGAAGGAAAGCGGCAATAAAAGCGTCTACATCATCGACGCCTCCGGCCGGGTCGTCAGCACGGGCGATTCCGGCATGAAGGGGCGAGCCCTGTACGAAGCGTTCCCGATTCGGGACAGGCTGGAACCGTCCGGCGGCAATTTCGACGCCCGGATCGACGGGCAGGAGCGCTTTTTTACCTATAAAAAGCTGAGCAACGGCTGGACGACGGTCATTACCGTTCCTTACGACGAACTGCTCGCGAACGCGAACAACGCGACGAAACGGATCGCGTGGATTTCCGCCGCGCTGATCGCGGCGGCCGCGCTGCTTATTTTCGTGACCGCCCGGGTCATCACGAAGCGAATAGAAGGGCTGCTGCAGCAGATTCGCAAGGTGGAGCGGGGCGTGTTCCAGGTTCGGCTAAAGCCGATGGGCGACGACGAGATCGGACAGCTGGCTTTCGCTTTCGAGAAGATGGCCTTCCGAATTCAGGAATTAATCGACGAGGTTTACGTGAAGGAAATCGCCGTCAAGGAATCGGAGCTGACGACGCTGCAGGCGCAGATCAATCCTCATTTTCTGTACAATACGCTGTCTTCGATCTCCGCGCTGGCCGTGAAGGAGGGCAGCATGCAGGTGTACCGGATGGTGAACCATCTGTCGAAATATTACCGGATTTCGCTGAACAAAGGAAAAAGAGTCATCCTGCTGGAGCAGGAAATCCAGCTCGTGAAAAACTACGTCTCCATCCAGGAAATCCGTTTTCGCGGCAGGCTGCGCATGCACTACGATTTGGACGAATCGCTATTCCACCGCACGGTCATCAAGCTGCTTCTTCAGCCGTTCGTCGAAAATTGCATCCACCATGCGATCTGGAACGAAGACGCCATCAATATCGTCGTCAAGCTCAAGGCGCAGGACGAAGACATTCTGCTTCAGGTCATCGACGACGGGTTGGGGATGACCCGGGAGCAACTGGCGCAAGCGTTCAATAAAGCCAACAATTTATCCGGTTACGGGATCAAAAACGTGGACGACCGGATCAAGCTCGCCTACGGGGAGCGTTACGGCGTGGAATTATACAGCCGGCTAGGCATCGGAACGAGCGTGACCGTGCGCATTCCTTCGAATACGGTCGATTCCGCGATCCCTTCCGGCTGATTCGGGGGCGAAAAAGAAGAAAGGCATTTTCCACTATGAATTGTAACATTGCGTTATAGATAATCCCTATGCCGCTTTCTACAATTGAGGTGAAGCTTGGAAGCCAAGCGCAAAAGCCGAAGAGAGGGGTTTACACGCATGAAGAAAAAGTTGCCGTTCCTCGTGTCCGCCGCATTGGTCGTCGCTCTGCTCGCAGGGTGCGGCTCCGGCGGCAAGCCGAAGGCCGGCGATGCGGAGGGCGCGGACGATAAAGCGCCGATCACGCTGACCTGGTTCGACAAGAACGTAGGAGATCCGTTTACGAATCCGGTAGCGAAGAAGATTACGGAAATGACGGGGGTTAAGGTAGAAATCCAGCAGCCGACCGGCAATCCCGCGGAGAAGCTGAACCTGATGCTGGCCAGCAACGATTTGCCCGACGTCGTGATGCTGGATCGCGGAAGCGATATTATGAACAAATACATTTCCTCGGGCGCCGTCGTTCCGCTGAACGACCTGATCGACCAGTACGGGCCCAACATCAAGGCCATGTACGGAGATACGCTGAAAAAGACGCGCAGCGCCGACGGAAAAAACTATTACCTGGCCAACTGGTACGGCTTGGAGCAATATCCCGTCTTCGGCTTCCTGATGCGCATGGATTTCATGAAGGAGCTCGGCGTCGGCGACAAGGTGAACAACGGCCAACCGTTCACGGCCGAGGAATTCGAGAATCTTCTGAAGCAGTTCAAGGAAAAATATCCGGCCATCGACGGCAAGGCGACGATCCCGATGACGCTGAACGGGGAAAACATGAGCGACGTGATCGGGACGTTCAAGGGCATGTTCGGCATCATGCCTTATTACGAGACGAACGGCGAACTGAAAAAGGACGTTCGGGATCCGCGTTATCTGGAAATGATGAAATTCATGAACTCGCTGTACCGGCAAGGCTTGCTGGACAAAGAATGGGTTACGATGAAAACGAAGCAGTACGAGCAGAAGCTGGCTTCCGGCGGCGTGTTCGCCACCGCGGCCGCCTCCTGGAACGTCGGCAATCCGAACGCGCTGCTGAAAGCGGACGCTCCCAACGAGGCGACGAGAGAGGAACGCCAATTCTATCAATACAAGGTGCTGGCTCCGGGGATCGGTCCCGACCAAACGTCTTACGGGCCGAAGAGCTCGCTCGGCTGGGACGGAGTCGCCATCAGCAAGACGAACAAGGATCCGGCGCGAACGATCAAATTCCTCGATTATCTCGCCAGCGAAGAAGGTCAGTACTTGATGATGTGGGGACTCGAAGGCGAGCATTGGGATATGGCGGACGGCAAGCACGTGCCGCGCCAGGAAGTGCTCGACGCCTTCAAGGAGAACTGGGACGAAGCCTCGCGGTCGACGGGCATCCGCAAATGGACGTGGACGATCAAGAACGGCCCCGGATCGGACGGCACGCCTTACGATCTGATCGGCCGCTACGCCAGCGATCCGACGACCGATCTCGCGATCAAAAACCTCGCGGATACGTCGTTCGACACGTCGCCGTACGACAGTCTCGGACCGGCCGGCGGTACGCCGGAGGCGATCATGGATACGAAGGTCAACGAGACGATCAACGAATACTTTCTGAAGATGGCGCTTGCGCCAAGCGAACAGGACGTGGACGGCTTGTACGCCGCGATGATGAAGGAAGCCGAGGCCGCCGGCTTGTCGAAGCTGGAGCAGGTGTACGACAAAAACTATCAGGAACGCATGACGTTGTGGAAGTAATCGGAAGGTTTCAATGAGCCGTAGGGCGATAGAGCAAGTTAAAATGACAGGTCTGCTGCCGGATATCCGTATCGGCGGCGGGCCTGTTTTTAACGGATAGCGTCAATTGTGAAATTTTGTTTAACTCGACTGCCCGTTCCTGCGGCCGGAAGGCAGGTTACCCTTTTCTTTTCCTCGCGAAAAGGCTAAACTGTTACCCGAAAGGTTTTCATTCGCGCTCGCGATTTACGTGATGATCTTACTTGCTGCCGAGACGATTTCATGCAGGATTCCTATTGGTGCCGTGAAAGGATGTCGACTCAATTGTTGTATCGTTTGGCCAAACCGTTCTTATTCAAAATGGACCCTGAAGCCGCCCACCACCTGATCATCGACGGGATGGGAGCCGTGGGCAAGGTGCCGGGCATGCCCGGACTGCTGTCGGCGATCTGGGGAACGAAAGCTTCGCCGGAGCTTGCGGTCGATTTGTTCGGGCTTCACTTCCGGCATCCCGTCGGCTTGGCCGCCGGACTGGATAAAAACGCGAAGGCCGTCGCCGGATTATCCCGCGTCGGTTTGTCGTTCATGGAAGTGGGCACGGTCACGCCCAAGGGACAGCCGGGCAACGAACTGCCCAGACTGTTCCGCCTTCCTCCGGACGAAGCGCTGATTAACCGGATGGGCTTCAATAACGAAGGGGCGGACGTCATGGCCGGGAGGCTCTCCAAGCTCGGACGCCGCCGCATCCCGCTGGCGGTCAACATCGGGAAGAACAAGGCGACCCCCAACGAGAACGCCGCCGACGATTACCGGGCGTGCGTGAGCAAGCTTTTTCCTTACGGGGATTTCTTCGTCGTCAACATCAGCTCGCCGAATACGCCGGATTTACGCGCGCTGCAGCATGGGGACGAGCTGAAGAGCCTGCTCGACGCGGTGAAGGACGAGATGGCCAAGCAGGCGGAGCGGCACGGGGAGCTGCCGAAGCCGATTCTCGTGAAGATCGCGCCGGACAACGCCGAAGACCAGCTCGAGTACATGGCCGAAGCGATCCAGCTTAGCGGCATGTCGGGCATTATCGCCACGAACACGACGATCGGCCGCTACGGTTTGACGCACCGAAACGCCGCGGAAACCGGAGGTCTTAGCGGACGCCCGTTGACGGAGCGTTCGACCGAGGTGATCCGCAGCCTGTACAAGATGACGAAGGGCAAGCTGCCGATTATCGGCTCGGGCGGTATTTTCACGGGGGACGACGCTTACGAGAAAATTCTCGCGGGGGCCAGCCTCGTAGAGGTGTATACGGCAATGATCTACAAGGGACCGGGACTGTTCGGAGAAATTCACGGCGGTCTGCTGCGAAGGCTGAAACAGGACGGATTCACCCGGATTACTCAGGCGGTAGGAGCGGGCGTTCGTTAGGAGGAATGTCGATGGACGGAATGGATTGGGGGAAGTTCTTGCTTCCCTACGAGCAAGCGGTGGAAGAACTGAAGATCAAGCTGAAGTCGCTGCGCTCCGAACTCAAGGCCAGGGACGAATACGCTCCGATCGAATTCGTCACCGGCCGGGTAAAGCGGGTATCCAGCATCTTGGAGAAATCGCGCAGATTGGCCGTGCCTCTGGACCGGATCGAAGTCGGAATCGAGGACATTGCGGGCATCCGCATCATGTGCCAGTTCGTGGACGATATTTACCGCGTCGCGGAGATGATCCGCCAGCGCAAAGATTTGACGATGGTGTACGAGAAAGATTACATCACGAACTACAAGGACAGCGGCTACCGCAGCTACCATCTGATCGTAGAATACCCGGTTCAGACGTCGCTGGGCTCGAAGCCGGTACTGGCGGAAATCCAGATCCGGACGCTGGCGATGAATTTCTGGGCGACGATCGAGCATTCGCTGAATTACAAATATCGCAACCAACTGCCGGCTCATGTCCGGGAGAGGCTGCGAAACGCGGCGGAGGCGGCGTTCTCCCTCGACAACGAGATGTCGAGCATTCGTCAGGAGATCGTGGACGCGCAACAGGATTTCGAGGAAAGCTCGCTCGTCGTCAGGCGGGTGCTTAACGAGATCCAGGAGCTGTACTTTTTCCGCAGGGTCAGGGAAGCCGCTCAGTTTCAGCGCCGCTTCAACGAGCTGTGGGAGCAGGACGACCTGTGGGGGCTGAAAGAGCTGTCGGCCGAAGTGCAGGCGGCGCTTAAGCGCGCGGGTAAAGGCGGACACGCGTAAAGGAGCGAGGCGGCATGGGAAGCGGAGGATGGGACGGGCTGATGGGCGATTCGCGCTATCTGGCTTATGTCTCTTATTTCAACCGGGACCGCGACTATTTCGAATGTCACGAAGTCATGGAAGAGCTGTGGCTGGAAAACGGCCGCAGCTCTTTGCTGCAGGGACTGCTCCAAGCGGCGGTCGGCCTGCATCATTGGGACAACGGGAACCGCTCCGGCGCGGTCAAGCTGATGACGGCCTCGCTGGACAAGCTGGGGGCGCATGCCGGCGATGTCGCGCTCGGACTGGATTTGGCGGCTTTACGGCGGAGCTTGAAAGCGAGTCTGGATGAGCTGGCCGGGCGGCCGCAGGACGCCCCGTTCCGGGCGTTCGAGCTGCGGATTGTCGACGAGGGGCTACGCGAGGCGTTAGAACGCTGGAGCGGCAACGGGGCTCAGGCCGAGTAACGGGGATACGAGCCGTGAGTCGTCGATGATATAACGCGGATAGTATTCGCTCGTTCGGGAAATTTTACCTTGAGGGACGCCGCTTGCCTTGTCGGCGCAGGGGCGTGAATCATGCGACCGGATCTGAAAAAAACAAACCGTCAGGGAACTCGGAAGATTTCGTCCTGACGGTTTGTTGGGTTTAAGCGTTCGGATTAAAGTTGTCTTCGATGAGTTGGCGGATCTGCTCCGGCGACTTGCCTTCCTTGCTCCATTCCTCGATCTTGGCGAGTTCCTCCGTGCAGATGCCGCAAGTGCCGCTATGGTCCGTCCAGGTGATCCCGTCCTCGTTCTGAGCCGCCACGTAGCAGCGGAAGAGGGAGGCGTGAGGATCGTCCTCATATTCCATGCAGCCGCAGTAACAATTGACCGACTTCATGATGTCCTCGTACTTGCCGACAACCGAATACAAGTGCTTCGTCCTTCCCGAATACTTTTCCAGGAACGAAGGCATCTTCGAGAGCGAAGCCGCGGTTTCCCAGGTTTCATTCCCGTGGCGGTGAGGTTCTCCGGCCTTGCTTCCCCCTCCGCAGGCGACGATCAGAATTCCTCCGGCGAGGAGAGCGGCCGGCAGGGCGAGCAGCCATTTGGCTTTCATCAGTCGTTGCCCTCCGGCTTATGTTTTTCGAAGAACGCTTTGAAGTCGTCCAGCGAGTAGCCCGCGGTCGATTCCGATTGCCGCAAGCCGCCTTGCAGGCGGTCGGTTTCGGCGCCTTCTTTGAAGTAGACCAGCGTAGGGGTAGCATCGATCTCCATTTTGCCGAAATAGTTCTCGAACTCCCTCAGGTTGAACTGATGCATGTTAATGCCGAGCTCGTCCGCGAGCGGCTTCAGCTTCGGCGTCGTGGCTTGGCAATGCGGGCAGTTCGAAGCGTAGAAATAGACGAAGAAGCTTTCCTTGTCGTCCAGTTTCTTCTCCAATTCGTCCGGAAGAATGAGATTGCTATAGTTCGGGTCGTTTAATTGCGCGCGCGTTTCGGGCCACAGCTTGTCTTCCGGCTTGCCGTAGACGGTATCCGGTTTCATGTTGTTCAGCACGACTAGAGCGATGATCAGCACGGCGAGAACGCCGAAGAAAATCGACAGCTTTTTTGCGTTCATGAATGATTCCCCCAATTCGGATCGGAAAAAGATATACGGAAAACATGGACATTCTCCTCCAACTCTCTTACATTATACCTAATAAGGCTGCCGAAAAAAACCGGGCGTATGGCAATGACATGAAACTGTCAAAAAGAAAGCAGGTATAAAAATGAAAGCAACGATCAGACTCGATAAAATGCTCGGAAATCTCGGATACGGGACGCGCAGCGAAATCAAGCAATGGGTGAAGCAAGGGGCGGTTACCGTTAACGGAGAGGTCGTCAAGGATCATGGACGGAAAGTCGCTCCGAACGACGATGCGGTTGCGTTGAACGGAGAAACGATTCGTTATCGCGACACGGTATACGTTCTGCTGCACAAGCCCGCCGGGGTCGTCTCCGCGACCGAGGATTTCTGGGACAGGACCGTGATCGACCTGCTGGACGAAGACGTGACCGTGCTGTCGCCTTTTCCGGTCGGGAGACTGGATAAAGATACGGAGGGGCTACTGCTCATAACGAACGACGGGAAGCTGTCTCACGAGCTGCTATCCCCTCGCAAGCATGTTCCGAAAACTTACCGCGCGCTGGTTGCCGGCGCCGTCGGCGGGGAGGACGCGAAGGCGTTCGGGAACGGCGTCGCGCTGGACGACGGCTATGTGACGATGCCGGCGCAATTGCGGGTGCTGGCGTCCGCCGAATCCGCAGCGGGAGGCGGCATGAAGGCGGACGAGCCGAGCGATGCCGCGGAAATGTCCGCGGTGCTCATCTTCGCGCCTTCCGGGCCGGAGGCGCCGCCGTTAAGCTGGATCGAGCTGACGATTCACGAGGGCAAGTTCCATCAAGTGAAGCGGATGTTCGAAGCGGTTGGCAAGAAGGTGCTCTACCTTCGCCGGGTGGCGATGGGGCCATTGCGGCTTGATCCCGAACTTGCGCCGGGGGAGTGGCGCGAATTGACGCAAGAGGAAGTCGACAACTTGAGAAACTATCGGAAGGATGGACAGGAATGACCTATCGCTTGATTGCTTTGGATGTGGACGGCACGCTGCTTAACGACGATCACGAGCTTACGCCCAGAGTCGGACGGGCGGTCCGGGAGGCGGCGCAGCAAGGGGCGGAAATCGTCATCTGCACGGGCCGCGGCTCGACTAGCGCGCTCGCCGTGCTCCGGGAGCTCGGCTTGCGAGGCACGATGATTACCCATAACGGCGCCTCCGTCGTCGACAGCGAGACGAGGGAAGTGATTCACGATACGGCGATCGCGCATGAACGAGCGCGCCGCTACATGGATTTTTTTCAGGAACG
>JAEZZE010000035.1 GCA_023418755.1 Bacillota bacterium | reverse complement strand
GGCAGACAGGTGATGGCGGACGGTAAAGTCACGCCCTGGATGCTGGCTCCCGGGTACTTGGACGCGGTCAAGTATTTGAACAAGCTGTACCAAGAGGGACTGGTAGATACGGAGTTTTCGACGATTCCGTCCCTGCAATCGTTCCAGAAGCTCTGGAACGGCAAGGTCGGGGCCTACAATTTCAATGCGGACGGCATTACGCAAAACTGGCTCAGCCGTTACGTAGAGCAGCCCGCGCCGGTATTCGTCTATACGCTTATTAAAGGACCGGACGGGCATGGCGGGTACCTGGATCCGAATCTGGCCAACAGCCCCAAGTATACGGTCATCTCCAGCAAGGCCAAAGACCCTGAAGCGGCGATGAAGCTGCTGAACTTCCTTGTCAGCGACGAGGGAGACACGCTGACCTGGGCAGGGGTCGAGTGGATTCAATACCAATACAAGGACGGCAGCTTCGAGTGGATACCGCCTTACGAGGATGCGGTTAAGCTTCGCGACTCCGGCGGGTACGTCTATTCCGTGCTGCTGAACAAAAAAGACGGCATGAGAGAATCGCTGTTCAACGACGCGACCAAGCAAGGCAGGCAGATTGCCGCCGACAACCTGATCGACGAAGTCAGGCTGTTCGCTCTGCCTCAGGTTCAGATCGACAAGGGCACGATTCTGGACGACATGGAGAAGGAGTTCAGAACGAAGGCAATGATGTCGACAGGCGATATCGACCAGATGTACGAGAGCTTTAAGCAGAAATATTTGGCCGAAGGCGGCAGCGAATGGATCGAGCAAGCGACGAAAATCTATCAGGAAGAGCAGGCGGCCAGACAGTAAAGAGCGCTTGGAAGAACCCGCGGCTTACGATGCCGTTGACGAAGGAAGCCGAAGCCGGCGAGCCATACCGCCGGCCTCGGCCGCGCTCCGGTCCCGGCAGCGGAACGCTCTGGGAGAAGCCTCGCCGAGGAGGATAAGACATGTTCGAGCTTAACGGGAAAACGGCGCTTGTGACCGGCTCCAGCAAAGGCATAGGCAAGGGGATCGCCTTGAGACTGGCCCGGGCGGGCGCGGATGTCGTGCTCAATTCATATACGGCCGAGGACGACCCGGAATCCACGATTCGCGAGATTCAAGATTTGGGGAGAGAGGCAGCTTTCTTTCAAGCCGACGTGACGTCGGAGAGGGAGGTTGCGGTCCTGTTCGAGCAAATCGACCGACGATTCGGCCGACTGGATATTCTCGTCAACAACGCGGGCACGTCCAAATCGGAATCGATTATGGAGACGGAGATCGACAGTTGGCGGCACGTAATCGATACGAATTTGACGAGCTGCTTTCTCTGCTCGAAGCAGGCGATGGAAAGAATGGTTCGCCAAAGGTCCGGTCGCATCGTTCAGATCAGCTCGGTTGTGGCGCATCAGGGCGCGGTCTTCGGCCACGTTCACTACGCGGCGACGAAGAGCGGCATGCTCGGCTTCACGAAATCTCTCGCGCGTACGGCGGCGCCCCACGGCATCACCGTAAACGCCGTAGCTCCGGGCATAATCGATACGGAGCTGCTTCGCAGCACGCACGGACCGTCCCGGCTGGACGAATTGTCCCGGACCGTACCGCTCGGTCTCGGTTCGGTAGAAGACGTTGCGGCGGCGGTCGTCTTTCTGGCCAGCAAGGAGGCGCGCTATTTGACGGGAATTACGATCGACGTCAACGGCGGGCTTTACTACAGATAGATAACCTACAGATGGCGAGGGAACCAGGTGAAAATTACGGATGTGGAGATATATACGGTGTATTGCTACCGTACGAATTGGATTTTCGTAAAAGTGTCGACCGACGAAGGAATAAGCGGAGTGGGAGAAGCGACGCTGGAGTACAAGGAGCACGCCGTCGTCGGCGCGATCGAGCATCTGAAGCGTTATTTGATCGGGAAGGACCCGACGCAAATCGAGCTTCACTATCATCAAATGTATCGCGACGCCTACTGGCGTGGCGGGCCGGTGCTAATGTCGGCGTTAAGCGCGGTCGAGGCTTGCCTATGGGACATTAACGGCAAGGCGCTCGGCGTACCTGTTCATCGCCTGTTGGGGGGGAAGTACCGCGACAAGGTGAAGGTTTATGCCAACGGTTGGTTCGCCGGCGCCTCCAGCCCGGAGCAGTTCGCCGCCGCCGCGAGGCGGGCGGTGAAGCGGGGCTTCAAAGGGCTGAAATGGGATCCGTTCGGCATGGCGTACATGACCGTCTCCAACGAAGAGCTCGACAAGGCGCTGACGTGCATAGACGCGGTACGCTTGGCCGTCGGCCCGGATGTCGATTTGTTTATCGAAGGCCACGGCAGATTCAATGTGCCTTCGGCCGTCCGGATCGCTCGCGAGATCGAGCCGTTTAAGCCGGTCTGGTTCGAAGAGCCGATTCCGCCCGACAATCTGGATGCAATGGTGCAGGTCAAGCTGAAATCCAACGTGGCGATTGCCGGCGGAGAGAGGCTTTACTCCCGGCACGCCTTCAGGGAAGCTTTGGAGAAGCGGGCGCTGGACTTCATTCAGCCGGACGTCAGCCATGCGGGCGGGCTGCTGGAATGCCGCAAGATCGCGGCCATGGCCGAAAGCCACTATATTCCGTTTGCTCCTCACAATCCGAGCGGCCCGATCGCGAACGCCACGACTTTGCAATTGGCCGCGTGCACGCCGAACTTTTTCTACCTTGAAATCATGGAGACGGACGTACCGTGGCGGCAAGAAATAACCGACGAGCAATTGGTTTTCGAAGACGGGTACATGCGCATCCCGGATCTCCCCGGATTGGGCATCGAGCTTCGCGCGGACGCGGCGCTCAATTATCCCTACGAGCCGAAGGATCTGAGACATTATACCGGCGCGCTGACCGATATCCGCCCGCCCGAGACAATTCCTTACTTCTAGGAGGCCGCTAACGATGTACGAATTGACGAACGATTACTTAACCGCGAGGTTCGACGAACTGGGAAGGCTCACCTGGCTTTCCAACGGGAAGAAAGCTTTCGGAAACGTCATCTCTTCGCCCTCCGAGGCAAGCTTTAAGCTAGTGTTCAAGAGAGGGGAAGATTGGGAAAATGCCGTTTCCGGCAGCGATCAGCTCTATGAGGTAACCCAAAGGGGGAACAGTCTGGAATTTGCGGCCGACAGCTTGAGCGTTCGCGGATTATCCGTCGACATCGGAATCCGGCTTACCGTCGAGCTGGAGCGCGATAACTTGATTTTCGGGGCGGAAATCGACAATCGCGAAGAAGCGTTGATCACCGATTTCGAATATCCGAACATCGGCAATATCCGTTCGCTGTCCGGCGGCAAGCCGGCTTTGCTTTGGCCGCAGCAATGCGGGCAGAAGATCGCGAACGTCGCCAAATATTTGGCGGACATGAAGGAAACGCGCGAAAGATATTCCAATACGCTGCGTTTGAACTATCCCGGAGGCCATCCGCACGGCGGAAGCATGCAATGGATGGCGCTGGCCGACGGAGACCAGACGCTGTATTTGTCCGGCCGGGACTCCGAGTTCTATTCCTCCGAGCTGCTGGTTAGAGGGGGAAGTCGCCGCTCCGGCGGAGTGGCGCTTTCCATAGACAAAATGCCGTTCGTCAAGCAGGGTGAAAACTGGACGTCCCCGCCTTCCCTACTGATGCTGTACACCGGAAGCTGGCATCGCGGAGCGCGGGAATACTCGGATTGGTCGACGGCTTGGCGGCACGAAGCGCAGACGCCTCAATGGGTGAGGGACATGAAAGGTTATTTTCTGGTCATCAATAAGCAGCAGTTCGGGACGGAGATGTGGAAATACGACGAGCTACCCAAGCTATACGAGCTTGCCCAAGCGCACGGCTGCGATACGCTCGGATTGTTCGGCTGGTACGATAGCGGCCATGACAACCAGTATCCGCATGTGGACGCCAGCGATACGCTAGGAGGAGTCGAGGCGCTCAAGTCGAATATTAAAGCTGTGCAGGCTGCGGGCGGCAGGGTAACCTTATATCAGCAAGGTCATCTGATCGATATTTCGACGGACTTTTACAAGAACGGCGGCGATCGGCTGGAATCCAGAAGCCGCTGGAACGCGCCCTACTTCGAGTTTTACAATAAGTCGCATGATAGCTCTTTTCAGGCCGGCTATACAAGCAAATCCTTTTCGATCTCTTGTCCTTCCTGTCCGGAATGGAGGGAATTGATGAAAGGCAAGACGGACTTCATCGCGGCGTTCGGCGCGGATGGCGTGCTGTTCGACCAGATCGGAGGCATGCCGGCGTATCCGTGCTTTAACGAAGAGCATCCGCATGCGAAGGGCAAGCCGTCTCTGTCCATGTCCCAGGGCAGAATCAAGCTGCTCGAAGGCATACAGGCCCGTACCAAGGAGCTAAACGGGGAATATGCGTTCTTCACCGAACACGTGACGGATGTGTATTCGGGCTACGCGGACTGTCTGCATGGCATGTTCGCCGAGCCTTCCAGGGCTTCGGGCCGAATGGAGACGGAGGCGGACGACGAGAAGGCCGAGCAGTTGAATTATCCGGAGCTGTTCAGGTACTGTTTTCCCGATACGGTTGTTACCATTCGCAATCCATACCCGTATATCGAGCCGCGCACGGCGAATTACGCATTAGTCTTCGGGCTGCGGTACGAGCTTGAAGTACGCTACGCGGCCGACCGGGACGATCTTCTTGCGGATCGGTACACGGACTATCGCGAGTACGCGAAACGGGTGACGGAGCTTCGCTCCAAGTACTGGCACGTGCTCGGCCGAGGCAGGTTCCAGGATACCGACGGCATCGTGAACCGGACTCCGGCCATCATCGCCAAAGCTTACCGCCATGACGGGCTGCTTGCGGTCGCGCTGTGGAACGACTCATCGGCCGCTGCCGCGCCCGCGATCGAGATCTCCGGCTGCAGGCTGGCGGAGGTATCGACGCTGGAGGGAACTTTCGCCTCGATGCCTCCCGCGTTGGCGCCGCAGCAAATTGCTGTGGCATTATATGAAATAGGGGAATGACTGTCAGTTCTATTCGCCGGAAATGAGGGATGGATGTGACCAATAAGGTTACCGCGTATGCCCAGGTCAAGGAATGGATTAAAGAGAGCATACTTTCCGGAGAGATTCCTGCAGGCTCGCGCATTACCGTAGCGGAAATCATCGAAAAATACGGCGTCAGCCAGATGCCGGTGCGCGAAGCGTTTCAAATTTTGCAGGGAGAAGGATTTATCGAGCTGCTTCCCCACAAGGGGGCGAGGGTGCTGTCTCTGACTCCGCAATACTTGACCAACATATACGAGATACGCGGTGTCGTGGAAGGACTGCTGGCCAAGCGCAGCATGCCGAATTTGACGCTGTTCGGTCTCAATCGGTTAAAGGATTTGAACCGCCGGATGGAGGCGATGGTAGGCGAGGGAATCGCCGCGGAGGAGCTGGTAAAGCTGGACCGCCAGTTCCATGTCGCCATCTATGAAAACAGCAACAATCCGGAAGGCATGCAGATTTATGAAAAATACGTCGGATTAATCGGTTCGCTCAGGAACAAGTACGGGTACGGCACTCAGCGTTTGGGCGATATGGTCAAGCAGCACTGGCTGATGATCGAGGCTTTGCAAAATCAAGATGCCGATGCTTTGGTCCAAATCGTTCATACCCACAGCGAGGGAGCGAAATTGGATTTGCTTAACGCTATGGAAACTAAGGGGTAAGACAGAGTCTGGACGAATTGTTGCCGATCCGGCATCATTGCCGGCGTTTGTCGCTCCGCCGGGTCCGGTCGCGTATCCGTCCAGCTACCTCTCCACGAATACCCAAGCTCCAACTAGACGGCTCCTGCCCTTTCGGCAGGGGCCGCTTTTTATTGTAACTTTTTCCACTTTCTAGCGTCCAATAAATGAAGGGCTTTATGAACGAGGGGGCAACGAAAAATCATGACGGCTAGCCATAAACCTCTGATCAAATTTCTGCGGACGAGATTGCTGCTCGACGACGCTCGAAACTTGCTGAAGGGATGGTATTTTCGGATCGTGTCACCCGGCGGTCGGGCCGCGGGAGAGACCGAGGCGGGGCGCGACGAACACGTATTGTCGGAAATCCGCATCGTCATGAAATGGAAGGAAGAACTGAAGGAGATGAACTACGGCCGGTTCCATAACATGAATTTAGGCTGCCGGATCGTGAACGGAACGGTCATCCCTCCGGGCCGCATTTTCTCGCTTAGGCGATTTCTCGGAGGCGCGACGGAGGAGATGGGCTTCATGCCGGGGCCGATGTTCGTGCGCGGACGCACGGTATACGCTTCGGGAGGCAGCGCCTGCCTGATCAGCACGCTGCTGTTCAACGTCGCGCTCCAAGCGAATATGGATATTTTGGAGAAGCATAACCATAGCGCGGATATGTGGGGGGAGGAGCGGTTTATCGACCTCGGGCTGGACGCCGCTTACGTCTACGGACGGAAGGATCTCAAATTCAAAAACACGCACTCGGCCAATATTCGCGTCTTGGCCGAGATGTCCGGTTACGAGCTGCATTGCCGACTCGTCTCGAACAAGCCTCTTGCCGGCAAGGCGACGATCCGCACGAAAGTGCTCCGGGAATTGCACCCGGCAGAACCGGCGCTTAACGCTTCCGGGGAGACGCGGGCTTATCGCAGAGGGTGGATCGTAACGACGGAGCGAACGTTTCGGGACGAGAGCGGTTCGATCGGCACGACTTATTATAAAGAAGAAAGGTACTCCCCCTTTTTCCTGACGTAAGGGCAGCCTGCCGGCTTTACATAAATAGTTGTCGGAGATATAATTGTCTAAGCAACTAATTGAGGGTGAAATCACGATGACGGAAGAAACCTACGATCTTACCCGTTCCGCCGGTTTCATGATGGGAACGGCCTACCGCAAAGTCTCCGCCTTGTTCCAGAGCAGGCTGAAGCCTTTCGACATAACGCCGGAGCAATGGTCGGTTCTGTACCAGGTCCACCTGAGGGACGGCCTCATTCAGAAAGAAATCGCGGAGCGCGCGGGCAAGGACAGGCCGACGACGACGAGAATACTCGATCATCTCGAGAAGAAAGGGCTTGTGGCCAGGAAAACCGGCGCTCGCGACCGGCGCTCGTTCCAGGTAGGCATAACGGACAAGGGCAGACGGCTGATCCGGGAAACGCTGCCTATCGAGAAGAGAGCGAACGCCGATGTCCGCGGCTGCATGAACGAGGAGGAATACGACGCGCTGATCCGGCTGATGATCCGAATCGATCAACATATGACCCACATCTTGGAAAGAGAGTAGGAGAACACATGCAATCGGTCCAATCGAAGACGAAGTTGTGGACGAGAGCTTTTATCGCGCTGACGGTAAGCTCTCTCTTGCTGTTTCTGAACCTTCAGATGATGCTGTCGGCTTTCCCGACGTACGTCAAAAACGAATACGAAGCGGACGATCTTACCGTCAGCCTCGTCACCAGCCTGTTCGCGCTGGCCGCGATCGCGGCCCGCATCCTGACCGCGGCGATGATGCGCAAGTTCGGCCGGGGGGCGCTGCTGTACGCGGGGCTTGCGATCGCCACGGCCGTTACCGGGATCTACGTCGCGGCGGATTCGATCGGATCGCTGCTGCTGATGCGCGTCGGTTACGGGATCGGCTTCGGCATGGCGAGCACGATTATTCCGACGCTCGTCTCGCAGTTGATCCCCTCCGATCGAATGGGCGAAGGCATCGGCTACTTCGGTCTGTCTACGAGCCTGGCCATGTCGATCGGACCGATGGTCGGGCTCAACGTTTTCCGCGAAGCGGGGTTTAACTGGCTTGCCTTGGCGGCGACGCTGACGCTGTTGATCGCATTTCCCCTGCTGCTGTTCACCCGTTCGGTACCCTCGGATCGAAAGACGGAAGGCGACCGGACGGCCGATGCGGGCGAAGAGGCCAAGGCGTCAGGACCGGCAGGAGCGGCAGGACGACCGGCGGGACCGACAAGACCGGCAAGACCGACAAGACCGGCAAGACCGGCCAAACCCGCAACGCGAACGAACGGCAAGCTGTTGTTCCCCGCGTTCCTGAACGTTCTGCTGGCGATTACGTACGGGGGCGTGCTCAGCTTTATCGCTCTGTATGGCGAGTCGGTACAACTGGAGCAGGTCGGCTTCTTCTTCTTGTTCAACGCGGTTACGATCATTATCGTGCGGCCCGTCTCGGGGAGGCTCTTCGATCGCAAAGGGCACGCTGCCGTATTGATTCCCGCGGTCTTCTGCGTCATCGCCAGCCTGACCGTCCTGTCCTATGCGACGACTCTTCCGCTGCTCACCGTTTCCGCCTTGCTGTACGGACTCGGATTCGGAGCGATTCAGCCGACGCTGCAGGCGTGGATGCTGCGGGAATCCGCTCCGGAGCGGTACGGAACGGCCAACAGCCTATTCTATAACGCGACCGATCTGGGCGTCGCCTCGGGAGCGTTCATTCTCGGAGCGATTTCTTCGGCGACCGGCTACGGCCAAATGTATCGTTATGCGGCCGGGTTCATGGTCTTATTCCTCGCCGTCTATGGTATAATGCGGTTAATCGAACCGCTTGCCGGACGATCGATTCGAAGAAAGAGGGGATTGCGATCAAGTCATGGCTCAGAGTCGCCCTATTCCTCGGAATAACGGCGTTCCTAACCCGTTTGCTTCCGTTTTCGGATTTTTTCCGCAATGTGGACACGCTCGTGCATGAGATGTCCCATGCGGTCGCGACTTTGCTTCTGTCCGGCGACGTCCGGTATATTCATCTGTATTCCGATCAGAGCGGTCTCACGTATACCGCTTATGCGGGGCATTGGAAGTCCGTTCCGATCTCGCTGGCCGGCTATTTCGGCTCCGCGCTTTTCGCCTTGCTGCTCTTTTTTCTGCATTCCCGCCGCAAGGAACGGGCGGGTCTGATCGCGATCGCGACGATCGCGGTGCTCGGCCTTGCGCTGTTCGTCCGCAACGGCTTCGGGGCGGCATGGTGCGCGGGGTTCGCCGTTCTGACGATACTGATCGTCGTCCTGTCGCGGCCCGGACTCATTAAAGGCTATTATTTACTCGTTGCTTTCCTCTGTTTAGTAGAATCGGTCATCAGCGCCTTGATTATCCTGTCCCTGTCGCTGCAGGAGCCCGGAGCGGCCGGGGACGCGACCAATCTGGACAGAGCGACTTACATACCCGCCCTTTTCTGGGGTCTGCTGTTCGCCGCTTTCTCCCTGGTTTGCGCCCGAAGCTCGATCAAACTGTTCTATAAGCGGGGCTTCGACTGAAGGAACGGCCCGGTTCGCGATCCGGGTTGTGGCAAACCGGGCATCCCTATACAATAGGACAATAGGAAATAGACGACAAATTATGCGCAGGGCGGTGGGGGGTTCCCATGTATCGGAGTTTGGAAGAATGCTTGGCGGATTTGGAGAGGCACGGGCATCTGGTCCGCGTCCGCGAAGAGGTCGACCCTTATTTGGAGATGGCCGCCATCCACAGGCGGGTATACGAGGCGGGAGGCCCCGCCTTGCTGTTCGAGAACGTCAAAGGCTCGAAGTTTCGGGCCGCCTCCAATATTTTCGGCACGCTCGAGCGCAGCCGTTTTATTTTCCGCGGCACCTGGGAAGCCGTCCAGAAGGTGATGGAGGTTCGCAACGATCCGATGAAAGCCTTGAAGAGTCCGTTCCAGAATGCCGGAGCGGGACTTACGGCCTGGAAGGCGCTGCCGCAAAAGACGCCCGGAGCGTTGGCTTCTCCCGCCAACGAGGTGCGGATTTCCGATCTTCCGCTCATCCAGAGCTGGCCGATGGACGGCGGCGCTTTCGTTACTTTGCCCCAAGTGTATACGGAGGATCCGGACAAGCCGGGCATCATGAACTCGAATCTGGGCATGTACCGCATCCAACTAAACGGCAACGAATACGAAGCGGACAAGGAAATCGGCGTCCACTACCAGATTCACCGCGGCATCGGCATCCATCAGACGAAGACGAACAAGCTGGGAGTTCCTCTGAAGGCAAGCTGCTTTGTCGGCGGGCCTCCTGCGCACTCCCTGGCGGCCGTAATGCCATTGCCGGAGGGGCTCAGCGAGATGACCGTGGCCGGCATGCTGGCGGGGAACCGTTTTCGGTACAGCTACTCGGACGGCTTCTGCATTAGCAACGACGCCGACTTCGTCATCACCGGGGAGATTCATCCGGGAGAGACGAAGCCGGAAGGGCCGTTCGGGGATCATCTCGGCTATTACAGCTTGACGCATCCGTTTCCCGTTATGAGGGTGCATAAAGTATACGCCAAGCCGGGGGCGATCTGGCCGTTCACCGTCGTAGGCCGCCCGCCGCAGGAAGATACGTCGTTCGGCCAGCTTATTCACGAGCTGACCGGAGACGCGATCAGGCAGGAGATTCCCGGCGTGCAGGAGGTTCACGCCGTCGATGCGGCCGGGGTTCATCCGTTGCTGTTCGCGGTCGGAAGCGAGCGCTACACGCCGTACAGCGAGACCAAACGGCCCGCCGAACTGCTCACGCTCGCCAACCGCATTCTAGGAACGGGGCAGCTCAGTCTGGCGAAGTATTTGTTCATTGCCGCGGACGACCGGCAGCGCCTGGATACGCATCGCGAAGAGGAGTTTCTAAGCTATATTCTCGAGCGGATCGACCTCCGCCGGGATATTCATTTCCAGACGAATACGACGATCGATACGCTCGACTATTCGGGCACGGGCCTTAACGCGGGCAGCAAAGTCGTATTCGCGGCTTACGGCGACAAGCTGCGCGAGCTGTGCCGAGACGTGCCGGAAGAATTGAGGGGACTGAGAGGGTTCGAAGGAGCCAATCTCGTCCTGCCGGGAATCGTCGCGATCCAAGGTCCGGCATTCTCCGGCTATGCCGAGGCGGAGCGGGAGATCGGCGAGCTGTGCGCGGCTATCGGAGACAGGGGGCCGCTGGCATCCTGCCCGATGATCGTTATCGCCGACGACAGCGAGTTTCTGAGCGCGACGTTGGCGAACTTCCTATGGGCGACGTTTACGCGGAGCAACCCTTCGCACGATATTTACGGAGTAAACAGCGGCTACGAATTCAAGCATTGGGCGTGCGACAACGTCGTCATCGACGCCCGCTCCAAGCCTCATCAAGCTCCTCCGCTCGTTGCCGACCCGGCGGTCGAACGGCAAGTCGACCGCTTGTTCGTACAGAGTGCAAGCCTGGGCGGGTTAAGGAACCTCTAGCGGCCCGCTTGCGGGAGACCGTCGGCCAGGAGCATGCCCGAATAGACGGATTCGAACGGATTCGCGACATAGCAAGCGACGGGGCCGTCGCCAAGATAAGCTTTCCCCGGGTGTCGATCGTTCTCCGATCGCCCGGAGGCTTCGCTTGAGCGACGGCCCCTTTTTCGTTCTAACTTGTTAACGATCCGCTTAGATCGGCCAGCTTGGATACCGTGTTCCAATTTCTCAGGGTCATCGTTCGGCCAATCCTCTGCAGGCTGTTCGCCAGCTTGGAGTCCAGCATGCTCTGCCGGAACAAGAAGTAGACTTCCGATTCGGCGACGGCGTACTCGTCGCAATCCTCCTTGCTGGCTTCCAGAATGTCCAGAGCCTTCGCGGACAGCGGCTCCGTCAGGAAGGCGACATGAATCGAATGCTTGTCCCGAAGCGCTTGCGGGTCGTAGGGACAGTTGGCGATCATGCCGGTCCATTCCGCGGCGCTGCGCACCGCAATGGCGGCCGATATCCCGAAGCGATCGGAGATCGCCTTCTCCAGCAGCGGGCGCAATTGCTCCGCGGATTCCTCCGACTCGAACACGACGTTGCCGCTTTGAATATACGTTTTTACCTGCGAGAGTCCGATTTTCTCATAGGCGTCCCTCAGCTCGGCCATAGGCACTTTATTGTGCCCGCCTACGTTAATGCCTCTGATCAGCGCGATATAGACTGCCACTTTTCACTCTCCTTCGCGGGTGACGGCCGAGAGAATCGCCTCCGCCGTCCGGTTCGCGTCTACGTTTTCGAAGGTATACTCGCACTTGCCGCGGTAGGTCACCTCTTCGGAGTAGCTGTCCAGATAGCGTTGGAGGATTTCGTAAGAAACCCCTTTGCTCTCGAGACGCTCGCGAAGCGTGATTTTGTCCACGTAGATAAAAATTCTGACCGCTCGGTCGCCGTATTGCTTAACGATCGCGTCGGCGCCTTCGCGGTTCAGCACGAGAAAGACGCTGCCGCCATTCGCGACGGCGGCTTCCAGGTCGCGGCGAAGCACTCCGTAACGGTTGCCGTTAATGCTAGCGGTTTGCGAGAATAGGCCTTCGCTCTCCCATTGGGCGAATCGCTCCCGGCTGACGTAACGGTAGTCTCCGTCCGGGGAAGCGGGGTTTCTCGGGCTGCGCGTCGTGCAGGAACGAACCTCCGTCCAGCCGAGTCTCTCTCCGACTTTGCGGGCAATCGTCTTGCGCCCGGAGCCGCCGGTTCCCGTGAAAATAAAGATGGATGGTTCAGACATGCAATCCCCTCCTCTCGCTATTACCTATTATATCGGCGAATTCCCGCTTTTTCGAGATACGATTGATTCGTTCTTGTCCGGTTTTCAACTGCTGGATCAAGCGGATCGACCTTTCGTACGCGTCCAGATCAATGACGGAAATCCCGAAGTCCGGTTGTAACTGCCTGCAAGTCCATTGGACGATTGGATGTCCAAACATCAGGACATCGCGTTCGAAGATGCGAGAGATCGGATTTCTGGAAAAAAGGCAGGCGTCCAACGCCGTTGGACATTTTCATAAATAATGGAGCGGCTCGTCAAGATTGTCCGAATAATTGGTCAAGTCCCCCCATAAACATGAAGCATGGATTGATTAATGTGCTGAGGGGTGGAACGCATGCATCGACGGATTACATGGATCGCTGCCCTTGCCGTCGCAATGACCGTCATTTTAGCCGGCTGCGGGAGCAAGAACGCGGATTCTGTCGTGAAGGATCTGGACAAAGTCGTGAACAAAATGGAAAGCTACGAGGGCAACGGCACGATGACTTTGTACACGGGGCAACAGCCGCTGGAGTACAAAGTCGAAGTATGGTACCAGAAGCCGGACATGTACCGGATCGCGCTGACGAACGCGAAGCGCGACATTACGCAAATCGTTCTGCGCAACGAGGACGGGGTATTCGTGCTCACCCCGCAGCTCAACAAGAGTTACCGCTTCCAGAGCGACTGGCCGGACAATCAGGGCCAGGTGTACTTGTACCAGACGCTGACGCACAGCATCCTTACGGACAACTCGCGGCAGTTCGCTAAGGACAAGGACAACTACGTGTTCGACGTCATGGCCGGCAACTATCAGAACGGCTCGTTCGCCCGGCAGAAGATCTGGCTGTCCCAGGAGGATTACGCGCCTAAGCACGTCGAAGTCTCGGACGCCAACGGCAACAAGATGGTCGAGGTCGTATTCAACTCGTTCCAATTCGGCAAAAAGTTCGATAAATCCGCGTTCGATATGGATAAGAATATGGGCGCTGCTCCGAACTCGAACGTCAAGCCTTCGGAGGGCAGCCCGAGCCCGGACGCCGCGGCTTCTCCGGAAGAAAGTACCGCTCCCGACGCGTCCGCATCCCCGGACGGTCAAACTCCGGAAGAAGGAGAGGACTCTCCGTCGCCCGCGCAGAACACCTCGTTCTCGCTGATCGAACCGGATATCGAGGCGCTCCCGGCAGGCGTCGAGCTGCTGGATCAGATCGACCTGCAGATGATCGGCAGTCCGGGTTACATGCTCCGGTATACGGGAAGCTACGACTTCACGATTACGCAGAGCCAAGCCAAAGTCAAAGCGGTCACCTTGAGCGAGGGCGAATCGCTCGATCTGGGCTTCACGCTCGGGCACTTGACGAGAGGCGCGGTGAACACGCTAACCTGGACTTACGACGGAATCGAATTCCGCTTAAGCAGCGAGGATCTAACCTATCCCGACATGGCGCGCATCGCCCAATCGATGGTCGATTCGTCGGGCAAATAACGGAATGGACTTACGGGCTGTCCCGCCGGTCATCGAGAGATGGCCGCGGACAGCCCGGTTTTAATCGCGGCCCGCTGCGGCGAGAGTCTCCGGAGAAGGGGGAATTGGCAAAGGTTGCCTGCCCGAATATCGTTGACAGTCCATCGTCCGCCCGGTAACATTAATTTATTGCAGTTTTGCGCAGCAGGGTAGGTGAACGGTCGTGGACTGTTATTTTCGGCCGACCGTGGCCGAGATTTCCCTAGACGCTCTCGACCGGAACATCGCGACGTTCCGCGGGCGACTGGCCCCCGGCACGAAGCTGCTGGCCTCGGTCAAGGCGAACGCCTACGGACATGGGGCGGCGGAGATCGCGGGAAGGGCGGTCGCGGCCGGCGTCGACTATTTGGGCGTCGCCTTCCTCGACGAAGCCTTGCAGCTCAGGAACGCGGGAATTACCGCGCCGATCCTGGTGTTGGGGTATACGCCTCCGGCGGGGTATTTGCCGGCCAGAGAGCAGGGAATCACGTTAACATTATATCGCAACGAGATGCTGGACGCGGCGGCGGAGCTTCCGACCTCCGGTCCCAAGCTGAAAATCCATGTAAAGGTCGATTCGGGCATGGGCCGTCTTGGCCTGCTTCCGGGACGGGAAGCGGAAAGCTTCCTGGAACGGGCGTTCGCGCTGCCTCAGGTGGAGATCGAAGGGCTTTATACCCACTTTGCCCGCGCGGACGAGGCGGACAAGGCTTACACGAACATGCAGATCGATCGTTTCGCCTCCGTGGTCGGCTACGCGGGCAAGGCGGGAATGCCGATCGCGATCGTGCATACGGGCAATAGCGCGGCGGGAATCGATCTGCCGGAGCATACGGGCAATATGCTAAGGCTTGGGATCGGCATGTACGGCCTGTATCCGAGCGGAGAGGTTCGGACGGACGAAGTTCCGCTGGAGCCGATCCTCTCGCTAAAAACTTCCGTCGTTCACGTCAAGGAGCTTGCGGCCGGAGAGGGAATCAGCTACGGCACGCGCTATTTCACGCAGCGGCGGGAGACGATCGGCACGCTGCCGGTCGGCTATGCCGACGGCTTCAGCCGGATGCTCAGCGGCAAGGCGGAGGCGCTCGTGCGCGGGCGCAGAGTTCCGGTGCTCGGAACGATCTGCATGGATCAATGCATGATCCGACTGGACGACGCATTCGTTCCGGGCGAGCCGAGCATCGCTCCCGGAGAGGAAGCCGTGCTTGTCGGACGGCAAGGGGACGGGGTCATCACCGCGGAGGAAGTAGCAGACAAGCTGGGAACGATCAATTACGAGCTGACATGCATGCTGGCAGCGCGAGTCCCTAGAGTCTATGTCAGCAACGGAGAGATCGTATCGGTCGTCAATCCGCTGCTTGGTTAATATTGGATGCGAATCGAAAGCGAATTTTGGCCGTCATTTGCAGGAATGTCTGCCTTCAATCTCGAATAATTCTTACCAGACTCATGCATACTGGAAAAAAGGGTGCTTGTTGGAAAATCTTTGGGGGTGTCCGTTCGGTGGCCAATTTACACAATACGAAACGCATTATGATCAGTCTTCCCGATCATTTGCTGCGCGAAGTCGATTTCGTCGTCGCCAAGGAAAACACCAACCGCAGCGAGATCATTCGCCAGGCGATGAAGCATTACCTGGTCGATCGCAAGAAGCGGCTGATTCGCGACGCGATGCAGCGCGGGTATTTGGAAATGGCTAAAATCAATCTTCACATGGCATCGGAAGCGTTCCACGCGGAAGAGGATGCGGACAACATACTGGGTCGCCTCGTAAGCGGGGTGTAAACTTTGATCGTGAAACGCGGGGATGTTTTCTATGCGGATTTGTCGCCGGTCGTCGGCTCGGAGCAGGGCGGAGTTCGTCCGGTTTTGATCATTCAGAACGATATCGGGAACCGGTTCAGCCCGACGGTGATTATTGCGGCCATAACCGCGCAAATCCAGAAAGCGAAGCTGCCGACCCACGTTGAAATCGAAGCGAAAACCCATGGCATGGAGCGGGATTCCGTCATCCTGCTCGAGCAGATCCGGACGATCGACAAGCAGCGGTTGACGGATAAGATCACGCATTTGGACGACGAGACGATGCATAAGGTGAACGACGCCTTGCAGATCAGCGTCGGCCTTATCGACTTTTAAAGCGAAATTCGGACAGGGGCCGCCGGCAACGGACGGTTGCCTGTCGTTTTTGTGATTTCTATTTCTTTAAAAAACGGAGGCATCAAGGATGGCGGAATGGGCGAAGCAATTGGATAAATACGCGGAATTGATCGTACGGGTAGGCGTTAACGTGCAGAAAGGACAGGAAGTGTTCGTCATCGCCTCGATCGAGATCGCCGAGCTTGTTCGCCGCGTGGCGGCTCAAGCCTATGAGGCCGGAGCGAGCAACGTGCACGTCGACTGGTCGGACGAAGGATTGACCCGTCTCAAGTACGAGAAAGCGGCCGACGAAGTGTTCTCCCGCTTCCCCGAGTGGGAGACGGCGAAACGGAACGATTTCGTCGCGCGGGGCGCGGCTTTCATCTCCTTCTCCTCCCCGAACCCGGATTTGCTCAAGGGGATCGATCCATCCCGCATCGGCAGCTATCAGAAAGCGGCTGGCCAAGGGCTCGCCGAGTTCAGAAGAGCGATCCAATCCGACAAAGTCAGCTGGACGGTCGTCGCCGCCGCGACGAAGGATTGGGCCGTCAAGGTGTTCCCGGACAGCGCTTCGGGCGATGAGGCGGTCGACAAGCTGTGGTCGGCGATCTTCGGCGCGGTTCGTCTCGACGCGGCCGATCCGGTGAAGGCTTGGGCGGAGCATGACGCCGGCCTGCACAAGAAAAGCGATTGGCTGAACGAGAACCGGTTCGCCAAGCTGCATTACCGCGCTCCGGGCACGGACCTGACGATCGAGCTGCCGGAGAAGCACGTCTGGGTCGCGGCGAGCAGCGTTAACGAGAACGGCGTTCCGTTCATGGCGAACATGCCGACGGAGGAAGTGTTCACCGTGCCGTTGAAGACGGGCGTGAACGGCTACGTCTCCAGCACGAAGCCGCTCAGCCACGGAGGCAACCTGATCGACGGCTTTAAGCTGACGTTCGAGAACGGCCGTATTGTTGGCGCGGAGGCGGAGCAAGGGGAAGAAATCCTGCGCCAGCTCGTCGAGACGGACGACGGGGCGCACTACTTGGGCGAAGTGGCCCTCGTGCCGCACGAATCCCCGATCTCGCAGTCGAACGTGCTGTTCCTGAATACGCTGTTCGACGAGAACGCCTCGAATCATCTGGCGATCGGCAGCGGGTATGCCTTCAACGTGGAGGGCGGCAAGAAAATGACGCCCGAGGAGCTGGCGGAGGCCGGCGTGAATTCGAGCGTCGTGCACGTCGATTTCATGATCGGCTCGGCCGGCATGGACATCGACGGCGTGCGCGCCGACGGCACGGTCGTTCCGGTATTCCGCAAGGGCAACTGGGCGTTATAAGGCACGGGGGCGCGACAACGGGACGGACTCATCGTCCGGATCCGATAGACAAAGCAGGGGGATGTATCTCCCGCAGACTGCCTCATACGCTCCCGGAATCACCTAGTGGAGGGTTTACCCTTCCCAATTTCAGGAGCGAATAGCAGCGGATGGAGGTACATCCCCTTCCCCCTTGTTCATCTGGCGGTTACAGGTTTTATCCCAGATCTGCCGATTCCTATTTTAAGGGGAAACGAGCAGATAATCGATGCTCTCCGCCATCCACTTGCCGTCGACGAAGCGGATCGTAATGATGCGTTCGACGTTCATGCCTCCGGCGTCGCGAGGACTTTCCAACTGGGTGATGTTGCCGCGGCCCGTCCCTTCGTAGTAATGGATATAGGGCTTCGAAACGAATCGGTGCTTCGTCACGTCATTTTTCCTCTGAACAAGCTTGTTAATGAACGCATCGGTAAAATAAGGCTTGAACTTCGCTCGAATCTGCTTGTATTTGGACAGATCGGCCGAATCGTTCGCGGCCTGAACGAGGGCGTTAAGCCGCGTCCGAGTCAGCTCCGGATACTGCCGGGCGTTAACGACGACCTTCCGGTCGCCGAGCGATGCGGTCGCCTTTTGCGTGGAGCTGTTCCATGTGACCGTTCCTCCCAGCGACTGGGCAATAAAGCGGAGAGGGACGTAGGTGACCCCGCGTTCGATCATGGTTTGCGCGTCCAGTTGAACGCTTTTGCCGTTAACCGTAGCGTAATTCGAATTTAGAGGTACGTTGACCTCGATGTTATCTTTCGTGATTTTCGCGGTTAACGTCGGTTTGTCCCACTTTACCTTGGCGCCCAGCCCTTCGGAGACGACGCGAAGGGGAATCAGGATGCGGCCGCGATCGTTCTTTCCGTACACCGGGGCTGTAATGGTCGGCGACTCCTGCGCGGAGGCTTGTCCGGACAGGACAGGCAGCAGCATGAGGGATGCGGCGAGTAAAACGGGCGTTAGTTTTTTGGACACGGGTGATCCTCCTCTTCTGAATTGTAGGCCATATTTGGACGCGTCTTTAAGGCGATTTGTGCGTCATGCTGATATTTACCCAGCATTTACCTAAATGAAAAGGGGCTGCCCATAAGCCTTCTTCCGTTGCAGGACTCCCCGCAGAGCACCAATGGCCTCTTGAACGAAATGACCTTGCGCAATCGCTGCCGGTTCGACTCGGGATAGGGAAACGTATTCGATCCGGAGCGCGAGGAGCTTGCCTAACCCCGCATTCGGCGACATAATAAAAGGATGCGCAGACCTGCGGAGGAAGGAACGATTTCCCCCGGAACGAGGAGGACCGGCATGTA
Source organism: Bacillota bacterium (assembly GCA_023418755.1). Taxonomy (GTDB): domain Bacteria; phylum Bacillota; class Bacilli; order Paenibacillales; family Paenibacillaceae; genus Cohnella. Next base: position 18,183 of record JAEZZE010000035.1, on the reverse strand, counting down.
CAAGATCATGCTTGTGGACGACGAAGCGGAAGTCAGGGAGGGGATTCGCAATCGCATCGCTTGGCACGAACACGGTTACGATTGCGTCGGCGATTGCGAAAACGGGATGGATGCGCTGGAGGCGGCGGAACTGCTCAAGCCCGACGTGGTGCTGACCGATATCAACATGCCGTTTATGGACGGGTTGGAGCTGACGCGGTAATTGGCCGAGCGGCTTCCGTGGACGAAGGTGGTCATCCTGACCGGCTACGACGACTTCGATTACGCGCAGCGGGCGGTGAAGCTGAGCGTTAAGGACTTTATTTTGAAACCGATTACAAGAGAAGAATTGGTCGGGGTGCTCGACCGCATCAAGCGGGAGCTGGACGAGGAGAAGGACCGGCGCGAAAATCTCGTTCGGCTGGAGCAGCAGCTTCGCGAAAGCCTGCCGGCGCTGAAGGAGCGATTTCTGGAACGGATGGTCGGCACTTCGATCGGATTGGGAGAGATGGCGCACAGGATGGCCTATTTCGGCCTGAACCTGCCCGGCCCGGCGTATGTGGTGCTTGCGGCGGACGCGGATCATTTCGGCGAAGCGGCCCCGGACGCCGACCGGGAGCTGCTCCGCTTCGCGCTTCATAACATCGTGCAGGAGATCGCCGCCCGCGAAGCGGAGTCGGCCGTATTCCGCAGCCGGGAGGAGAAGGCGGTGTGCATTCTGTCCGGCGGCGCGGACCATCGGCTGTTCGACCGGGCCCAGGCGCTGGCGGAGGAAATCCGCCGTTCGGTGGAAACGTATTTGCGCTTTACGGTGACGGTCGGCATCGGACTTCCCGTCGCCGGACTTGCCGACATACGCCGGGCCTACCGTTCCGCCGTCGCCGCTCTCGATTACCGGGTCCTGCTCGGGACGAACCGCGTCATCAGCATTACGGACCTCGAAGGCCGCCGGAGCCTGTCCGCCGAGACGACGGGAGATTGGGAGAAGCGGCTTGTCGTCGGAGTTAAAACCGGCTCCCCGGAGGAGACCGGGCAGGCGGTCGGGGCGATCGTGTCGCAGTTGAAGTCGGCTTCCCCCACCATCGAGCAGGTGTATGTCCGCATCCAGAAGCTGATCGTTTCCCTGCTGAACGCGTTGGAGGAATCGGGAGTCGGCGCCAATCTGTACGGGGACGGCGTCAATCCGATTACCGAAGTGTACCGCTTTAAGACGCTTGACGAAATCGAATTCTGGCTTAAGGAACTGTGCGGGAACTCCATTCGCATGTTGGCGGAGCAGCGCAGCGACATGGCCCGCAACTTCATGGTCAAGGCGGAGACCTACATCCGGGACAACTTCGCCGATCCCGACCTATCCTTGAAGAAGGTGTGCGAGACCGTCCACATGAGCAACAGCTATTTCAGCGCCATGTTCAAGGCGCGCACGGGAAAGACGTTCGTCGAATATTTGACTGGGCTGCGCGTGGAAAGAGCGAAGGAACTGCTTGCGACCACCGATCTGAAAAGCTACGAGATCGCCGCCGAGGTCGGCTATGCCGACCCTCACTACTTCAGCGTTCTCTTCAAGAAGGCGACCGGAGACACGCCGACGGAATACCGGCACCGGGCAGCGGCCGGACGGGAGAGGACCACATGAACCTGTTTCGGTTCCGGACGATTCAATCCAACATCGCCGCGGCTCTCGCTTTTATGATCGTGATTCTGACGCTCGTCATGGGCTTCATCGCTTACGGGCTGTCGACATCGGCCGTTCAGCGGACGGCGCAGGATTTTACGGCGGAGCTAATCAAGCAGGTAAGCAGCAATATCCAATCTTACGTGAATAATATGGATAACATTTCCTTACTGGCGTTGAACCATCGGGGCGTGAGGGGCTACTTGACCGGAGAGAACGACGACGAAGCGTCGGTGACCGATTTTCTGCGGACGATCATCCTGTCGAGGAAAGACATCGCCTCTATCGGCGTTTTCGGCTATAACGGGCGCTTCGTCTCCGACGGGGGGAGCGGCAATCTGAATCCTTACGTCAACGTTCCGGATCAGAGCTGGTATCGCGAGGCGAAGGAAGGACAGGGCAAAGTGTTTATCTCTTCGTCGCACGTCCAGCCCGTCTTCAAGGAGGACTACAGATGGGTCGTCTCGCTCAGCCGGGAGATTCGCAGCGCGGACAATTCGCGGGGGCTCGGCGTCTTGCTGGTCGACCTCAATTTCAGCGTCATTAACGATATTTTGAACGGCATCGAGCTGGGCAAGCGAGGGTATGTGTATATCGTCGACCAAAGCGGGCGCGTCGTCTATCACCCGCAGCAGCAGCTGCTCTACAGCAATCTCAAGACGGAGAAGATCGACGAGGCGCTTGCGCTAGGCAGTGGGAGCTTTATTACGGACGAAGGCGGCCAGAGCCGCATTTATACGGTTCAGGATTCCGGCTTCGGCTGGAAGATCGTCGGGGTTTCCTACGTCGGCGAATTGGTCAACAACAAGGGACGGATGCAGACGTCATTCTTTACGCTGGGAGGAATCAGCCTCGTCGTGGCGCTGCTGCTGTCCTTCCTGCTGTCGCGCAATTTGACCCGGCCGATCCACCAGATGCAGAAGCATATGAGCGAGGTGGAAAAAGGCAACTTCGACATTCAGGTGCCGGTCGATTCGACGCGGGAGATCGGCATGCTGGCCCGCGCCTTCAATCTGATGGTCGTACGCATTCGCGAGCTGATGGCCCAGGTGGTCAAGGAGCAGGAGTTCAAGCGGAAGAGCGAGTTGAACGCGCTGCAGGCGCAGATCAATCCGCACTTTCTGTACAATACGCTCGATTCGATCGTCTGGATGGCGGAGAACGACAAGTCGGCGGAGGTCGTTCGGATGACCTCCGCCTTGGCCAGGCTGTTCCGCGCTTCGATCAGCAAAGGCTCGGAGCTTGTGCCCGTCCGTAACGAAATCGAGCATATCAGCAATTATTTGACGATCCAGAAAATGCGCTACCGCGACAAGCTCGATTTCCGCATCGACGTGGACGATGACATCAAGAGCAGCCTGACCTTAAAGGTGCTGCTGCAGCCGCTGGTCGAAAACGCGATTTACCATGGCGTCAAAAACAAGTACGGCACGGGCACGATCCGGATTTCGGGGGAGAGAAAAGGGGAGACGATCGTGCTGCGGGTCAGCGACAACGGGGTGGGCATGGACGAAGCCACCCGCAAAACGCTGCTGTCTCCGGCGGCGGACCCGAAGCAGGGCAAGGGCGTGGGGCTGACGAACGTACACGAGCGCATCCGGCTGTATTTCGGTAAGACGTACGGGCTATCGATCGAGAGCGAGCCGGATGAGGGCACGACGGTGACGGTGACGTTTCCGGTCCTCGACAAACCGCCGAACTCCGCGGAGCCGCTTGGAAAGGAGAGGGAAACGTAATGGCCAGACGAAGCGACACGAAGCGGCTGCTGACGTTCGTTCTGGCGATCGCCGCCATCACGTTGGCGGGCATCTACGGGCTGGGCTCGCTGCGGGGGGAAGACGCCGCCAAACCGCTCAACGTCACCGTCGTCATCAAGTCGGTATCCAAGGAGATGGAGTTCTGGCAGGTGCTGACGGAAGGCGTCCATGCCGCGGCCAAGGAATTCGGCGTAAACGCCAGCGTCATCGGTCCTCAGCGGGAGACCGACATCGATGTCCAGATCGACATGCTGCGACAGGTTGTAAGCAAGAGGCCGGACGTCATTCTAATGGCCGCCGCCGATTACAACCGATTGGCGCCGCTCGCGGAGGAGATCGACAAAGCGGGCATACCGCTCATTACGATCGATTCCGGGGTGAACAGCGGCGTGCCGCGGAGCTTTATCGCGACCGACAACGTCGAGGCCGGGAAGAAGGCCGCGCTTAAGCTGACGGAGCTGCTTGAAGGTCCGGCGCAGGTCGCCATCATCAGCTACGTGAAAGAGACCGCCACGCAAATCGAGCGGGAAAGCGGCGTCCGGAACGTGCTGGAGGCGGACCCCCGCTTCGAGATCGTCGGCACTTATTACAGCAACGGGGACGAGAACATCGCCTACGAAACGACGAAGGAGCTGCTTCGGAAGTATCCCGGCCTGAAGGGATTCGTCGGCTTGAACGAGCCATCCTCCGTAGGCGCGGGCCGGGCGATCAGGGATATGGAACGGAGCGGCGAAGTACTGCTGGTCGGCTTCGACAGCTCGGTGGACGAAGTCCGCTTGCTGGAGGAAGGCGTCATTCAGGCGACCGTCGTCCAGCGTCCGTTCAATATGGGCTATCTCGGCATTAAAACGGCGGTCGGCCTGGTCGCCGGAAGGAAGGTCCCCGCCTCGATCGATACCGGCTCTCTCGTCATCACGAAGGCGAACATGTACGAAGAGGAGAACCAGCAGCTCGTCTTTCCGTTTAACTAAAGATAACCGCTCGCAAAACCGTTTTTCCGCAATGGCGTTCCTTGGACGCCGTTGTCGGAAGAACGGTTTTTTTTGACCGATTTCCGGATCATCAGAGATTTTTCCATCATGCGAAGAGATTATTCCATTTAGCCTGTAAGCGTTTCAAATTACAATTCGGTTAGAAAGAGATGACGCCGCAAAGCGAGAGAAAAGGGGTGAGAAGATGAACGTGCCGTTGCTCCGCATGGAAGGCATCGACAAAGCGTTCCCTGGCGTTCAAGCGCTGGAGCAGGCCCGGTTCGAACTGCTGGCCGGAGAAGTTCACGCGCTGATGGGAGAGAACGGCGCCGGCAAGTCGACTTTGATGAAGGTACTGACCGGCGTATACAAGAAGGATGCCGGAACGATCCGCTTCCGGGGGAAGGAAACGGAGTTTCCGCATACGAAGGCGGCCCAGGATGCCGGCATCAGCATCATCCATCAGGAACTGAATTTGGCGCCCGATCTGACCGTGGCCCAAAACATTTATATCGGCCGGGAGCCGCGCATGAAGGGCTTCCCGCTGTTCACCGACGAGAAGAAGCTGAACGAGCAGGTTCGCGTGCTGCTGAACAGAATGAACCTGTTGCTCGAGCCGGATACTCCGGTTGCCGATCTGACCGTGGCGAAGCAGCAAATGGTGGAAATCGCCAAGGCTCTGTCTTTTAACGCCAAAGTGCTGGTCATGGACGAGCCGACGGCGGCGCTCAGCGACAGCGAGATCGCCGACCTGTTCCGTATCATCGGCGAGCTGAAGGAAAGCGGCGTCGGCATCGTCTACATCTCCCATCGGATGGACGAGATCAAGCGGATTACCGACCGCGTGACGGTCATGCGCGACGGCGCTTATATCGATACGGTCCGCACGGACGAGGTGACGATCGACCGGATCATCTCGATGATGGTCGGGCGCGCCGTTTATCAGGAATCCCGCGCCGCCTCGGCTTCATACGGGGAGACGGCGCTTGAAGTCACCGGGCTAAATCGCGGCAAAGCGCTCAAAGATATCGGCTTCTCCGTGCGCAAGGGAGAGATTCTCGGTTTCGCCGGATTGGTCGGCGCGGGCAGGACGGAGCTGGCCAGAGCGATCTTCGGAGCGGATCCGATCGATTCGGGCGAGATTCGCGTCCACGGGCGCAAGGAACGCATCCGGAGCCCGCACGACGCGGTTCGGGCCGGAATCGGCTACCTGTCCGAAGATCGCAAGCGCTTCGGCTTGCTGGTCGACATGGACGTGAAGACGAACGTCGCCGTCGCCAGCCTGCGCGGATTTACGCGGCTCGGAGGCTGGATGAAGGCGGGAGCGATCGGCGAAGTCGCCGCGTCCGTCGTCGACAAGCTGAAGGTCAAGACGCCGAGCGTCGACCAAGAGGTCAAATATTTGTCCGGCGGCAACCAACAGAAGGTCGTCATCGGCAAGTGGTTGACCCGGGACTGCGACATTCTGATTTTCGACGAACCGACGAGGGGCATCGACGTCGGAGCCAAGAGCGAGATCTACAAGCTGCTCGAAGAGCTTGCCGGCCAAGGGAAGGCGATCGTCATGATCTCCTCCGAGCTTCCGGAAATTTTGCGAATGAGCCATCGCATCGTCGTCATGTGCGAAGGGCGGATTACCGGCGAGCTTGCCCGCGAGGAAGCGACGCAAGAGAAAATCATGAGTCTGGCCACCGCGCGAATGGCCTGATTCAAGCAATCGAAGGGGGAAGTCATCATGCAACCCGCAGAAGCGAAAAGGACGCTGAAGCTGGGCTCGGGCATGCTGCAGCAGCTGCTGGCGTTTACGAGTCTGATCGTTCTCATTGTGGTATTTTCGTTCGCATCGGAAAATTTCTTCCAGTTTTCCAATATTGTCGGCATTCTGTTTTCCACGGCGGTCATCGGCGTTCTGGCGCTCGGCTCGACCTTCGTCATCATAACCGGGGGCATCGACTTGTCCGTCGGCACCGTCATGACGCTAAGCGCCGTCATGACCGGCGTGTTCATCACCTTCTGGGATTTCCCCGTCTGGCTCGGCGTCGTTGGGGGCATCCTGACCGGCGCGCTGTGCGGCTTCCTGTCGGGACCGCTCGTGGCGAGGCTGAAGATCATGCCCTTCATCGCGACGCTGGCGGTCATGATGATCGCCAAAGGGCTGGCGCTCGTCATCTCCGGAACGAAGCCGATCTACTTCAACGACGATCCGGGATTCCGTAAAATCGCGCAAGGCTCGGTGCTCGGCGATCTTATCCCGGGCTTCACGATTCCGAACGCGGTTCTGATCTTTTTCCTGGCCGCGATCATCGCCGGCATTATTTTGTCCCGCACGATCATCGGCCGTTACAACTTCGCCCTCGGCAGCAACGAGGAAGCGACGAGGCTGTCCGGCGTCAACGTGAACTTCTGGAAGATCGTCATCTACACGATTACCGGACTGTTCACCGGACTTGCGGGCGTTCTGATCGCGTCCCGTCTCAGCTCCGCGCAGCCAGCCCTCGGAGCGGGCTACGAGCTCGAAGCGATCGCGGCGGTCGTCATCGGCGGAACCTCGCTGAGCGGCGGCAAAGGCACGATCGTCGGCACCGTCATCGGCGCCTTGATCATGAGCGTGCTGACGAACGGCCTGCGGATCTTATCCGTGCCGCAGGAATGGCAGACCGTCGTCGTAGGCTTGGTCATCTTGCTGGCGGTGTACACGGATATGCTGCGCAGACGGAAGAAATGACCATGGAAACGGTAGGTTCTCCGCGGCCGCGGCCCGGAGTTTCCATACAACCATTAAAGTAAAAGGGGAGAACTTCGGTTATGAAAAAATGGACCCTGCTTCTCGTAACGACCCTCCTTGTCGCTCTGACGCTGAGCGCCTGCGGAGGAAAGAAGGAATCGGGCGGAGAGCCGTCGGCTTCGAATGCCGGCGGCAGCGCTCCCGCGGCAAGCGAAGGCAAGCTATACATTCCGATCGTCTCCAAAGGCTTCCAGCATCAGTTCTGGCAGGCGGTCAAGGCGGGGGCGGAGAAAGCGGCGACCGAGCTGGGCGTAGAAATTACGTTCGAAGGCCCGGAGACGGAAGCGCAGGTCGACAAGCAGCTCGAAATGCTGCAGGCGGCGCTGGACAAAAAGCCGGCCGCCATCGGCTTCGCGGCGCTGGACAGCCAAGCGTCGGTTCCTTACCTGGAGCAGGCGCAGGGCGCGGGCATTCCGGTCGTCGCCTTCGACTCGGGCGTCGAAAGCACGATCCCGATCACGACCGCGGCGACGAACAACGTGTCGGCATCCGCGCTGGCGGCCAAGAAGATGGCGGAGCTGATCGGCGACGAGGGAGAAATCGCCATGATCGTTCACGACCAGACGAGCCGCACCGGCGTCGATCGCCGCGACGGCTTCAAGAAGGAGATCGAAGCGAACCATCCGAACATTAAAATCGTCGACATCCAATACGGCGGAGGCGACCACCTGAAGTCGACCGACCTTGCGAAGGCGATCATTCAGGCCCATCCGAATCTGAAAGGCATTTTCGGCTCCAACGAAGGCTCGGCCATCGGCGTGTTCAACGCCGTGACGGAGCTCGGGGTCGACGGCAAGATTACCGTCATCGGCTTCGATTCCGGCAAGCAGCAGATCGATGCGGTCAAGTCGGGCAAGATGGCCGGCGCGATTACCCAAAACCCGGTCGGCATCGGTTACGAAACCGTTAAGGCGGCCGTCGCCGCGGTGAAGGGCGAGAAGGTCGATCCGATCATCGACACCGGCTTCTTCTGGTACGATCAATCCAACATCGACAACGAAGAAATCAAAGCCGCGCTGTACGAATAAGCCTATCCGAGAAGCGCCTGAAGGAGGCTTGACCGGATGGCGGAGGAGCAGTCCGGGCGCCCTGCGCGTCCGGACTGCTGTTATAGCGAGGGACCGCCTAACGACGTAAAATTTGGAGGAGAGAAAATGAAAGCGCTCATCTACAAGAAGCCCGGGGACGTTCGCGTCGAGGAGCGGGCGGTTCCCGCTCCGAAGCCCGGGGAAGCGTTGATCCGGGTCGCCGCCGCGGGGCTGTGCGGCACGGACCGTCATATTGCGGATGGCAGCTACCATGGAGCGCCCGGAATCGTGCTCGGGCACGAGGTGGCCGGCATCGTTGTCGAGGCGGGGCCGGGAGTCGAGGGGCTGCCCGTCGGAACGGCGGTAGGCGTCGATCCGAATCTGGCTTGCCGGCACTGCGAACGGTGCCGCGCGGGCAAGCCCCATCTGTGCGCCAACGCCCAAGCGGTAGGCGTTACCCGCGACGGCGGCCTCGCCCCTTACGTCTGCGTGCCGGCGGAGCTGCTCTCGCCGCTGCCCGAGGGACTGTCTCCCTTGCATGCGATTCTGGGAGAACCGCTGTCTTGCGTCGTGCACGCCCTTGACCTGGCGAAGCCGCAGCCCGGGGGCCGGGTCGCCGTATGGGGGCTCGGCACGGCCGGCATTATGATGATCCAGCTCTTGAAGGCGCTCGGCCAAACGCGCATCGTCGGCGTCAGCCACCATGAAGACCATCGCAGGCTTGCGCTTCGTGCCGGGGCCGACGAAGTCATGACGCAGGAGGAAGCGGCCGGCGGACTGGAGGTAGACCTGGCGGTGGAAGCATCCGGCTCTCCGTCCGCGTTCGGGCCGGCCTTCGACGCTCTCGCTCCCGGGGGGACGCTGCTCCTCTACGGCGTCATGAATCCGGAGGATACGGTGCCGCTCAGGCCGGAAGCGATGTTTCGCAAAGAGCTGCGGATCGTGGCCAGCTATGTGGGGCCGTCGACGCTCGACCGGGCGCTGTCGCTGCTGCGCGCAGGCACCGTTGACGCGGAGTTGCTGCTGGGCGACCGGTTATCGCTCGAGGAGGCGCGTGAGTGGGTGCTTAAGCGTGGGCCGAGGAAAAAGGCGAAGGCTCACGTCGTTTTCGATCAGGAAGAGAATTCGTGATGAAAGCGCCGGAGACGGAGGAGTCTCGCCGACATTCGACAAGGAGGTTCTGCGGAAGTTATGATACACTAAACCTAATTGGCACTATTTCGTACTGTATATGTATAATGACGTTCTGTCGGGCACAGCATATCGTACAATAATAGTTATACGACATTTTCCGTCAAAATCCTGCATTAATTTCAGGGTTTGAAAACCGAATTTCTCAGGCTTAAAGTCCTAAATCCTCGCGCAAACGAAAAGCCTGGTTGGAAACTCATTTCGAGATATATTCATGAAGGCAGTCCTGGACGAAGTCTGGAGCTGCCTTTTTGATCTGCTCCACCGTGTGCATATATCTCTGGGTCGTGTTGATATGGGCATGACCCAGCGTTTCCTGGACTTGCTGCAATGAAGCGCCGTTCAACAAAGCAAGAGTTGCATTAGTATGCCTCAGCCAGTGCGGAGACGGGCTTTTGCGGATCGCGCTCAGTTTGCCGGCGTCGCTGATGATCCGCTCGACCTGTCTGGTCGATAAGGGAAACAATCGGAGTTCGGGAGAAGCTCCGGCATTCTGGTCAAAGCTTCTGATATAGCTGTTGAACAATTCCCATAACTGCGAAGGCACTTTGATCTCCCGATCTTTTTCCCCTTTGCTTTTCTTGATGGACAGCCATATTCCCCGATCTTCGGGATCCGGGTAGAAGTCCGCCGTTGTTATGGCCACCAGCTCCGAGACCCGGGTACCCAACAGAACAAGCGACAGGCCAATCAAATAGTTGCGTATTCCCTGCCTTTTGAGACTTAGCAGGAGCTTGCCGACCTCCGACTTGGTCAAGTATCTGCGTTTGCTCGTTACGGGTATGGCGGGCAAACGGACGCTGGTCGTCGGGTTGTGCGGGAACAGAGCGATATTGGCGTCGCTTCCCCATTTGTAGAGCGATTTCAGAGGAGCGATGTAGGCGGCCACGCTGGCCGGGGCAAGCGGCAGCTCCGAATAACTGTAACCTCCGGCAATCAGGCATGCCTTAAAGGCTTCGATCTCCCTCCACGTTACCCTGGACAACGGTTTATAGGCCACGAAGGCGCGAAACCGTTCGATCGCCCGCAAGTAATTACGGACGGTATTCGCCGATAGATTGCATGAAGACAGAAACATGCGAATGATCCGGCTGTCGCTATCCTTCATGTCTTGAGCCTCGTGATGATATACTAGGCTGTTTTCTGTTAAGAATGGATCGGTTGACATGTTCTCTCTGCCCCCTGCCTGATGTCGTATAACTATTATTGTACGATATGTATCTCATGATAATCGAGAGTAATCGTTTAAGAGGAGGGCGGAAAGAACGAGAAGTTGTTAGCCCATTGTGCTTATCCGGGTATCGACGCAGAAGAGGTGTGGCATGGACGACATAAACGCGGGCCTCACTTGGCAGATTCGGGATTCGGACATTCCTGGAATTCCGACAGTCAAATGGATGAAAGACTTACAGTCTAAAAGCCCGGAGACCTACGATCACTGCGTTCGCGTCGCGCTTTTGTCCGAACGGGTGGCGGTACGTTTGAACTTGAATTCCGAAATGAGCATGAATTTGATGCGCGGGTGTTTTCTCCATGATATCGGAAAACTGTTTCTGCCTGTCAGCGTACTGACCCACTCGGGGCCTTTAACTGAATCGAATTGGCGCATCATGAAGCTGCATCCCGTTATAGGGGCCCATATTCTGGAGACGGACAAGGGCATCTGCGAGAAAGCGCTGGAGATCGTAAGATACCATCACGAACGCTGGGACGGTCAAGGTTATCCTTTCGGCCGGGCGGAAGAAGATATCCCTTTTCTAGCGCGAATCTGCTCGATCATCGACGCGTTCGATTGCATGATCGCAGGAAGGCCCTATCAGAGCAGTAAAGGAATTCAGGAAGCCAAAGAGGAGTTGCTTCGTCATGCCGGCACCCAATTCGACGGAAATCTGGTGAAGGTATTCGTGAATCTGATCGACGACGTGGAACATCTGTTCAGACAAGGGTGAGGAAGAAGCCGGCAACGAGTCCATGCGAGGGGGAAGAGAAGGTATGAATGCGGCTTCTACGGAGCAGCACATCGAATTCGGAATCGGCGACGAAAGCTATGCGATCCGAATATCGGACATCCATGAAATTATCAAAATGCAGGAGATCACGGATATCCCCAATTGTCGAAGCTACGTGCAAGGCGTCATTAATCTGAGAGGGAGGATTATTCCCGTTCTCAGCCTGCGCAGTTTATTCGGCTTGAACGCTGACACGGTAACAAAATCGACCCGAATCATCGTCGTCACGCATCTCGAAGAATCGGTCGGCATTATTGTCGATAAAGTGAGCAAAGTCACGACGTTCGCCGACATCCAAGTTCCGCCGGACAGGGTCGGGGGGTTGAACGGGAATTATTTTACGGGAATCGGTCTGACCTCCTCCGGGCTTGTCGGTATCCTGAAACTGGATGAAGTGCTCCTATACGAGTAAAGGTGATCCTACATGTCGGAGTCATTAGAACCCAAAGCCAAAGGACAGAGCGTCAGAGTCGACGTAAGCAAGCTGGAACAAATGATGAATTTGGTCGGCGAACTGATCATCGATCAGACCCGTCTCCGGCAGCTGGAAAAGCAAATTCGCCGAGAGGACGAAACGACCCATGCGGCCGAAGAGCTTCGCCATGTCGTCGATCGCTTGTCGATCGGTATCGGCGATCTTCAGCAGTCCGTCATGAAGACTCGGATGCTTCCGGTCGAACAATTGTTCAATCGCATTCCCCGGATGGTTCGCGATTTGTCCCGGAGCAGGGGCAAAGAGGTCGAACTGATTATGGAAGGCAGCGAGACGGAACTGGATCGCACTCTCATCGAAGGACTCCTGGATCCGCTCGCCCAATTGGTCCGCCATGCTCTCGATCAAGGGATCGAGTCCCCGGAAGAACGGATTGCGGCCGGAAAACCGGCTAAGGGCACGCTTCGACTTAGCGCCAGACGCGAAAACAGTCAGGCGTTGGTCTTGATCGAAGACGATGGGGCTGGAATAGATACGGAAATGCTGAAGCGCCGCATCGCGGACGAGGAACAGCTCGGTTCGGAAATGGCCGCGACTCTCAACGATCAGGAAGTCGCAGAGCTGATCTTTCACCCGGGTTTGTCCGATCCTTTCGCAAACGGGCGTGGACTGAGCGTCGTCAAAGCCGAGATCGAGAAAATTCGCGGACGCATTCACGTCGAGACGCGCAAAGGCAGCGGAACCCGGATCGAAGTGCGTCTGCCGCTTACGCTCTCCATCATCCAGGGCCTTCAGGTCGCCATTGCGGACCGCTCGTATATTGTGCCGATGAACGGGGTTGTCGAGATCGTTCGAACGGCCGCGGACCAGACGCATAACGTGCAGGGCTGTCCGGTCATGGTGCTGCGCAACCGTATTCTTCCGATCGTGTGGCTGCGCGATTATTTCAACTTCCCTCGCGGCAACGATTCCGGAAGTTATTTGTCTCTGCTGGTCGTCGGTCATCAAGAGGAACGCGTGGCGATTGCGGTAGACAAGCTGCTCGGCGTCCAGGATATTGTCGTCAAATCCCTGGGAGCGCTGCTCGGTCATGTCGAAGGCGTCTCCGGCGCAACTACGCTAGGCAGCGGCAAAGTGGCGCCTATACTGGACGTGGAGGCCATAAGGGCCACGCTTCGACTCCAAATACCGAGAGGACCGATACGGATCAATCAGATATCGGCGTCTCAAGAATCTTGCCAAGAAACCTACAACTACGAGGTGAACGGTCATGAAATGGTTCTATAACCTGAAGACAAGCGTTAAGTTGGTGTCCGCTTTTCTGGTGATCGCGGCGATTATGGCGTTCGTCGGATTTTACGGGCTGAGCAATTTGAGCAAGCTGAACGGAAATCTGAATGACATGTACAACAATCAACTGTTGGCCGTCAAAAATTTGATGGAAGCGCAAACCAATTTTAATGAGATGAGAAACAGTTTGCGGAAGCTCTACATGACGGAGGACAAGAACAATATTCAACAAACAAAGGAAATAGCGAACCGCGCAATGGCTTCCGTCAGCGACAGCATTGCCGCGTTCAGGCAAACCGAGATGTCCGCCGAATCGCAAGAATTGGATAAGTCGATCGACGGAGCTTTCGATGCCTACGTCAAATTGTTCAATGAGGCGGTGGCGCTAAGAGACGCCGGCAACCTGAATGCCATGGAGACGCTGCTCGATGGAGATTACCAGACGGAAACCGATAAACTCAAAGCCATTCTCAACCAATTGATCGCGATTAACGTCGAGGAGGCGAAACAGGCGCAGATCGATGGAAAAGCAACCTATTCCTCCGCAAGTACCATTACGATCGTAATCGTGGTCATTGCGATTTTGCTCAGCGTCCTGTTTGGCTATTTCATCTCCCAAGTAATTGCAAGACCGCTTCGCAAAGTCGTTCAATTGGTGGCGCAGGTAGCCGAAGGCGATCTGCGGCAGACGGTCAACCACGAAACCAAGGACGAAATCGGCGTATTGAGCGGATCGATCGACCAAATGGTGTTGAATCTGAGACAGATGGCCTCCTCGATTATCGGCCACTCCCATAATCTGTCGGCTGCCGCAGAGCAGATTTCTTCAAGCACGGAGGAGATCGCCAGCGGCAATGCGACGCAGGCCAACTCGGCGCAGACGATCAGCGAGCTGTTCAAGGAGTTGTCCGCGGCGATCCATTCCGTCGCCCACAATACGGAACAGGCCTCCTCTCTCTCGGAGGCGACGATGAAAATCGCCGGCGAAGGCAACGACATCATTCGTTCCTCGATGGAAAGCATGAACGAGGTCAGCGGCAAAATGTCGCGATTGGAGAACGATTCGCAGCGAATCGGAGAAATCATCGAGGTGATCGAAGACATCGCCGACCAGACGAATCTTCTCGCCTTGAACGCCGCGATCGAAGCGGCCCGCGCCGGAGAGCAAGGAAGGGGCTTCGCGGTTGTGGCAGACGAAGTACGCAAGCTCGCCGAACGAAGCGGGGAAGCGACGAAGCAGATTACCGGGATCATCCGCGGGATGCAGGATAACACAAGGTTAAGCGTCAAGGCAGTGGAAGAAAGCGTCGATTTCTCCAAGAAGACGGGGGAGTCGTTCAGACAAATCGCGGACATGGTCAACGAAGCGGGCCAGAAGGTAACCGAAATCGCGGCGGCCAGCGAAGAACAGGCCGCGCAGGCATCCACCGTCCTGGATTCCGTGGAGAACATCTCCGCGGCGACCGAAGAAGGGGCAGCCGCCAGCCAGGAGACGGCGGCGACCGCGCAGTCCATGGCCCACCTGGCGGAGCAATTGCAGGCGTCGGTAGGAATATTCAAGCTGTAACCGTGGACAATTGAACGTAACGACGCCGCGGCAATGTTCCGATCGTCTCGGACTGTCTTAGTCGCCGCATAATAGGACGGTGCCGATCGGAGCCCCCCCGAGTTAGGGGAATCGTGAATCCTTCGCGGTCCGCATCGCGGGTAAGCTTGCCTAACCGCGCGCGGAACGACATAATAAAAGGATGCATATTAGAGCTGCGGGGGGCACGAACCGATGAGCGTGGGGAACGATAACGCGGTACTGAACTCACAGGAAAGAATGATCAAGCAGATCGCGGGCGAGCTGGGGCTGGGCCTGGGACAGGTCAGGACGGTCGCCGCTTTGCTGGACGACGGGAACACGATTCCTTTTATCGCCAGATACCGCAAAGAAATGACCGGCGAACTCGACGAGGTGCAGCTTCGCGCGATCGACGACCGCCGTACATACTTGAAAGGGCTGGAGGACCGCAAGGGCGAAGTCATTCGCCTCATCGAGGAGCAGGGCAAGCTGACTCCCGAGCTGCAAGCGGCGATCGAGAAGGCGGTCAAGCTGCAGGAGGTCGAGGACCTCTATCGGCCGTACCGGCAGAAGCGCAAGACGCGGGCAAGCGTCGCCAAGGAGCGCGGTCTGGAGCCGCTCGCGCTGTGGCTGTTGGCGCAGCCGAGACAGGGCGACTTGTGCGCGGAGGCGGCGAAATACATCGACGCGGAGAAGGGCGTCGAAACGGCGGAGGATGCGATCCAAGGAGCCTCCGACATCGTGGCGGAAGGGCTGGCCGACGATGCCGGCATTCGGCGCTGGGTGCGGAAGTTCACGTGGGATCAGGGCGTGCTGGTCAGCAAGGCCAAGGACGCGGAAGCGGAATCCGTCTACGAGATGTACTATCAATATTCCGAGCCGGTTCGGCGGCTGCCGCCTCATCGCGTCCTGGCGATCAACCGCGGGGAACGCGAGGAGTTTCTATCCGTCTCGATCGACGTGCCGGCCGACCGGATCGTGGACGAGATCAACCGCAGGACGATCAAAGGGCCAGGGCCCGCTCGCGACGTGTTGGCCGCCGCGGCGGAGGACGCTTATAAACGTCTGATCTCCCCTTCGATCGAGCGGGAGCTGCGCGGCGAACTGACGGAGAAGGCCGAGGAGCATGCCATCGGCATTTTCTCGGAAAATCTCCGCAATCTGCTGCTCCAGCCGCCCGTCAAAGGCCGAGTCGTGCTCGGCGTCGATCCGGCTTACCGGACCGGGTGCAAG
Source organism: Bacillota bacterium (assembly GCA_023418755.1). Classification (GTDB taxonomy): domain Bacteria; phylum Bacillota; class Bacilli; order Paenibacillales; family Paenibacillaceae; genus Cohnella. The sequence continues at coordinate 2,265 of JAEZZE010000035.1, read as the reverse complement.
CTGGCCGTCGTCGACGATACGGGCAAGCTGCTCGAGGTGGCGGTTACCTATCCGACTCCTCCTCACAATAAAAAAGCGGAGGCGGAGGTTGTTTTCCGGCGGTTGGTCAACCAGTACGGAGTCGGGCTGATCGTCATCGGCAACGGCACGGGCTCGAGGGAAACCGAGCAGTTCGTCGCGGGAATCATCAAGACGATGCCCGAGCGCAGCCTGCAATATTTGATCGTGAACGAGGCCGGAGCAAGCGTCTATTCCGCATCCAAGCTAGCCGCGGAGGAGTTCCCGGATCTGGACGTGTCGGAGCGCAGCGCCGTCTCCATCGCCCGCCGTCTTCAGGACCCGCTTGCGGAGCTGGTGAAGATCGAGCCGAAAGCGATCGGCGTCGGTCAGTATCAGCACGACGTTACGCAGAAGAGGCTTGACGAGAGCTTGACCGGAGTCGTCGAATCGGCGGTTAACCACGTCGGAGTCGATGTCAACACCGCTTCTCCTTCGCTGCTGTCCTATGTGTCGGGCATCAACGCGACGATGGCCCGTAATATCGTAAAGCTTCGCGAAGAGAAGGGCAAATTCACGGATCGCTCGCAGATCCAGAAGGTGCCTCGCCTCGGAGCGAAGACGTTCGAACAGTGCGCGGGATTCCTGCGTATCTCCGAAGGCGAGAACCCGCTCGACCGAACGCCGATTCATCCCGAATCGTACGGCGTGGTCGGGAAGCTGTTCAAGGAGCTCGGGTTGAAGCCGTCGGATATCGGTACGGAAGAGCTTAAGGCGAAGCTAGGCGCCATGCGCTTGGAGGAAGTGGCGGAGAGGCTCGGCGTCGGCATCCCGACGCTGCGCGACATCGCGGACAGCCTGCAGCGTCCGGGACGGGACCCGCGAGACGAGCTGCCGCCTCCGATCTTCCATACGGACGTGCTGGATATCGAGGATTTGAAGCCGGGGATGGAATTGCAGGGAACGGTGCGCAACGTCGTCGACTTCGGCGCTTTCGTCGACATCGGCATCAAGAACGACGGGCTTGTGCACATCTCGCAGATCAGCAACAAATTCGTCAAGCACCCGACAGAAGCGGTCGCCGTCGGCGATACGGTCACCGTATGGGTGCTGGGCGTAGACCTGAAGAAAGGGCGCGTCAGCTTGACGATGCGCCAGCCGTAAAAAGAGAGGACCTGGTCGCTTAGGCTTGACGCGGCCGGGTCCTTTTGAATGGCATGAATTTGCCTCTTGCCCCGGAGGGTGCAATCCGGTACAATTCAAGGCAATTGGAGGCGATTGCATGAATCCGGAGAAATGCGTCGGTTCCTACCATCCCAAGTGGTTCGGGCTGGCGCTCCAGGCGCTTGTGGTCCTGTCCAAGGATTGCATACGCACCTGTCCGAGCGCGGAGCTCGCCAAGCTGCTGCAATCGGAAGCGACTTTGCTAAGACGCATCTTGTCGCTTCTCGCGAAGGGCGGAATTTTGGAAACCCGCGAAGGTCGGGATGGCGGATACCGATTGAGAAGAGATCCGAATTCGATCACGCTTGCCGAAGTATTCTCGGTTCTTCAAGTTGCCGATCCTCTATGCTCGGGCATTCGGGAGACGGCGGGCGATCACGCCTTCGGCAAAGAAATGAACGCGATCTTCGACGAGGTAACCGGCGAGATGGATCGCGCCATTCTGCACGTGCTGGAGCGTTACTCGATCGGACAGATTGCCGAGCGCGCAGGCAGCTTTGCCGGCGCCGGAGCTGAATAGGCACGGAATCATGGGCATCCCCGGTGGATGCCTTTTTGCTATGTCCCGTAACCGTATCCCGTGGCGTGTTTACGGGCGGAGTGTAGTGCTGAAGAGGGGGAATCGTGTTGTACGGCGTGCTAATGTCTCGAGTTTGGAGACTGGTGCGAGAGATATTATCGTGTGGCGAGCTTATGGACCGGGTTTGGAAGCTGGGGCGAGAGATAGTATCGTGTGGCGAGCTTATGGACCGAATTTGGAGGCTGGGGCGAGAGATAGTATCGTGTGGCGTGCTTAAGTACCGAGTTTGGAGGCTGGGACGAGAGATAGTATCGTGTGGCGAGCTTATGTCTGGAGTTCGGAGGTTGTCGCGAGAGATAGTATCGTGTGGCGAGCTTAAGTACCGAGTTTGGAGGCTGTTGTGGGAAATAGTATCGTGTGGGAGACTGTCGATTAACAGGTAACTGGGGAAAGAATCTGCTCTCCTTCGAGAGGGATATTCCATATATTGGTTAGTTGCAGGCTTGGTTAGCGCTCGTTCGACG
>JAEZZE010000021.1 GCA_023418755.1 Bacillota bacterium | reverse complement strand
CGCGCACAACACCAAAAACGCGCCCCCCCCCCCGGCGCCCAAGACCGCGGCATCGGGCAAAATCAAGGCCGCGCGCGATTCCCTCGCGGCCATCGATCCTCTCAAGGTCCAGATTAAAGCCCAGCGCAGCAGCCTTGCCGCGGCGAGGGGCGGCTTGTCGCCCGTATGGTCCAACTTCAAGTACGCTTTGAAGAATAACGATGCCGGCAGCGCGAGCAATGCGCTGGCCTCGCTCGTCGCGACCTTCAAGACGATCGTCGCCCAACAGAACAAGATTTACGCCTTGGAAACCAAAATATCGGACGCCATCTCCGGCACGAGAGCCCGATATCTGTAGCCAAGCTCGTTTACGCGGTATAATAGACTCCACCGCTATCGCTAATGAGGGACGCTCCCTTCGCGATAAGGAAGAGGAAGGAGGAGGAGTCCCGCGTGGCCCTTAACATTCGATTGATTACCGATCAAGATTTTCAGGAAGCGCTGGAGAGGCGCGCCCGCATCCGCGTATTCAAGGACGATCATATCGTCGACTCCGGCGGCGTCATCGTTCGTTTCGATTCCCGTACCGTCGTCGTTCAGACCGGGGTCGGCGATCTGGCCTACCACGACCGCGCCGCTTGCGAAATGTTCGAGCTTCGTACCCGATAGGCCGGACTCGCGCAGCCCGCCGTCCGGAGCCGCGGCCGGAAGGCAGGCGGTTCCGGGAGAACCGCGGCATCGGAGCGCGGTCGTCGGCCGAAGCGGCGGAGACCGCCAACGAATCGAGCGCGCAACGCCGTAAGTCTGCTCCCGCATTTTGTCCTATCCGCGCCTAAAAACCGAGAATCAAGCCATTTTTCCCGAGATGTCGCATATATAGATTAGACAGATCATCTCGGGAGGCCGATACGCATGAAAACCGCTTTATGGTGGCGCGTCCTGCTGTTTCTGTCCGTCCTGCTGCTCGTTCCGGCCGTCGCTTCCGCCCAGGCGCAATCGGTTAAGTTGGCGAAGAAGTACGTCGAATACGAGCAGTTCATTCTCATCGACAAGTCGACGAACCAATTGCACTTCTTCGAGAAAGGCGAGCTGGTCAAGTCGTTCTCCGTCGCAACGGGGAAGAAGCCTTCCTATACGCCAGAAGGCCTGTTCACCATTCGCGAGAAAATCAAAAACCGCCCTTATTACAAAGAAAACATTAAAGGCGGGGATCCCAAAAATCCTCTGGGAGACCGCTGGCTCGGTTTAGAAGTGACCGTTAACGGCAAAACCTCTTACGCCTACGGCATTCACGGCAACAACAACGAGAAGTCGATCGGCAAATACGTATCGGCCGGCTGCATTCGCATGCATAACAAAGAGGTCCGCTGGCTGTACGATCAAGTCAAGAAGGCTACGCCCGTCCTGATCGTCAAGGAGCTTTCCTGAATTCAGACCTTGATCGCCGAAGTCCAGCCCCAGTAGAACGCGTCCCGATCCCATGCCGCCTTGCCGCCGTGGAGCTTCTTGAACGCCTTCTTGACCTCCTTGTCGATCGAAAAGTTCCCGTTCTCGTTGACGTAGACGAACCGTTCGCCGAAATGGGCTCTAATATGCTCGACTGCCGCGGCTTGGTGCAACACGCCGGCATTCCTCAGCTCGCCGAACATCCAGGCCGCGACGTCCTCCGCCGCGTAACTCATCGTAACTCCTCCTTTCCGCTTATGAGAATTGCACATGGCCGCGAACCATTTCGCTGTACAGTCCGGGCCGGGCAAGCAACTCTTCGTGGGAGCCCCGCTCCAGCAGCCTTCCGTCCTTCAATACGAGAATCTGATCCGCGCGACGGATCGTGTTCAGCCTGTGGGCGATGACGAAGCTCGTCCTGCCCTCCATCAGCCGCTGCAAGCCTTCCTGGATTTTAATTTCGGTGACCGTATCGATGCTGCTCGTCGCCTCGTCCAGCACCAGAATGGCGGGGTCGGCCAGAATCGCCCTGGCGATGGCGAGCAATTGCTTCTGGCCTTGGCTGATTCCTCCGCCGTCGCCTTGCAGCGCTTTATCGTAGCCGCCGGGCAACCGCGCGATGAAAGAATGCGCGTTCGCCAGCTTGGCGGCTCTCACGACTTCCTCATCGCTCGCTTCCGGCTTGCCGTAACGGATGTTTTCGCGAATCGTTCCCTCGAACAGGAACGAGTCCTGCAGGACGAAGGCCATATGGGAGCGCAGACTCGCTCGCTTGATCGTCCGAATATCGCGGCCGTCGACCGCGATCGTTCCCGAATCGGCTTCGTAGAATCGCGAGAGCAGTTGAATGAGCGAGGTTTTCCCCGCGCCGGTCGGCCCGATTATCGCGATCGTCTCTCCCGGCTTCGCCTCGAAGCTGATTCCCTTCAGCGTCTGCTCTCCGGGATCGTAGGAGAAGATGACGTCGGCGAAGGAAACGGCGCCTTGCACCGCTTGAATCGGACGGGCGTCTCCCTCGTCCTTCATCTCGTCCTCCTCGTCCAGAATCTCGAATACGCGCTCCGCCCCCGCGATGGCGGAGAGCAGCGTATTCCACTGGTTGGCCAGATCGTTAAGCGGACGAGTGAACTGTCTGGCATACTCGACGAACACGACGATCACGCCGACCGTAATCGCCCCGCGGATGGCCAGCAGGCCTCCGATCCCGACGATTACGGCGTAGCTCAAGTTATTCAGGCCGTTCATCAGCTTCGGAATGAAGCCCGATATCGACTGCGCCCAGAAGCCGGACAGCTTGATTCGGTCGTTCCGTTCGCCGAATTCGCCAATGACGGTCTCCTCCTGGGAGAAGGCTTTGACGATGCGCTGGCCCGACAACGTCTCCTCGATATACCCGTTCAAGTCTCCGAGATTGCGTTGGCGCTCCTTGAACAGGACGCCCGTTCTCCGCGTAATCCACTTCATGCCCGCCGACATCAAGGGCACGACCAGAAAGGTCAGCACCATGAGCAGCGGGCTTAACAGCAGCATCACGATCACGGTGCCGACGAGAATGAGCACGCTGGAGAACACTTGGATCGCGGAGCTGTTCAGCGTGGAGCTGACGTTGTCCATATCGTTGGTCATCCGGCTCATTAGCTCTCCGCGCTGCCGTTTGGCGAAAAACGGAATCGGCAGCCGGTGCAGATGCTTGAACAGGTCCAGCCTCATCCGGTATACCGTTTCCTGCGCGATCGAAATCATCCATACGTTCTGGAGCCATCCCGCGACGGAACCGAGAATATATACGGCTGCCAGCGCCGCCAAAAAGAGCAGCCAGGGAGTCCCCCCGCTCCCTTCCAAGTAGCGGTCGATAGCCACTCCGATCATATAGGGGCCGAGCAGGGAAAGGCCCGAGCTGACCAGCACCATGAGAAGCACGAGGCTTAGCATCCCTTTGCGGCGAGCCAAATACGCCCATATTCGTTTTAACGTCGCCTGCCAGTTTTTCGCCTTTCTCTTCGGGTGCTTGGCTTTGGCTTCTTGCGCCGCCGTTCGCGTCCTTGCGGCCAGCGCTTGCGATTTCGGATAGCGAAGAGGGTCACTTAGCTCTTTCCGCATGAGACTCCTCCTCCCCGTATTGAGATTCGTAGATGCGGCGGTACAAAGCATTGCCGGACAGCAGCTGGCGATGGTTGCCCTGAGCGATCAGACGGCCGTCGTCCAGCAGCAGGATCAGATCCGCGTTCACGGCGGAGCTGATCTTCTGCGTGATCAGGAACGTCGTGCAGGCCAAATCTTCGAGCGCCCCCAGCAATGCGGCTTCCGTACGCACGTCCAGAGCGCTCGTGCTGTCGTCCAGCACTAAAATCGCCGGATTGCGCACGAGCGCGCGCGCGATCGAGATGCGCTGCTTCTGGCCTCCGGACAGGTTGACGCCGCGTTGGCCGAGCATCGTGTCGTAGCCCTGCGGCAATCCCGCGATCGTCTCGTGGATCTGCGCCCGCTTGGCCGCCGCGACGATCTCTTCTTCGCTTGCCCCCGGGGCGCCCCAAGCGATATTGTCGCGAATGGTGCCCGTGAACAGCACGACCTCCTGCGGCACGTAACCGATCCTGTCGCGCAGCCGGCGCACGTCCCATTCCCGCGCCTTCCGGCCGCCGATGCGAATCGTGCCCCGGTCCTCCTCGTACAGGCGGAGAATCAGTTGCACCAGCGAAGATTTGCCCGCGCCGGTCGCGCCGAGAATCGCTACCGTATCTCCCGATCCGACCCGAAAAGCGATGTCCTCGAGCGCGTAGGCTTCCGAATCCGGGTATCGAAAGCTCACCCGATCGAACGAGACGCTTCCGTTGCCCGGGTCGGCCTCCTCCTCGCGAGAAGCCGAACCGCTCGCCGCTTCTTCCGTTCCGCCGTCGTCCGCCAGCAGCGTCTCCTCGATCCGTCCGGCCGAAGCCCTGGCTCTCGAGAACGCCGACACCAGCATCGACAGAGCCGACAAGGCGCCCGCCGTCCGCAGCGAATAGTTCACGATCGCCACGACCTCCCCGGTCGTGGCGCTTCCGGTCTGAATGTCCGAATGCCCGAACCACAGCACCGCGATAATGCCCGCGTTCATGATCAAGACGATGAACGGCTGCGTGATCTCGGTCAGCCGCTGCGCCGACGTCGAGCTCTGCATCAGCTCGCCGCTGTGCCGGGCGAAGCGCTCGGTCTCCCGGTCTCCTCGCACGAACACGCGAATCAGTCGCATTCCGGTCAAGTTTTCCTGCATGACGCCGTTAACCGCATCGAGGCGCCGCTGGACCCTGCCGAACAGCTCGGCGGCTTTTTTCACCATCCACAAAATAAACAGGACGAGAATCGGCACGGTCAGCAGCAGCAGAAACCCGAGCTCCCGGTGCACGACCAGCGCCATGATCATGCTTCCGACGACGACGAGCGGAACCCGCAGCATGAATCTAAGGCCCATGAACACCGTGTCCTGCACTTGCGTCACGTCGTTCGTAAGCCGGGTAATCAGCGACGAAGGGGCGAAGCGGTTAAATACCGCGAAAGAGAACGCTTGCACTTTGCCGTAAAGCTTCTCGCGGATGTCGTAGCCCAGGCTCTGGCTGACGTGCGCCGCGTAAAAGGAGCTCAGGATTCCGGCGCCGAAGGCCAGCAGCGTCCCTCCGACCAGCACCGCCCCCCACAAGATCACGACCTGCGCGTTGCGCGGCCCGATGCCGTCGTCGATGATTCTGGAGATCAGCATCGGCTGGACCAGCTCGACCGCAAGCTCGACCAGCATCAAGAAAATCGCCGTAAAGGCGGCAACCCGGTACTTGCCCAACACCTGAAAAACAGATCTCATGATTGTTTGTCCTCCGACCGAACGTGAACGGCTGAGCGCCGTCCCAAGAACCGGCGGGACCTCGTTCGTCCCCATTCTATGTCAGCATATACATATGCTCTATCCTCTATTTTAACCCTTATCGCGGCCGGAGGACAGTGGATTCCTGTCCGCGCAGATGATATGATACGAATGGATATCGTGGACAAGGAGGATTCGAGCTTGAAATCCGTAAGTCATCGATTGTCCGTATCTCTAATTGCGTTATTCGCGCTTCTGTTGATCGCGACGGGATGCGGAGGCAAACAAAAGGAGGATTCTACATTGGGCGGACCAGACACTTCCGGCGACAATCCGATCGTCACGATCGAGATGGACAGCGGCAAGACGATTAAAGTCGAGCTCTATCCGAAAATCGCGCCGAACACGGTGAACAACTTTGTTTCTCTCGTGAACAAAGGCTTCTACGACGGGACGATCTTCCATCGCGTCATTCCCGGCTTCATGATCCAGGGCGGAGACCCGGACGGTACGGGAATGGGCGGCCCCGGCTACTCGATCGAAGGGGAATTCACGCAGAACAAATTCCAGAACGACCTGAAGCATACGACCGGCGTTCTCTCCATGGCCCGCACGCAAGATCCGAACAGCGCGGGTTCCCAGTTTTTCATCATGGTTGCCGACTCTCCTCATCTGGACGGCGCGTATGCGTCCTTCGGCAAGGTGATCGAAGGCATAGAGGTGGCGCAGGAGATCGTGAACACGCCTAGAGGCGCCAACGATCGTCCGAAGACGCCGCAAGTGATGAAGAAGGTGACCGTGGACACCCGCGGCGCGGCCATCCCGGAACCGGAAATCATCCAGTAATCGCGAACGGCCATAAGCAAGGGCGATGCCCGCCTCGAAGACCTGTCGTCTTCGGGGCGGGCATCGCCCTTATATCTGTCCCCTCAATAATCCGTGCTCCCTCGATGCAGTTCGTCCCGCACGTGCCCCTTGGAGTTCCGGAGCGTTGTCCGCGTCCCGCGAATGATATCGGACGATTAGCTTCCGATCATTCGAAGGCGGCAAACGGGATTTCGAACTCCGGCATTCCCGCGGCATACGGCGTATATTCGTACTGGGTGAAGTAGACGACTACGCCGTTATGCTTCAAGAAGAAGTCACGGTCCGGCTCGATCGTCTTGAACGGATTAAGCAGCGCGATGCCGCGGGCTTTGATCTGGCTTTGAATGTGGTCGTTGATGATCGATACGTATTTATCGTTGCCCCCGGCGACGTCGGCGAGGGTCAGCGGCTTGCCCGTCTTCAAGTCGAACGTATACGCGACGCGCGCGGTCGTTCCGTGCGCCCCGCCCGTATAGATATAATAGTCCACGTACAGGCTCAGTCTGTCTTGTTCGTTATAGGTGACCGTATAGGTCCCCTCGAAGGATACGTCGTACGTGCCTTCTTCGTCCTCAAGCGCGCCTTCGAGCGACTGTCGGGCAAGGTCGGCGTTCAGCTCGGCGTCCGTCTTCAACGTTTCGTTGATTTTCTTCTGCGCGTTCTCGTTCGCGAAGCCCGATATTTGCGGATAATGCACGACGATCGATCGGCGCTCCCCCTCTTCCTTGATCGCCTCCGTCGCGATTTTCAGCGAGTTCTCCCGGATAGCCTCGACCCCGATCTTCTTGGAGGCGGGATCGTAGGAGACGCCGTAGCCCATCCGTTCAAGCAGGAAACGGAACGGGACGTACGTCGTATTGCTTTGGAGGATGGCCGGCAAGCCGTAAATCCGCTGATCGTTCAACGTCGCGCTGCCGTCGATCAGATTCAGCACCAATTCCCGGTCGCGTCCGGTGACGGTGACGGTGTTGCTCTCTTTATCCCAACGGGTGTTCAAGCCGATCTCGTTGTTCAGGCTCCGGATCGCGATATAAGTCGTGCTGTTCGAATTGATCGCCGGCAGGGCGACGGTCTTGCCGTTCACCTCGATCGGCTGATCGATCGTTTTATACCCGCTCGCGGCCGCGCTTGCCGCGTTTCCCGATGGAAGCAGGGGAGCGGACGCCATCGTCGCCGCGACGGCCAAAACCAATGCCGCTTTCGTTCTTCTCTTTCCAATCGCCGTATTCATCGCAAACCTTCCTTTCCGTTTATAAAGACAACCCTTATGGATATAGACGTAATTCGTGTCGAAAGGGTTCGGTCGTTCCCGAAATTATGCGAACGATGTTGATAACCCGCTCCCGGTTCTTATATGATAGGGAAGTCAATGATTACCACGCGGTTAGGCGGTGCTGCTCCTTTGTCCAACGGCGGAAAAGAACGGACGATGCGAAACAAAACGATTACGCTCAGCGAGGCGGAGAGAACGGATTATCGTTCCAGGCTGCTTACGCTGACCGCGCCGGCGACGGCGGAACAGCTGCTGGACCGCACGATCTGCCAGGATCTGCTGGAAGCGATCGACTATTTGCCGGAGGCGTTCGTGGATTTGCTGTTCGTCGATCCTCCGTACAACTTGACGAAAAATTTCAACGGCAAGACCTTTAATCGCATGAATCATCGGGAATACGCCGATTGGCTGGACGGCTGGTTCGCCAAGCTCATGCGCGTCCTGAAGCCCGATGCGACCGTCTATATATGCGGAGATTGGCGCTCGAGCCATTCCATCTTCGAAGTCGCTTCGAGGTACTTGAATGTGATGAACAGAATTACGTGGGAACGGGAAAAGGGCCGGGGCGCGCTCTCCAACTGGAAGAACGCTTCGGAGGATATTTGGCACTGCACGAAATCCGCCGACTACAAGTTCTACGTCGATCGCGTCAAGCTGAAGCGCCGGGTTATCGCGCCGTACAGGACCGCCCAGGGCGCTCCGAAGGATTGGAACGACGACGCGGACGGCAAATACCGCTTGACGCATCCGTCCAATCTGTGGACCGATTTGACGGTGCCCTTCTGGTCGATGCCCGAGAACACGGATCATCCGACGCAGAAGCCGGAGAAGCTGCTGGCCAAAATCATCCTCGCCAGCTCGGACGAGCGAGACGTCGTGTTCGATCCGTTCGGCGGAGCGGGCACGACGGCCGTCGTCGCCAAGAAGCTGAACCGACGGTTCGCCACGGTCGAAATCGACGAAACCTACTGCTGCCTGACCGAGAAACGGCTCCGTCTCGCGGAGAGCGACGCCTCGATCCAGGGTTATTCGGAGGGCGTTTTCTGGGAAAGGAACACTTACCGGCACATGAAGAGGGGGCGACGTCCGTAAGCGGCGCGAACCCTTTAGTTTACGATCCGGAAAGATTACCCGACAAAACGCATTCTCCGTCCTGAGGACGCCGAAGGCGTTTTTGCTTGTTGACCGACGATTAGCATTGACTCCCGAAACCTTCAATGGTATGGTTGGAGCAATATAGGCATTCCGCGGGAACATGCGGGGTGCTTATCTCTATATCCGGCAACCGCCCAAAGGAGGTTATCCATGATCCGCGTCAAGGAATTTTTGGACACCGCCAGCTCTTTGGCCGAGAAAAGGGTGAACGAGTTTCTCGCCGGGCTCCGAGACGAGCAAGTCGTCAACATTTGCTACAGTTCCATCACCAAAACCAACCTGAACCACTCAAGCGAACAACGAAGCGCGATCCTGGTCGTTTACAGAACGGATCCCGATCAATCATCCTCCGGAAAGGAGTAGCTTGGATTGGCTAATCGCGAAGACTTGCCGTTCAGGCAAGATTCCGCCGACATGATGCCGCCCGATCCTGCCTGCGACGCCGGAGATCGGTACGGGACCTTCTTCCGGTATCTATCTTTCTTCGGCATCGGTTGCATGGCCGCTCTGGCGGTCTATTGCTTTGTGTATCTTGCATGGAAGTAAGCCGCTTCGGGATTCCGCTCCTTGCGGCAAATCCCCCTTGGGCGAACCGTCGGCGGAGCCGCGGTCATGCCGAGGGGGATTTGTTTTTGCGTAAATGGATTGATTCCGCGATTGGAACCGTTCTCGCCTTGCGTCCGTTAGATAACGGTCCATTCCTTATAGCCGGCGATGTCGAGCTTCTTCCGAATCCAAATGATCTCGAGATTAGATCTCGTAGATTTTGTATAACTCGTCGAGCATGAGATTGGCCGCGATCACTCCGCCGGCCGTATTCCAGATCGCGTCGTCGACGCGGATCGCTTTATTGTTCTTAACGACGGAAAGGCTTTGCCATAGAGGATCCTTCAACATTTCTTCTTCCATCTGGGTCGCTTTTCCGTCCCCTGTCTCATACGTGAAGTAGAAGAGCCGGTCGGCGTCCACTTCCGGAAGACGTTCCTTCGTAATTTCCTCTACGAACGTATCCGAATACTTCTGATTGTCCGGGCGGGTGATCCCGAGCTTGGAGAAGGCGATCCCCGTAAAAGTATCCTGCAAATAAATACGGGTTTTGCCGGCCATGAAACGGACAACGGATACTTTCTCGTTCAATTTGTCTCCCGCCTTGGCCTTGAAATCCGCGGTGCGGCTGTCGTAGCCGGCGATGATTTTCTCGCCTTCTTCGTCTTTGCCCAGCGCTTCGGCGTAGAGCAGGAAGTTCGCTTGCCATTCTCCCCGCAGCGTCTCCGAGAAGACGGTCGGCGCGATCGCCTTTAATTGATCGTATACTTTCTCTTGGCGGAGCTTGTTGCCGATAATCAGGTCGGGCTTGAGGCTGGCGATCAATTCGATGTTCGGCTGGCTTTCTTCGCCGACGACCGTAACGCCTTCCATATCCGCCGCGATGTGCTTATACCACGGGTCGCCCGTCCAGGATTTTACCGCACCTACAGGCTTCGCTCCGAGCGCGAGCAGCGCTTCCGTTCCTTCGTTCGTCAGCACGACGACGCGCGTCGGCGTCCCCTCGATATCGGTCGTTCCCATCGAGTGGGTCACCGTGCGTACGTCAGCGGAGGCTGAGGCCGGTGCCGACGGAGATGATTCGTTCTTAGCGCCTCCCGTATTCGATTGGCCGCATCCGGTTAAGATGACCGCAAGCGCCAAAGATAAGGCCGAAGCCGTCCAAACCCATTTCTTTTTAAAAACCCGTAGCATGAATCCTGACTCCCTTTCCAATCCTTTTAAGTTGCGAATGATTCTCAGTTGCATCACTTTATGTACTATAGCAGGACAATCGAACTGCGTCAACGCCCGTTTGATAATGATTCTCACATTCATTGACACCATCTGAGCCTTCCCCTAGAATGAGTAAGTGCCTGTCTCTCTAATTATACATACCCTATCCGGATCGATCGCATTCGGGAAGTTAGGAAAGAGGAAGTCATGAACACGTTACTGAATACCCGCGCGCAGAAAGCCGCCGGATTAGCGGTCGGTTCCGCCGTCTTGATCGCCGGAATCCTATGCAGCATCGCCTTCGGGGTTACGAATATCGGTTGGCGGACGATCGCGGAGTCGATCACCGCCTTCAACGGCTCGCAAGAACACTTGATCATCCGAACGGCAAGGGTCCCGCGCGCGTTCATCGCGGCGATCGCCGGAGCGAGCCTGGCCGTTGCCGGTTCTCTCATGCAGGGAATTACGCGAAATCCGCTTGCTTCCCCGAGTCTTTTCGGCATTAATGCCGGAGCCGCGTTCTTCATCGTATCCGGGAGCGCGTTCTTCGGGGCGAGCGGCTTATCGGCGTTCGCGACGCTGGCGTTCGTCGGAGCGGCCTTCACCGCTTTGCTCGTATACGTATTGGGCTCGATCGGCACCGACGGGCTAACTCCGCTGAAGGTTACGCTTGCGGGCGCGGCCATGACGGCTTTCTTCTCTTCTTTGTCGTTGGGCATTCTGCTTACCGGAGGCCAGACGTTCGACCAAGTGCTGTACTGGTTCGTCGGTTCGGTGGCGGGACGGGACATGAGCATATTCACGACCGCTGCGCCGTACATGGGGATTGCTCTTGCGGGGGCTTTCCTTATCGCCCGGCATATGAATCTATTTACGCTCGGGGAGGATGTCGCGACGGGGCTCGGACAGAAGACGTTCGCGATCAAGCTTGCCGCGGCGGCGATTGTCGTCCTGCTCGCGGGCGGATCGGTGTCCGTCGCCGGTCCGATCGCTTTCGTCGGCATCATTATCCCTCATCTGACAAGGCATTTGGTCGGAATCGATTATCGTTGGGTAATTCCCTACTGCGCTCTGCTTGGCGGCATCCTGCTGCTGGCCGCCGATATCGGTTCCCGTTATATCTCGTTTCCGAAGGAAGTCCCGGTTGGCGTCATGACGGCGATTATCGGCGTTCCGTTCTTCGTCTATATCGCCAGAAGAGGGGGCGTCTCCTAAGATGGGCAATTGGGTAACTTTACGCGGCCGATTTCACTCTTTTCAACTGCACCGCCGTACGATAACGGCCATCTTGCTGCTGCTGGCGGCGAACGTCGCGGCGGTCATCGTCTGCGTCGGCATGGGCAGCACGACGATCAGCCCGATCAACGTCATACGTGCGCTGTTCGGAACCGGGGATCCTTCCCACGCGATGATCGTCCACTCGCTCAGAATGCCGCGCGTGCTGGTCGCGATCATGGTCGGGGCGGCGCTCGCCGTGTCGGGAGCGCTCCTGCAAGGCATCGTGCGCAATCCGCTTACGTCGCCCGACATCATCGGGATTTCCGGCGGAGCCTCGCTGGGCACGGTTGTTTTCATCTTGTATTTCTCGCATTTAAGCATACGATACATGCCCATCAGCTCGATCGCGGGCGCTTTCGCCGCTGCGATATTGATCTATCTTTTCGCCTACCGCGGAGGCGTCGCTCCGCTACGGCTCGTGTTGATCGGAATCGGCATGGCCACCGCCCTCACCGCGTTTACGTACATGCTGATCCTGACGTCTTCGTTCACGCCGACCGCGGTTGCGGTTAAGGCGTTTACCTTTATGACCGGGAGTATCTACGGCGTCTCTTGGGATCGGGACGTTGCCGCTTTGCTGCCGTGGCTTGCGGTGCTGCTGCCCGTTTCTTTCGTCTATGCCCGGCATCTGAACGTGCAGGAGTTGGGCGACGATGTCGCGACGAGCGTAGGAAGCCCGGTGCATGTCAAGCGAACGATCCTGCTGTTCGTCAGCGTCGCGCTGGCGGGAGCCGCGGTCGCGATCGGCGGCGCGATTAACTTTATCGGCCTGATGGCTCCGCATATCGCTCGCAAACTCGTCGGTCCGGCCTATGGCGGCGTAATCCCGGTCTCGGCGTTAATCGGCTCGCTAGTCCTGCTGTTTTCCGATTTGGTCGGGAGGACCGCGTTCCTCCCTCTCGATATTCCCGCGGGCGTATTTACCGCGGCGATCGGGGCGCCGTTCTTCATCTATCTGCTCTACCGTCACCGCAAAGCTAAGTAAGAAAGGAAACGATGCCCGTGTCCGCGATTCAAGCGAACAATCTTACGCTGTCCTATGGGAAGAAACCGGTATTCTCCCATCTCGATATGACGATTCCCGAAGGCAAAATTACCGTATTCATCGGCAGCAACGGCTGCGGAAAGTCGACGCTGCTGCGCTCTCTCGCCCGCTTGCTTAAGCCGCAGGAAGGTTCGATCGTGCTGGACGGGTCCGACATCGCCAGGCTGTCGACGAAGGAAGTCGCGCGTCGGCTCGCGATTCTGCCCCAAGGGCCGATCGCGCCGGAAGGCTTGACCGTTCAACAGCTCGTAAAGCAAGGGCGTTATCCTTATCAAAGCTTCCTTCAGCAGTGGTCGCGCGAGGATGAGCGGATGGTTAAGAAGGCGATGGAGTCGACCCGGATAGAAGAGCTGTCCGACCGTTCCGTCGATTCGCTCTCCGGAGGCCAGCGCCAGCGCGCATGGATCGCGATGACGCTGGCGCAGAACACGTCGACGATCCTGCTGGACGAGCCTACGACTTATTTGGATATGACGCATCAAATCGAGATTCTCGATCTTCTGTTCGAATTGAACGAGCAGGAAAACCGCACCGTCGTCATGGTGCTCCACGATATCAATCTCGCCTGTCGCTACGCGCACCATATCTTGGCCGTCAAGGAAGGGCGAATATATGCGCAGGGAGCGCCGGAGGAAATCGTTAACGAGACATTGATCCGGGACGTATTCGATATGGAGTGCCGAGTGACGGCGGATCCCCTATTCGGAACGCCGCTCTGCATTCCCCACGGCAAAGGCCGCAAGCTGGCGGGTCGGGCGGATTATATCCGCCCGTAATCCGCCTTGATCTCGCCCCGCTGCACGGTCAAATTCAGCGAATCGATACGCTTTTGATTTCATATCGTTCTCCCGTATTGAAGAAGACGATCTCCACGACGGGATGGCTCGTTTCGGAATATTCCTTCAAGCTCAGCTTAAAAGCAAATTGGATTTCCGACGAACCCTTCCGGGAATGCCCCGCGGACATATCCGTCATTTTCGTAGCCCGCATCGCCTTGGCCCAATCCCCGATCAACTCGGAGTCGAACTGCTCCCGATAAGCGGCCGTATAGGTCGCGAATCCGTTCACGCTGGGGTCGGGTCCCGGCAGGGATAACTCTTCGTTCGAAGAAGCGATCCATTCTCTCAGCAGCTTTTCGCCCTCGGCCGTGTTCCCGGAACCGAGAGCTTTGGCGGAAGCGACAGCCAACTTCCAAGCTTGGGGAATTAAAGCTTCGGCGGCCTGATTCGCGTCGTAATCAAGCGGCAGGCTCTTGACCGTCGGAGCCTTGGCCATCTCCGCCAACTTCAACTTTTCCACGTAGGCGCCCAATTCTTCGGTAAATTTATTTTGCAGCTTCTGGCTGCTCGACAGAGTCTCTTTTGCCTTGTTGAACGCTTTGGCGTCGCCGGGTGCCTTGGAAAGAGAATTTTTCATCGCGGTGTAGCCCTGAAGCCGTTTGTCGACGGATTGGACTAGAACGTTGTGCAGCCTTCCAAGCTCTTTGTTCGCGGGCTTGATTTTCTTGATTCCGTTGGCGTATTTCGCGTAATTGGGAACAATAACCTTGTTGAACTTGTCGTACATGGCTTTTCGGTTTTTGGAATTGTAGTTCAAATTCTGATTGTAGGCGGTCGAAGCGGCCGACTGATAGTTGGCGTACCCGTCGATCTGGTTCAGATAGACGACCACTTCGTTCAATTCCTTGGACGCCCCCGCCGATAGGCCCGGAACCATCGTTATAGCCAAGACGAACGATAATAGAATAGATTTCAACGATAGCTTCCCAAGCAGCGCTTGTTTCATGCTCCGACCTCCGATAATCGACATTATTTTATCCATTCTTGCAAATCCCGCTCATGGATGACATTATATCAGACAGGCAAGGGAAATTATACCATGTAATTGCCGCCGCTTCCGCTAGCGATTCGCTTAATGAGTTTCGAATCGCCGGATCGGCTGACTGCGCGCAATCGACAATAACGAAAACGGCGACCCGAAGGCCGCCGTCGGCATATTTTCATTTTCTCCCGTAATCCGCCTTGATTTCGCCCCATTCCTTCGTCTGCCACTTCAGCACCTTGTTGGGGTATTCGTTCGTTTTCAGCCAGCGGACGGCCCGGTCGACCAAATCCCAGATTTCCCGGGTCGACTCGTCGCGGACGAGCGTGGACGACACTTCCTTCTGCTTCACCCATTTCAGCGCGTTGACGGAGTCGCTGTACACCGTTTTGGCGCTCCCCGATTTTTTCAAGTAGGCCAGCGCGTGAACGATGGCGAGAAATTCGCCCAGGTTATTCGTCCCTTTCTTGACCGGCCCTACGGAGAAAAGAACCTCGCCCGTCCGCGTGTCCACGCCCTTGTACTCGACCGGCCCCGGGTTGCCCTGCGTGCCCACGTCCACGGAGATGCTGTCGTAATCGATCTTCGCCGACGAGGCGGCTGCGGAAGCTTTCGTCCCGGCGGACTTGCCGCTGCCCCAATGCTTCTTCCAGCCTTCTCGGTAAGCCTGCTCCGCGGCCGCCTTCGATTCGTACGATTTGTATTTCGCTTCGTCGAACTTGTCGATCTGCTTCCGGCATTCCGCCCAGCTTGCGTATACCCCGGGTTCGCGGCCGACCCACACGACATAGTGCTTCGTCTTCGTCATCTATCGTTTACTCTCCCGTTCCGGCGTTCGCTCTAACATACGGTAGTAATGATCGGATTGCCGTTCGTAATAATAATCGTGTGCTCGAACTGCGCGACGCGGCTGTTGTCGGGAACTTTAAGCGTCCATCCGTCCGCCTGTTGATCGACGTACGTCGCTCCCGTCGAGACGAACGGCTCGACGGTGATGACTTGGCCGGCCTTCAGCACTCTCCGGTCGCGAGGCTCGAAATAGGGCAAAATCTCGGTGGGCTCCTCGTGAAGGCTTCTCCCTACGCCGTGGCTGCACAAATTTTCGATGATGCGGTACCCGCCTCTCCGGGCTTCCTCCTGCATCGTTTTCCCGATATGATTCAGCTTCACTCCGGCCTTCAGTCCGGAGACGACCTTCATCATCGTCTCGTACGCGTGCCGACACAAGCGCTCTACCTCGTCGGCGACGGGCTCGACTTGAAAAGATTGGCCGGCATCGGCATAATAGCCTCCCAGCTCCGCGGACACGTCGATGTTCACCAGATCGCCAGCCTGAATCTTCCTTTCCCCCGGAATGCCGTGAGCGACCTCTTCGTTGACGCTAATGCACGTATAACCCGGAAACTGAACGTCCTTCATCGGAGCGGACGCAGCCCCATGCGACGCCAGCACGTCCCTGCCGATAAAATCGAGCTCCCTTGTCGTCATTCCGGGTCTGGTCCGCTTCTTCATTTCCTCTATCGTCAGCGCCACGATTTTGCCGATTTTCATCAGTTGCTCGATGTCGTGCGGAGTTTGCACCGTCATAAGCCATTCCTTCTTTCCGTTCGCGATTCGCTCGCTTCTCTATCCCTAACCTTACCTCTTTTGGCCCCTTCGCTCAACTTACGACCATAAAGAGGCAGCAGACGAGGGCACCCAGGTTGGCCGAGGCGATCGGAATCGTCTTTCCGGCTTTCTCCCCGATCTATGGCTTCCGATTCAAAACAAACAAGACTTATGGCATTGTCCTATTATATAATACAGTTGTTCCCACTGGCTCGTCCTTAATCGAAATTCATAGACAGGAGACCCATATGGACATTATCCCGATTCCTACGCATTTAATAGACGAAGATAAAGATCAGCCGCGCTACCAGTTCGACGATGAAGCGCTGCAGGAGCTGATGAACAGTATCGGCGAGCTCGGACTGCTGTCGCCCATCAAGGTCCGCAAGACCGAAGGCGGCCGCTACAAAATCATATACGGCAACCGCCGTTACAAAGCCTGCACCTCGTTGAACCTGCCGACGATTCCGTGCATCGTGTCCGATGCGACGGACGAAATGGAAATTTACCTGGAGCAAATCGCGGAAAACTTGACCCGGCAAGGGTTCTCTCCGATCGAGGAAGCCGAAGCGTTCAACAAGCTGCTGACCGATCCGAAATTCAGCAGCTCGATCAAATACTTGTCCGGCAAGCTGGGCAAGCCGGAAAACTACATTAAGAACAAGCTGGACCTGTTGAAGTTCAGCCCCTCCGTCCGCCAGCTGATCTCCGCGGGCACCGAGATCAAGAAAGGCAGGCTGACGGAAGACCAGCTGATGCCGCTCAAGGATTTGCCGATGGAGTACCGCGACTCTCTGGCGCTTATCATGGCCGAAGACGAGATGGCCGTCACCGACGTGAAGCGGATCGCGCGCCTGTTCAAGGACAAGGAAATCTCCGATGCGACGAAGGGCAAGCTGCTGTTCAAGACGGGATACCAGCTTCTCGAAACCTGGTCGACCTACGAGCATAACCGGAAAGAGCGGGCCAAGAGCGCGCTTCCCAAGGAAGAGCCCTACATCGCTCCGGAGACGACGGCGGGCGCGGTCCCCGGACCGTCCGACGGGGCGAGCGAGTCCGATGCCGCGGCGAACGCCTCGAACGGGAGCCCGGCCCGGGGCGCCGAACCGGCGAAGCCGAGAGCCAAAGCGACTCCGGAGGCGGTCCAGCTCGCCATGTCCGGACTCGCCGGTCTGGCGGAAGCGGCGCCGGAGCCGGAAGAAAAGGAGCTTTCGTCCGGCAGCTTCGTCGAGGATATGCTGAACCTGCTATTGGCCACCTTGCCCGCTCCGAGCCCTCTGTCCCCGTCCGACCTGCCGGAGCTGGAAGGGGTCGAGCTGCAGCAGTTCGCCCGGGACGTTGATACGCTGATCGAGGATTTGGAGAAGCATCTGGCGGAATGGCGCTCCGTGAAGGATAGGCTGTCCGCGGGAATCACGCAAGCATAAACGGCCTGCGCCGTCCATGAGCGCTATGCGTTCACGTTGATGCCGCAGGCGATGCGGATAAGCGGATTTTATACTTTCCGACTGCCTCGCACGGTCCCGAGATCACCTCGTAACGGGTTTGCCATTCCCGTTTCAGGATCGGGCTTCGTGGGGGGCAGCCCCATCTTAATAGTTGATGAATCGAAGAGCCAGCAGCATCCGATACAGAAACGATGCGCTCTGGGCACGGTCGGCATGCGTGCCGGGAGCCAGCTCGCCGTTCGCTGCTCCGTTCACGATTCCACTCTTGACCGCCGCAGCCATCGCCTCTTTCGCCCACCCCTGAATGTTATCGCGATCGGCATATCGGGATAAAATACCGTCGATCTCCTTCTCGGACAACGTCATCTTCCACATTCCGCTTGAACGCATGGCATGATAGATCATTTGAAGCATTTCCGCTCTGCTGATCTCTTCATTCGGTCTGAAGCTCCCATCGGAGTAACCGCTGATCAGACGCGCCTGCGCCGCGGCTTCGACGGATTGCGCGAACCAATCGCCGCGGTTCACGTCCGTAAAGCCGGATTGGCTATCGCTGTCCGCAATGACGCCGAGCGCTCTCGTAAGCATCGAAACGAACTCGGCGCGCGTCACGGTTTTCGCCGGCCTAAAGCTGCCGTCCGCATATCCGTTCAGCACGTATTTCGACGAAAGCGTCTCTATGGCTTCCTTGGCATAGCTGTCCCCGATATCGCTGAACGTTTTTCGATTGACGACTATGGTGTATAGGGCATTGTTCTTCCCGTAGATTCGCGCTTGCACCTTTCCGCTCGAGTCCTTCGCAAATACGGCCGGCACGGGAGCGTACTTGCCTGTAACCGGGTCTAATCTTACTGCGGCCAGATGGCTGAACGATGCATCGCCATACGCATCAGGCACGGTTAAGAAATATTGCGCATACGTATCGAACCGTTTCAGGAGATGCGCCGATCCGTCTCTTTGGATAAAGCTCATCTTATAGTCGATCGGCACCGTTACGGACGACAAGCCTAATTGACGCAGTAAATCTTCGTTTAACGTGCTTTTTTTCGACATGCGCAGCTTCACGTACGCACCGGTCTGAGGTACCCCGAATGGCTCAATCGCGCTCTGGACGGCGCTGGCCGCGAAATGCAGGGCTGCAAACTTGGACTGGACAACAAGTACGATTGCCGGCTTTTTATCCAGAAGCTTGCGGAAGAGCTCCGCTTCAAAAGAAATCTCGAAATCGTCCCACCCGTCCGCCGGGATTTGCAGGACAATCCGATTCGGATCGTTCGCTGTCGGCAGATGCTCCAATGTCTCCAAAATCCGGTTCGCTGCAATGTCCGCTTGCGCGACTTTGCGCCCTTCGGAGTCGGTCGTTGTCTTCGGAGTCACAGCAAGGCTGCCATCCGGATTCTGCTCGAGCGGGGATGATCGGGAGGTTGCGCCCGTGCCGCCTGTTTGGCTTCCCGTGCCGCCGCCTGGACTTCCGCCGGGATTGCCTCCGGAATTGCCCCCTGGATTTCCTCCCGGGTTACCACCCGGATTGCCGCCTGGATCGCCTCCCGGGTTGCTGCCTGGATCGCCTCCACCCGGGTTGCTGCCTGGATCACCGCCCGGATTGCTTCCTGGATCGCCTCCCGGGTTGCCTCCCGGGTTGCCGCCCGGATCACCGCCGGGATTGCCGCCATCGGTCCCGGGCGAATACGGTTGAATCTCGACGGCTGCGGCATAGGGAACAAATTCGCGATTCGAATTCAAATCCCCTAGCAGCTGCCCCGTCGCATTTTTAACGCCGATCATATATTCGTTCGCATTCGGCGGATCGTTGTAGTCGTCCAAGAGCAGAAAATCGGCCAACCGATAAACGTATTCCGCTGCGCCGGTTGCCGGAATTTCGGCAATCACGATTTCATTCCGCGCGTTATTGCCGTTAAGCGAAGTAAAGTCGGGCATGATCGCATAACTGGAGATTCCCACCTCGTCCGCTGCCGCGGTCCATTTAATCGTGCCGCTCGAATTGCCGCCCGAAGCGTCCGTGCTTTGCATCGAGGCATTCAAGGGCAGCATGGAGCCGTTCCATAGCGTTACGAAATTGGGCGTGATCCGCTCGGAAGCTCCGTCGTAGGCGTATTGACGAATGGCTAGCGCGCCGGAAGGAATCGCGGTTTCCGGCACTTCTTCATAATAATTCGTCCAATCGGGGTGATGAGGCGTTTCGGCGATCAGGCTGCCCAGCTTATGGCCTTGCCCGTCTTCGAAATAAAAGCGGTAAGAGGTCGTCAGGGAAGGGGCCGCCGAAGGATACCAGTACAGATCTCCGCCGATCTTCCCGCTTGGCGTGACGGAATCGGGCCGATAGGTAAGCTGAGTCGGCTGCGTGCCGGATACGATATGAAGATTATGCGAGACCTGGCTGCCGAAGACGAACACCCGACTCTCCGCGACCGTCCGGGACATTTCATCGTCCGGATCGTCCGTTATCGCCGCTTCGTAAAGTCCGGGGTATAAACCGCTGAATTCCGCAATGCCGTCCGCTGAAGTGACCGCCGTCTTTTTATTGCGAAAATCGCTGGCCGGCGTAATCGTCACCGTAACCCCGGAAGCGGGGGAATCGAACACGGAACCGTACACCGAATCGGAAACGGATGGATTGGCCGGAGCAGTCGCATTCCACTCCTTAACCAGCACCTTTAACGTAACGGAACCCGGATGCACCGTGTACCCGGCGGCGTTATTATCGTAGGTTGCGAAATTCGATACGGATGAATTGCCGGTATTTTCGGTACGGATTTTGACGATGTACGTCCCGGGAGGCAAATGGCCGTTCAGAGTAAAGGTTACTCCGGTCACTCCCAGCCAGGGGTAATAGCCTGCACGCTCGCTCAGACTGGCCGCGTTTCCGCCTTGCGGATACACTTCGAAATAGACTTTATCGAACCGGGACAAAGTCGGAACGTCATAAGTAAACTTCAACTGATCATGATTGACGACTTGAATCGTCACGTTGTTTAACGGCTTCGGGCTTGTATCGTAGGAAGCCGCAAAAGCAATCATCGGCGCAGGGGTGTTCATCTGGTCTACGAGATAACCGACGCCGAGCAGACCATAGACGCCCGTGGAGTAATCTTGATTGGATCCGCTTGCTACAACGGTCCCGTCCCTTTTAACGAAAAAGGAATTGGCGGTCCCCGCATAAACGGCGTCGACGTCGGACACGGTCGTAATTTCCGTAAACGAAGCGGCTTGCCAATAGATTCGCGGATCGGCCAATTGTCCTCTCGTCGCGTCGCCCGCTCCCCATACGGAACCGTCGTTCATAACCGCAAGCGTGTGGGAAGCGCCGACGCTTAACGATTTTACGCTTTTTCCGTTCAGGGAGGAAACTTGTACGGGAGCGTAGGCATTTGCGGTGTTCCCCGTGCCTAATTGCCCGAGGCCGTTCTGGCCCCAGGCATAGACGCCATGGTCCGTCAGGACGTAGACGAACCCCGCGTTGGGATTCGATTCGACCGCGGTCGCCCCGGTCATGCCGCTCACGGCGGACGCCGCGTGCAACGAATTCGGAAGCTCGATGCTCCCCCACTGATAGACCGTTCCGTCCTCCTTGACGGCGAAGGAGGCGAATTGGCTCTTTGCGATTTGCGTAATTCCGGTTAATGCCGTATCGCTCTCATCCGACACGACCGGAGAGGGGATCGCATTCGCGGATACTTGACTGCCTTGCCCCAGTTCTCCGAAATAGCTGCTTCCCCATGTCATGACTTTGCCGTCGGAGGTCAACGCCATCGCCGACGTTGGTCCGGCTTCAATCTGCCGGATGCCGCTTAATCCGTTTACCAGCGTTGGGACGGAAATGGCGGGATTGTTCGCGACGGGGTCCGGCGCTTTGCCCCACGCCCATACCCGGCCTTGACTGTCCAGAGCCAGCGCGTAATCCGGACCGGCGGCAATATCGGTCACTCGCGGCGAGCCGCCGATCGCTACTTGGACCGGATAAGCGCGGTCGACGGAATCGCCCGTCCCGAGCTGGCCGTGCGGATTGCTCCCCCAGGCCCATACCGCGCCGTCGGCATCCAAAGCCACGGTATAGCTTCCCGCCGACACGACTTTAACCGGCCGGATTGCCGCTCCCCCGGTCTGGAGGGCGCCATTGGCCGCCAGCGATCCCATGGGGAATGAACATAGCGCTAGAATCAGAGTCATCCTTAACAACATTCGCAGCCCTTTAAACCTCATCCGTATTCTCCTTCTCCCGACGGGTCTCTAAATGAATTCTTGCAAAATCATTCTAGAGACCCTGTCTCCCAAAACACTCCCAAAGAACGGCGCTCCAAATCCGGAATCCGATAGCGGCGTCTGCCTGTCCATGAAATAAAGAAAACTGCGCCTCCACGGTTAGATCGTGTCTAACCGTGGGGGCACAGTTCAATCTCGACGGTCCAAGCCCGACCCTAAGCGGCCGGTTTTTCTCTTGTTACCCGCGAAATCGCGGATTCCGCGATGGCGAGCAACTGCTCCTTCGTTACCGCTTCCGAGGAGCTGCCTACCGTGTAAAGAACGGAGGCCTCCTCCTGCGTATCGATCCAGCTAAGGTTCGCATACCGGTTCGTATCGCTGTAGAGGAATTGATCGTTAAGCGAATACAGCGCCTCCCGGCCGTCGCTTAGCCGGATTTTCTCCTGCTGTGCCTGAGTCAGGCCGACAAGCCTCGCTTTCTCCTCGAACATCTGAACGGAGAAGTTCAGTTCATGGCCTCCCGCATCCCGGTAAAGGGTCGTATAGGCTCCCCTTCCTCGTGATCTTGCTTGGTTATTCAACTCTTGTTCTTTCAAAAGGATACCACAGCACATGGAAAAGGATATGAACCGCCATGGCCGCAATCAAGCCATAATGATACAGGAGATAGCCGCAGAACAACGTAACCCAGAGGTTGCCCAGAACGGCCGTCCAGATCAGCAACGGCGTCGGTTTGGCGCCCAACTCAAGACCGCCGGGCAGATGCGCCAGCCCGAACACGATCCCGCTTACCAGCAAGGAGATCCAGAACGAGAGCGTCGGTTCGAGGGACAGGGAGATCAGCCCCCACAGGATGAAAGTAAGCAACCCCCAACGGAAAATCACTTCCTCCACGATGCCGCCGGAAGTCGCTCTGGTCCATAATCCGAGCCGCCGGTTCATGCTTTCCCAAATTTTTAACGTCTTCGGGTCCAACCGCTTCCTCAGCCAACCGTAATAGGCGAGCAGCCACCCAAGCGAGCAGACGACGCCTCCGATAGCTCCTGCGCCGAGTTGGGCAAGCAGATCCGAGCCCTTCCATACGCCCTGCGCCAATCCTTCCAGAAATTCGTCCCGAATGCCCGCCTTCGGTCCCTTATAGGTCCCCGCCATGGCACTGGCAATGACAATCGCCGTCGTCTGAACGCCGGAAAGAATCGCGAGCGACTTGACGGACATTTTATTGTCCGGCTTCTCGGCAAGCAAAACGCCCGACGCGGCGCTCATGGCCCAAATGCCGGGAACGCATAAAGCGACCAGAATCATAATCAAGAAGATATCAGCCATGCGAAACCGCCCCTTTGTCTTCCTTTACTTGGGAAGCTTGCTGTACGAAACGCAGCCCGAACGAGGGAAACGCCGATAAAACGCACAGGACGGCCGCCGCGAAATAAGCCGCCATAACGCCTGCGTTGTGGCTCACAAGGCCGGAAGCCGACGTCCCGATCAACAGCGCTCCCATCGAGAGCGGAGTTACGATGCCGCTTACTCTTCCGACCATCTCGCCCGGAATTTTCGCGATGACATAGCTGCCTACCGCCGTATTGAGAATCGCGAGCAGTATCCCGTTCGCGAACCGGAATCCTCCCGTCAGCACGGGCCAGACAGACAATGCTTCGACAACGTAAGTCGCCCCCAGGAAAACCACCGCCGAGGGAAACAGATAACGGAGTTTCAGAAGTCCCGCGAAGCCGGCCGCGACGAGAGCTCCCAGCAGCATGCCAAGGCCGTCGGCCGCCGCGAACCACTGCACGTTGTCGGGAGACAGTCCGAGCCTTTCCGTCACGATAAATATTTCGAGCGGCTGCACCAGTCCCGCTCCCAGGCCGATCAAGGCAAAGGAAAGAAACAGCCTCTTCAAGCCGCTCTCCGACCGAACGAAACGGATGCCCTCTCCCAGATCCTCCCGAAGAGTGGCGGAGACCGACGCGGCGGGAGCGTGATCTCCGGGCAGAAACGACAGCACCGCCGCCGACAGCAGGAACAGAATCGGCAGAGCGATCAGCGAAGCGTTCAGACCCGCCCATTGATAGATCGCCGTACCCGCGACCGGTCCTAGAATGAGAAACAGCGAGCTCATGCTCTGCGTCAATCCGATCGCCGCGGGAACCTGCTCCTCGGGGATGCGGGCTTTGAATATTTTGGCGGAAGAAGGCTGCGAGAATTGGCTGAGAATAGCCGACAGGAAAACGGCCGCATACAACGATTGCCAGGCGTCCGCGGCAATGAGCGCCAGAATGACGATAATGGAAGCCGCGCTGAGCAAATCCCCCGCGATCATCGTCCGCTTCGGATTCCATCTGTCCGCGAACAGACCGCCGATAATGGAGAATACGAAGATCGGCGCGTATTCGACGATAGACAGCAAGGATACGGCGAACTTGTCTCCGTTCGTTCTCTCCAGAACGTAGTACAACAAAGCCATGTTCCGAATCCAGATCGCCGTCTGCTGCAGCAGATCGGAGACGAAGATCAGCCGGAACGTCCGATTTTTGAATAGCATCATCAACCCTCCAAGCAGACCGACCATCCGGTCTGGTTAATGAGCAAAAAAACGCCAAGCTTCTATCGTTTTAGTCGCGCTTGGCACGGATGCCTTCCAACAACAATCGTACCGCATCCCGGTAATACTCCCTGACCTTATCCTGCTGTTTGGCGAGATCGGGCGCGTAGTAAAGCTTGCCCAACCCTTCCATCATGCTGCTGACGAGAATAACCGTCCGATCGAGGTCCCCGGGCGCCAACTCGCCCTTCTCCATGCCTTCGCGCAGCACGTTGCGGCACGCTTGCGAGTTGTTGTCGGAGATGCGCAGCAGCCGATCGAAAACTTCGTCGGTAAGGGCGCGGCTGCGGGCAAACTCCTCCTGAGCCGCGAGCAGCGGGTTTTGGAAATCTTGCGCGTAATGCTCGGCCAACGCGTAAAGCTGCTCCTCCACCGAACCGGCCGCCACCCGAAGCTTCTCCCATTCGGCGTTCCATTGTTCCGAATCTTCCTCGATGACTTGCAGGAATAATTCGTCCTTGCTCTTGAAATGATGATATAAGCTGCCCTTGCTAACCTCGGCCGCCTCGCACACTTCGTTCATCGAAACCGCGCCATATCCCTTCTGGATAAACAGCTGCCTCGCCTTGACGGTAATTCTTTTCCTTGTCTCCTCGCCATCGGATCGTCCCTTAACCAAGCGCAATTCCTCCCAGACCGACCAGTTGGTCTAATTATAACCCGAGCCGCAGCTTACTTCAACATCTCCTTAATCCATTTTAAGGGGAGTCCCGTATGCCGCACGACGTCCATAAGCGTTACGCCGGGATTACTTTGAACGTATTCCTTGACAAGGTGCGACTCCGCAATGTAAATCCGTTGGCATTCCTTGCAGAGAGTATCCGGCTTCAGCACCTGCAGCTTGCCGCATTTCCCGCAATTGATCAGTTCCATCGTAGCCCACCTTGGTGTTAGTCGTGACCTAACCGTGACTTTCAGTTCATATCCTATTAGTATCATCGGTTGAACAACGCCGCATCATTAGGAGAAAAGAACGGAAGCCGCCCCCGGTCGCAAGACCCAGACAAGGCGGCTTCCCTTTCATAGGGCATCCAACTTCAATCGATAAAGCCGGAACGCTGCAGCAACCGGCTTACGATAACCGCCGTTTCCGCACGCGTGACGGCATTCTTGGGCAGCAGCTCCCCCTGATTGCCTTGCAGCAATCGCTCGCTCACTCCGAGCGCCACGGCCTGTCGGGCCCACTGGTTGACGTTCCCTTCATCCCGGAAGCCCGATAGCTGCTCGGAAGCGAACGATTCGGACGCCGCGTCTCCATCGTTCAGGCCCGTCAGCCTCATGGCCCGTGCCAGCATAACGGCTGCCTCCTCCCTCGTAATCGCCGCCGACGGCCGGAATCGGCCCTGTCCGTCTCCCTCGACGATTCCGTATTTCCCGGCTTGCGCCGCGGCCCCCGCATACCAAGCGCCCGGCGCCACGTCCGCGTAGCCGGACTCCCCGCCGCGCTCGGGAAGCCCGAGCGCTCTCGTCAAAATCGCCGCGAATTCCGCTCTCGTGACCGACGCTCCGGGCAGGAACATGCCGCTATCGTTGCCGCGCACAACCAGACGCGACGCGAGGCCGTTGATCTCGCTCTTCGCCCAGTGCTTCTCGACATCCGGGAAAGCCGACGAATGCGCGATCAGCGCGTAGACGCTGTTCGTCAGACTGCTAGCGATCGCCGCGCGCCGTCCCCCGATCGTTTCGATTCGGGTCGGCACATGCCGGATCGAGCCGTCCGGCTCCAGCACGACGACGGTCGATACGCCTCCCGCTCCCGCCGGAATAGGCAGTGCCCGCTCCACGAAGCCCGCGAATTCTTCGATTTCCGCACGGGTTCCCGCGTATTCGGCCGACACCGCGAACTCGACCGGATGGCCGATAAGATCCGGAATGCCGGCATTCTTGTCGTTCGACCGCGCAATCGAAATCCGCACGGTCACCTCGCTCAAGGCGGATCGTCCTCCGACCTTTGCCGCAAGCGACCCGATATCGATGAACGCAGCCGGGAGGCGGTAGCTTCCGTACGACGTCCGGACCTCCAGCATCGCGGAACGCTTCCCGAGCGCCTCAACGACGTTGCCGGTCAGCTCCAGCAGCACGTTCGTATTCGTAGGATCCGCCTCGACGATTAGCGAAGGTTTGTCTTCTTCCTCGGCCAGCCGCTCGAGGAGCGCTTCCGCGCGTAAGGTAACCGTTAGACCGCTCGGCGTTTCCCGTTCCTCGGCAACCCCCGTCAGCGGTTGCCCGCTCATCGATGTCCTGATCCCGGACGGCGGCTGCGGCGCGCTTCCTCCCGCTCCGCCTTCGGTTCCTCCGCTTCCGCCGCCGCTTCCGGCGTTGCCGCCGCTGCCGCCGCTCCCGGAGCCGCCGGGCGAAGGACTCGCGCGAAACAGGAAGATGTCGTAGCCGAGCGCCGTTCCGTCCTCCGCCGTTACGTTCAGCGCGATCCGGTTCATGCCCGTTTGCAGCGGAAGCTGCGGACCGGGCGCGCCGCCCGTTAACGAAACCGGCCCGAGTGCCGTAGCGCCGTCGCTTCCGTATACGCTCGCGGTTACGCTGGCACGCGAATCGTAAGTCGCCGCCGTTACCGACGCCGACGATACGGAGTCGGTCACGCTGGCCGAGTACAGCCTATTCGTCCGCGCGAATGCCGGGCTAAGCGGGATAACGGCTCCTCCGGGGCCGGTCAAGCTCAGCGACGACAACGCGGCATCGTCGCTTGCCGGCGCCGTCGGCTCCCCCTCGGTCGTAAACCTCCAAGTCGCATCGTCCGCGATGCCCGCGTACGGATTGCCCGCGGCATCCTCGAACGCGCCCGGATCGATCCGCACGGCATACTCCGCCGATCGCTCCAGTTCGACGGAAGGACGGATCGTCACTCTGGCTCCGGCCACCGTCACCTGGGAAGCATCCGTCGCCGCGTACGTTTCCGACCAGCTTCCGTCCGTTCTGAGCAGGGTAATCTTCTTGTCCGCAACCGCCGTGACGAGCTCGTTAAAGCGGATCGACAACGGCTTGCTCGCGGATGCGCCGACGGCATTCAGAGCCGGTTCGAACGCGGCCGCCCGCGGAGCCGTCGTGTCGGGACCGGCGATCCAGCGCGCGTACAGCGTCACGTCGGATGCCGGCATCACGATCGTGTCTCCCGGCGCGTAAGCGACTCCGTTACCGTTCGGCAACGTATTCCAGCCTCCGAACGCGGAGTCCGGCTTTTCCAGACCGCCCAGATTATCCAGAACAGTGGCGTACTCGTCGACCCAATACTCGAACGGATCGAGAGGAGGCTCTCCCCCCGTATTTCCGTTGCCCTCGTACGTCACGATATAGGTCGGCTCCGGCAGCGTTTTGACGGTTTTTTTGGCGTAGACGCTCTTTTGGCCGACTTTATCTTTGACGACCACCGCGTAGTGATACGTTTGTCCCCCGTACATACCCGTGACCTGCTTAATCGAAATATCCGCTTCGTAGGGACCAAGCGGAGTTCCCCCTTCGACGGCGGCGACCGTGTCCGCGGTATTTCCCCCTACTCTGTAAACCCGGTACTCCAGCTCGGAGGCCGGGGTCATATTGTCCGTAGCTTTCGTCCAGGCGAGCGTCGCGTCGGAGTTGGTGATGTCGCTCGCCGTCATCTCGCGATTGGCGAGCGTCGGCGGCGTCACATCCATGACCGCTTTAGTAACGGCGGGGCTGCGCCGCTCCAATGTCGTACCGTCTCCCAGCTCCCCGCTTGAATTGAGCCCCCAGCCCAACATGGATCCGTCGGACTTCATCGCCGAGCCGGAGAAGCCCCCGGCCGTGACCGCCACGACGTCCGACACCCCAAGCTCTACCGGGATATAACGCCACTCCCACGTCCCGTCCCCGATCTGTCCTTGATAGTTAAGGCCCCAGGACCAAACTTTGCCGTCGTTCGTCACGGCATGGCTGTGATAGCCCCCTCCTACGACAGCCTTGACGTTGCCGACCAGGCTGACTTGAACCGGTTCGTGACGGTCGTAGCCCGAGCTGTCCCCGAGCATTCCCCACGTATTTCTTCCCCAGCTCCATACGGTTCCGTCTTTCTTGACGGCCAGGCTGTGGAAATTGCCGGCGGAGATCGCCGTCACGTCGCCGATATTCACCTGAACCGGATCGGTGCGGTTCGTCGTCGTTCCGTCTCCGAGCTGTCCGTAGTCGTTGCTTCCCCACGTCCAGACGGTCCCGTCGGCTTTGAGCGCGAGGCTGTGCCAGCCTCCCGCGGCAACGGCGACGACATTGTCCAGCCCCGGCACCGCCTGCGCGGGGGAGGTCCGATCCTCCGTCGTCCCGTCTCCGAGTTCCCCGCCGTCGTTGTTTCCCCACGCCCAAACTTTGCCGTCGTCCGTTAACGCGAGCATATGGTAGCTGATTCCGGACGACAGGGCGATGATATTGCCGCCAATGCCCGTGATCCTCACCGGCAATGTCCGATTCATCTTCGTGCCGTCGCCCAATTGGCCGTCCTCGTTCTGTCCCCATGCCCACAAGTCTCCGTCTTCCGTTAGCGCGTAACTGCTGCGGATACCGGTGGCGACCAGCTTTACCCGTTCCAGACTGTCGATTTTGACGGGAAACGTCCTTCCCGTCGTCGATCCGATCCCTAGCTGCCCATGCACGTTCCGGCCCCAGCTCCACACCGTTCCGTCCGAAACCAACGCCAATCCGTGATAGTAGCCCTGCGCGATCTGCGGAGCGACGAGATACGGCTCGGCCGCCTGGGCCGTTCGGACGGGCAGGATCGGAAACAACCCCATCAGCAGCACCATAATGCCCAATCCTAGTTTTGCAAAGCGCGACATTCCTCATCATCCTTCCTCTTCGTTCCGGTACATACCTCCTCTCATTTTAAGAAGGACCGACGCGCAATTCGATTGACGAAAGTTAACTCCGCTAACAAAAAAAACGTTCGTCCTCCCGGACATGAGAAAAGACGCCCCCGATCGCTCGGCAAGCGTCTCTTCTCCTCTTATTGATGCAGCTCCATGATCCCGTGCCCGTACAGCATGAACGCGGACAGCACTCCCGCCAGCAGCAGGTAAGCGGCGAGCACCTTCCACTTTACCGACGCCGGGGCTTCATAGTAGGTCCGGTAGCGATGCAGCTCTTCGTCGATTCCGGCGATCGCTTCGTCGGTTTTGCGTACTTCTTCCGTGAGCAGGTCCGACGCAATCGGCTTGTCGGGGTCGCCGTCCTCGTACTGTACCGGCTCGTATTCCCACTCCTGAAGCAGCGCGAGCGTCCGCTCGGCGAATCTGCGGTCCATCCGGACCCGCTCCCGGTCCAGCTTCTCTTCGTCCTGAAGGAAAGGGATCAGCTTTCTCCCCCCGTTTTCTTCCTCCGCGCGGTTGGCCGCCTCGATCCGGGCCATTAGCGATTGCTTGAGCTCCCAAGTGCTGGTCAGATTCGGCCACCGCAGCAGCTCCTTGCGGAATTCGAGTGATTTCTCCTTCTCGTACGCGAGCAGCCCTCCCCGGTAACCTTCCCTTGCCCGGTTCCACCAGCTGAACGCGCCGATGATCAGAATGAAGACCATGAGCGGGCTATGCGCGATAAAGGCGTAGGCGCCCAGCAGGATCAAACCCGCCAACCATATTTTCGTCGACAAAACGGAGACGATTCTGCCTCCGTCCAGAGGCGACACGGGAATCAGATTGAACAGGTTGATCATCGCTCCCAAGAACACGACGAGCGCCCAGAACGGATCGCCGTTCCACTCGTACAGGGCGACGGCCGGCAGAAAGGAGATCAGTCCGGCCAGCGGCCCGCCGTAAGCCAAGTAGGCTTCCGTGGCGGCATCTCTGGGCATCTGCTTCAGCGAGATGAACGCCCCCATGAACGGGATGAAAAACGCCGGAGACGTCTCCACCCCCTTGCGCTTGGCCGCGATAACGTGCCCCATCTCATGAACGAAAATGAGATATACGACCGCAACGCCGAATTTCCATCCGTACAGGGCAGCGTAGGCCCCCAAGCTCACCATCATCGTGATCAGCGTGCCGCCGAATTTCGTCCACTTGAGCAAGGCGAGCACCCATTTGAACTTCGCCAACAAGAATACGCCGATTCCCATCAGCAACGATCTGCTTTTGGCTTTATCCACGTCTTTCTCCCTTCGTTACGTGCGATAGGCTAGATTATATCCTATTATCCCCTATAATACGTCCGGGGACAAAGCCTAGTTTCGTATCGCGGAACTCCCGCGCTCTGCACATTGGGAGAACGATCGCAAAACGAGTTGCCGCCGCGGATCGAGGCGATGATTGCCGCCTTTACGCCGAATGCCACACGAAGGTTGCCGCCGCTCCCGCCGGAAGCGTGTACGCGTAAGCCCGCTCTCGCCATTTCACTTGGAAATCGAGGGAAACGGCCGATGAGTTCAGCGCAATCAGCACAAGGGAACCGTCCGGATTCAGGAACGCCGTCGTCTCGATGCTCTCGTTGCCATGCGAGTCGGACTCGATCCTATAAGCTCCCGCGCGCACGAACTTGCTTGCGTGCCCGAAGGCGTAATACTCCTCGTTCAGCGTCGCCTCGCCCGTCGACTGGCCGATCGTGACGACTCCCCGGCAGTCTTGGCAGCCGCCGAGCTTCGGTCCGTGATTTTCGTCCAGCGCCAAATTCCATTTGAGCACCGTCTTCGCCCAATTGCGGGTCGCTCCGATGATCAACGTCTGCATATCCCACCGGACGTTCGCTCCGAAATCCGTCGCCCATTCTCCTCCCGAGCTTTCCGTAAAATAAATGCCTTTGTCCGGATGGGCTTCATGCAGGCGAGATTGGGCTTCCACCTGCCCGGCGTAACCGTGGAAGGCGGTGCCCGCCACGAATTCCTTCGCTTCGGGATCGTTCAGCACGGCCAGCGGATAATACGTTTCGTCCCAGTTATGGTCCCAGATGACGATGTCCGTTGCCAATCCGGCCTCCCGCAGCGCCGGCCCGACGTGCTTCTTGACGAGAAGCGTCTGTTCCTCCGCGTTCATCCGCATGCCCGGATAGTCCGACGGGACGTGATGCGGCTCGTTCTGGAGCGTAATGGCGCCGATCGGCACTCCTTCGTCCCGGTAGGCCTCCAGGAACTTCACGAAATAACGGGCAAAGGCCTCGTAGCTGTCCGGACGCAGATTGCCTCCGATCAGCGAATCCGACGTCTTCATCCACCCCGGCGGGCTCCAGGGACTCGCCATCAGGGACAACTCCGGATTGATCGCCAGCGCCTGCTTGAGCAACGGGACGACGTAGGCCCGGTCATGCTCGATGCTGAACCGGCTCAGCTCCGGGTCCGCTTCCCCTTGCGGCATGTCGTTATAGCTGTACAGACCGAGCGCGAAGTCGGAAGCGCCCATCGGCA
The DNA here is from genome assembly GCA_023418755.1 of Bacillota bacterium. GTDB lineage: Bacteria > Bacillota > Bacilli > Paenibacillales > Paenibacillaceae > Cohnella. The sequence goes on along the minus strand of JAEZZE010000021.1, from coordinate 5,434 downwards.
AACGCAAGTAACTGATGCCGATCCCGGCCTCGTGATCGAACAGCAGCTTCATCAGCTCTTCGCGTTGCCGCTCGCTCAGCCTGTTCGCGATCAGCCATGCCGAAGAATCCGTCAAGGAAGCGCCGAAACCTTCCATCCGCTGATAGCGGACGCCGTCGTCCACCGCCACGGTCAAAGTCTCCGGATCGGCCGCGCGGCCGAACGAGACATCCTCCTGTCTCTCCAACAGCAAGCTTTTGTCCGGCATCGTCACCCATACCTGAACGGCGGTCTCCGGTTTCTTCTCTTCCGCCCCGCTGCACGCCGCCGCGACCGCCAGCCCGAGAGACAGCAGCAGCGTCCCGGTACGACGAACGCCTCGGCCGCTCATGTCTCCACCCCGAGGCTTCGTCCGGTCAAACGCCCGTAGTCGCGCCGAATCTCCTCCGCGATCGGCTTGGGCCGATGACGGTCCATATGGAAAATGCCGAACGTATCGATCCAGCGATTGTGGTTGACGTACCAGTCGTACATGATCCAGAAGTCTATGCCCGCCACGCAGCCCTCCGGATTCATGCCGCCGTCTTCCGTAACGGTCGCCTTCTCCATGAGCGCCCTCAAGGTATCTCGATACGTTTCGAGCTGCTTCCGCTCCTCCCGGTCGCCGTCCCCCGTCCAATGGCCGAATTCGGTATTGAGAATAGGCTTGTCCGGGAACGCCCGGTTCGCCTCCTCGAGAAATTTACGCGTGCCTTCGTAATACGCTCCGCCGTGAAAGATGCCGAAATACATCGTCCACCCCGCCACGTCGAGCGGTTCCATAGACAAGTCCTCCGGACCGGGCTGATCCGCGGCCGCGCTTTGCGTAATCAATCTGCCGTCGTCGTAATGGACGCGCAGATCGTTCACGAGACGCTCGTTGTGCTTCAGCCGCAGCAGGACGTCCTTCGACTCGTTCTGGGTGCTCCAGAGCAGCACGGACGGGCGGTTGTATTGGGAGAAGACCATCTCCCGCCACATCTGGTCCGCCAGCCCGCGCCGTTCCTGCGCTTCGTAATGCACCGTCTCGAACTGCCAGAGCGGAATCTCGCTCATGGCCGCCAGCCCGAGCCGGTCCAGCAGGATATACGTGAAAATATGATTCGGGTAATGCCCGGTGCGCACCATATTGGCATGAAGCGACCGAATCGTCTCCAGATCTCCCCTAATTCGCTCCCACGATGCCGTCCTGCCGTATTCCGGCCACTCCTCATGGCGCGCGATGCCCGCCAAGAACATCGGTCCTCCGTTCAACAGGAGGGACGTGCCGCGCGTCTCGACCGTGCGGATGCCGAACTGAGTGGAGAAGCGATCCGATTCCTCCTCCGAACCGGAAAGACGGATACCGAACTCCGCAACGTAGAGATTCGGATCGTGCATGGACCACGATTTGGGATCCGTTACGCGCGTCTCGAAGACGATCCCCCGGGTTTGCCCTGCCGGAATCGTCCATTCGCCGGCAAGCGGACGATCCGTCCGGGCTTGCTCCCCCTTGATGCGGGAGGCGTAGGGCGACGCTAGAAACAGCGGGCCGTTCCGGTCCGCTTCGAACAGCATTCCCCGCAGCTCGATTCGCCGATCGACGGAGCCGCGGTTTTCCACGATCACTCTGACGGTCAGCCTGCCGTCCGCATCCTTCGGGACGACGTCCGTCCGAGCGATGTGAACCGACGACGTCCGCTCGATATAAATCTCTTGAATGATGCCCGTATAGTTGAAAAAGTCGGTGCCCGCAACGGCCGGAATCGTATCGTCGCGGCTTCCCCACGGCGGATTGTCCACCCGGACGCGGATGTCGTTCTCCCCGGCCCGCAGCTGCGAAGTCGCGTCGAACGCGAAAGGCGTAAAACCGCCTTCGTGACCGCCGATCCACTCGCCGTTGAGCCAGATATCCGCGACGTAGCTGATTCCGAGCGCCTTTAACGTGTAGACGGTATTGTCCGGTTTATCTTCGACGACGAACGATCGGCGGTACCATACGCCGTCCTCGTACGTCTCGGCCGCTCCCGCCCTCGCCTTGCCGGTCAGGCGGTTCTCGGGCGAAGGAACGGGATGGGGCCGCCAAACGTCCCGGTCCGTCCCGTACAGATAGCTTCCTTCCTCCTTCTCGACTTCGGCGAGCCAGCGCTCGCCCCGCTCCGCCATGGACAGCTCGTGGTTCGCGGAGAACCTTCTCTTGAGCCATTCGCCTTGCAGGTCGATCCGGTGCCGCTCCTGGGGATCGAAGGAAGGGACCGGTATCCCGTTCTGGAAAGGAATAAACTGACCTTGTATCGATTCGAGCGTAAATGAAGCGCGCAAGATCGGCTTCCTCCTGTTCTAAGCAAGAAGGGGACGGCCTTCTCCCCGAAGCCGGCCATCTCGTCCGGTTCCGAGTCGACTTCCGTTCCCTTCGGCTGCCGATTGATTGATTAGTTCACGCCGATGGCCGTAAAGTGCTCGTCGGCTTTTTCCTTCACGTAATCCACGACTTTCTGAATGCCGGCGGCTTCAAGCTGCTTGCGGTACGCCGCCAATCCTTTGTCGACGTCGGGCACAAGTCCCATCATCAACGGCATGCCGTACTGCTGGATGACGGAGTTGACCGCCGCTTGCTCCGAGCGAACCGGCTCGAAATCCATTTGGACGCCGGCGAAAATATTCGGCTTCGCCGTCGCCTTGAATTCTTCGAGCAATTGGTCGAATTCCGGCCATCCGCCGGCTTGCTTCACGCGCTGCATCGATTCGACCCGCACGCCCCAGCTCGCGAAGTCGTAGTTCCCGTAGTCCGGATCGTTCGCTCGGGAAGCCGGAGGCATGACGGCCGTTCTGCCGTCTTCGCCGATATCGTAATGCGTGCCTTCGAAGCCGTAAATAAACAGATCGTAGAACTTTTGATTGTTGCGGATCAGGTCTAGCGCCATAAGCGTACGCTCCGGGTTGGCCGCGCTCTTCGGAATCGCCATGCCGTTCTGGATCGACAGCGTCGGAACGACGTGATTGTGGAAGCGGTTGAACGGAAAGTACCCGAGCTCGATTTGCGGGTTTTCCGTCTTCTGGCTCATGATGTATCCGCCCGCTCCGGGCGCGTTCCGCCAATAGACGGCTCCGTTGTCGACTTTGATCGCGTCCCCGGCCTCCGCCTGGGAAGAGAGCGTATCGGAATTCCAGTAGCCCTTCTCCGCCCAGGTTTTCATTTTTTTCGCCCAGTCTTCGAATTCCTGGGTGAACGGATAAGCGAGGATATCGCGCGGCGTATCGTACGAACTTGCCACGACGACGCCGCTGTCTCCGCCGATCGATTGATAGTCTTGAAGGGAGCGGAACAGCGTGTTGATCTCGTTGTACGCCTTGCCGTTGATCGGCGTAACGCCCTTTTGCGTCTTGACGCCGTCCAAATACGCTTCGATTGAAGCCAGATCCTTGACCTCCGGCAGGTTCAGCTCCTTTCTCCAGTCTTCCCGATAGACGATGCCGTCCGGCGTAAATTCCGGGTAAGTGGACGGCACGCCGTAAATTTTACCTTTAACCGACGCTTCGAACCAATCCTGCTCCGGAACGTTATCCCACGTACGCGGCGCATAGACGGGCAGCAGATCGTCCAGCGGCAAGAAAGCGCCTTGGCCGGCCAGCTTGTAGAAGTCCGCCCAGGTCGAAGCGAAGATCATGTCGATTTTCTCGCCGGTTTGAAGCAGCAGGTTGTACTTCGTTTGCCAATCCGCCCAGCTGGTGAAATTCAGCTTGATCGTGGCGTTGATCTCCTCCGCGAGCAGCTTGTTGAGCTCGGCCATGACCGCGTCCGTGTCGGCATGCGCATCTCCGAGCAAATACCAGACGAGCTCCGCCTTTTTCGAAGTGTCGATGGCCGTGCCGCCGTCTCCTTCGTTGGCCTGGCCGGACGCTTGCCCGGACGGGCTGGACGCAGGCGAGCTTGCCGGCGCGTCCGCGCCCCCCTTCGATCCCGAGCATGCGGCGAGCAGCGAGAGCAGCAGGGCCGCCGTTACGGAGAGTGCCAGCCTCTTGATCCACATTCTGTTCATCGTTCAAGACTCCTCCTCGAATATGAGTGAAAAGCTTCTCTATGTTAGCCGGATTCCCGGTTCTAACCTTTGACCGCGCCGAGCGTCAGCCCTTTGACGAAATAACGCTGAACGAACGGATACAGAAATACGATCGGTCCGGTAACGACGATGGCGGCCGCCATCTTGAGCGTCTCGGCCGGCGGCCGGAAATCCGGCGACAGGTTGCCCGCCACGCTCGTATTGAGCACGGCGGCGCTGGCGAGTATCCGATAAAGCAGAAATTGCAACGGATATTTCTCCGACGTATTGATGAACAGGTTGGCGAGAAACCAATCGTTCCAATAGCCCAGCGCGATGAACAGCCCGATGGTCGCGAGGCTCGGCAGGGAAAGCGGCAGGATCAGCCTGAAGTAGACCGTGAAGTCGCCCGCGCCGTCGATTTTGGCCGACTCGGTAATCGACTCCGGAATGGATTTCATGAAGTTTTTCATCAGGATGATGTTGAACGCGCCGAGCAGGGGCGGCAGCAGCAGGGCCAGATAGCTGTCTTTCAGGCCCAGATACTGCACGATGAGGATGTACCATGGAATCAGTCCGCCGCTGAACAGCATCGTAAAGTAGATGAAGAACGACAACGAATTGCGGTATTTGAAATCCTTGCGCGACAGCACGTACCCCGCCATCGAGGTCAGGAACAACCCCAGCAGAACGCCGCAGACGGTCAGGAGCACGGTCACCTTGTAGGCCTGGAGGATCTGGCCCGGCGAGCGGAAGATCGCCCTGTACGCCTCGATCGACCAATCGTTCGGAACGATCTTGAAGCCGTCGCGCAGGATTTCCGATTCCGCCGTGAACGATCCGGTCACGATGAGCAGGAAGGGAAGCAAGCACAGCAAAGTCAGGAGCGAAATAAAGACGTAGCCGATTCCGTTGAAGACGATCGAGGTTTTTTCCATTTTGATCTTCACTTGACTTCCCCCTTAGAACAACGAGTAGTCCTCCCGGACTTTGCGGATGATGGAATTGACCGTCACGACGAGGATGAATCCGAAAAACGATTGGTACAAGCCCGCCGCCGTGCCCATGCCGATATCGAAGTTGACGGCCAGCGAACGGTACACGTACGTGTCGATGATATCGGTGGATTGGAACAGCATTCCGTTGTTGCCGATGATCTGGTAGAACAGGTCGAATTGCCCCCTCAGAATGCCGCCCAGCGCAAGCAGGATCAGCAGGATAAACGTCGGCACGAGCAGCGGAAGAACGATGTAGCGTACCCGTTGGAAAATGTTGGCCCCGTCGATCTTCGCCGCTTCGTGATATTCGTCGCTGATGTTCATAATCGCGGCCAAGTAAATGACGACCCCGATGCCGAGCCCTTTCCAAATGCCGAAAAAAACGATGATGTACTTCCA
>JAEZZE010000479.1 GCA_023418755.1 Bacillota bacterium | reverse complement strand
GGCTTGTCCCGTAAGCCGGGGCAACTAAAATGATCGAATAAGAATGGGGATATATCTCCTGGAGAGCAAAGCGCCTGCCTCATACGATCATGAAATTACCCTGTTACGGGTTAATCAAATCCTGATTTCATGATCGTATCAGCAGTGGAAGGAGATATATCCCCATGGTAATAGATGGATCATTTTATTTGTTGCCTCTTTAAGGACTTACGGGACCCTCCTGTTCACGAACCGATCATTTTATATCGTTGCCCCTTTAACGACTTATGGAACAGCCCCATCTTGCATCAGAGGGCAGGAGGTACGAACATGAACGCCACGGCAACGGGAAGAAGAAAGAAATCAGGGTGGCGCGGTTATGCGATTTGGTTTATTTTTCCGGCATTCCTGCTGTACAGCTTGTTTGTCATGACGCCGACTCTGAGCAGCATTTATCTCAGCTTCACCTCGTGGGACGGCATCAGCGAACATATCCGCTACATCGGTTGGGACAATTTCCAAGAAATCGGGGAAAGCCCCCGGGTTCATAACGCCTTGAAAAATACGATTCTGGTAGCGATCGCGCTCGTGCTGCTGGAAAACGTCGTCGCGCTGGCGCTGGCGATCTTGGTCGACCAGGTGCGTTGGTTCCGCAACTTGTTTCGCAGCATCTTCTATTTTCCGGTGCTGATGAGCGGCATCATTATGGGCTTTATTTGGATGATTATTTTGAACTACAACTTCGGGGTCGTTAATCAATTGCTCGATGCCGTCGGTTTGAGCTCCCTGAAGACGGATTGGCTCGGAAATCCGGATTACGCGCTGCTATCGATTATATTGTCAACGGTTTGGAAGGCGTCGGGCTATTATATGATCATCTATCTGGCCGGTCTGCAAGGGATTCCGCAGGAACTGCTCGAAGCGGCGAGCATCGACGGGGCAGGGAAATGGAAGCAATTCCGCCACGTGACGTTCCCGCTGCTGGCAGGCGCGACGACCGTATGCGTCATGCTGTCGATGATCAATTCCTTGAAGCTGTTCGACCAGATCGCCGTCATGACGAACGGCGGGCCGGGATTTGCGACCGAAACGTTGACTTACATTATATACAGGGTAGCGTTCGGCGAAGGCCGGCAAGGCTTCGGAACCGCGCTCGCGATGGTGCTGTTCGCGCTGATCCTGATCATCTCGCTCGTTCAGATTCGTTTGCTTCGCAAGAGGGAGGTGCAGATGTAAGATGGGCAAAACCGCCAAAAAACCGGTCACGACCGGCAACGTCGTCTTGTTCGCGATCACGCTGGCCATCGCGCTCGTATTTGTCTTTCCGATCGCCTTCAATATGATGTCCGCCTTCAAATCTAACTCGGAGATTTTACGCGACGCGATTGCTCTGCCCAGCGGGTTCTATACGGAGAGCTTTAAGTATTTGCTTACGAAGACCGATTATCCGCGGGCGATGCTCAATAGCGGAATTCTGACCGTCGGCTCGATCGCGGCGATGGTCGTCGTCATCCCGATGGCGGCGTACGCGATCGAACGGACGAACCGGAAATGGACGAACGCGATCTACATTTACTTCCTGTTCGGGATGATGGTGCCGTTCCAGGTGTATATGATTCCGCTGTTCAAGCAGCTCAATATGATGGGCTTGTTCGGGAATTTGCTCGGGCCGATCATGATTTACATTGCCGGATCGGTAGGCTTCGGCGTTCTGTTGTACACGAGCTTTCTGAAGGGCGTGCCGCGCGAGATCGAGGAATCGGCGGAGATCGACGGCTGCACGCGGCTGAGAATGTTTTGGACGATCGTCTTTCCGCTGCTCGGGCCGGTGACGGCTAGCATGGTCGTGCTGCAAGGTCTTGGCATCTGGAACGACTTTCTGATGCCGATGCTCGTTCTGCCGTCGGGGGAGACGAAGACGATGATCGTCGAGCTGTTCTATTACGTCGGCGAATTCTCGTCGCGGTGGGACATGATTTTCGCGGGCACGACGATGTCTCTGGTGCCGGTGCTGATCGCGTTCCTGTCGCTGCAAAAGTATTTCGTCAAAGGCGTGTCGTCGGGGGCGATCAAAGGTTGATCCAACAAGGGGAAAGGCTGATTCGATAGGCGAAGAGGCCGGATTAGCAAACGGAGAAAGAGGGTTTATTCATGGCGCTGATAACGGGTGAGGACAGGGCTTGGCTTGACGGCGTAATCGGGAAAATCACGCAAAAAATGGATGGGGTCAGCGAAAAATCGCGGCAAAAAATTCCTTATACGACGATAGACGGAACCTACGACGATCGTTCGGTCAGCAATCCGTCCGGCGACGTCGCGGACGGCATCTGCTGGTGGACGAACGGCTTCTGGGGCGGCATGATGTGGCTGATGCATCACGAGACCGGCAGCGAGAAGTACAGAGAAATCGCTCAAATTTCCGAAGCCAAGCTGGACCGCTGTTTTCAGGAGTATTACGGTCTGCATCACGACGTCGGCTTTATGTGGCTGCCGACCAGCGTGGCCAACTATCGGGTCACGGGCAACCCGGAGTCGCGCAAGCGCGCGCTGCATGCCGCCAACTTGCTGGCCGGCCGGTTTAACCTGGCCGGAGGCTTCATCCGCGCGTGGAACGACCTGGAGGACAAGGATACGCGGGGCTGGGCGATCATCGACTGCATGCTCAACATTCCGCTCCTGTACTGGGCCTCGGAGGAGACAGGCGATCCGCGCTTTAAGCAAATCGCCATGAAGCACGCCGATACGTCGAGGGAAGCTTTCGTGCGGCCGGACGGCTCGGTCAATCATATCGTCGAGTTCGATCCGCATCACGGCGGCGTGGTGAAAACGTACGGCGGACAAGGCTACGAGGAGGGATCGTCCTGGACGAGAGGACAGACGTGGGCGCTGTACGGCTTTATGATGAGCTATATTCATACCGGCAAAGCGGACTACCTGCATACGGCGAAGCGGATCGCGCATTATTTTATCGCCAACATTCCGGACAGCGGCGTCATTCCGGTCGACTTCCGGCAGCCGGCGGAGCCTCGGCGCGAGGACGACACGGCCGCGGCGATCGCGGCGTGCGGGCTGATCGAAATCGCCAAAGCCGTCGGTCCCTACGAGAAGGACGTCTACCTGAACGCGGCTCTTAAGCTGCTGCGAACATTGGACGAGTCCCGCAGCGATTGGTCGGAGAGCTCCGACGCCATCCTGCAGAACGGCTCCGGGGCCTATCACGCCGCCTCGCATCATCATACCATCATTTACGGCGACTATTACTTTATGGAAGCCGTCTTCAAATTGAAAGGCGACGATCTTTATTTGTGGTAGACGAGAGCCCGAGGAACGGTTGAAGCCCATGTGCCTTGCTTTCGCCGATCATTTCCGCCAAGCGCGGTTAGCGGGTGTTCTGCTCCCTTCGGTCCTTGGCCGGAGGCTTGCCGTACATCCGGGCGTATTCCCGGCTGAACTGGGACGGACTTTCATAGCCGACCCGGAAGGCGGCGTCGGAGGCGGGGACGGCCTCCGACAGCATCAGTCTTCTGGCCTCCTGAAGGCGCACCGTTTTCTGGTATTGCAGCGGACTCATCGCCGTGGTGCGCTTGAAATGCTTATGGAAGGCGGAAGAGCTCATATTCGCCGATTTGGCCAAATGCTCCACCGACAGCGGCCGATCGAACTGCTGGTTGATCAGACGGATCGCTTGCGCGATGCCGTGCGCATGGCTGCCGATCGCCGCAAACGGGTAAAGGATCGCACCTTGATCGTCCCGGAACGTGCGGTAGACGATTTCGCGAAGAATCAGCGGCGCCATAAACGGAATTTCCCCGGGAGCGTCGAGCAGCCGCATCAGCCGAACCAGCGCTTCGAGCAAGTCCGGGGACGTCCGGTTTACGGCGATGCCGCGGCCTGCCGGGGGAGCGCCGACGAGGGGCATGTCGGCGTGCTTCGCGACTTCCAGAACGAGGACGGCTTCAAAGCCAAGCTTTAGGCTTAAATACGGAACCTCGGGGGAGGCCTCGACGATGCTGCCAAAGACGGGTAGCTCCACGCCCGTCACCAGGTAGGTCGAAGGATCGTAGCGATACGTCTCGCCGGCTGCGGTTGCCGTTTTGGCGCCCTGCGCCACGACGCAAATCGAGGGCTTATATAC
>JAEZZE010000180.1 GCA_023418755.1 Bacillota bacterium | reverse complement strand
GAGTGTTGGGGGGCTTTGCCGATAACCCCTCGAGTCAGGAAGGGCTGGGGGGCTTTGCCGATATCCCCGCGGATCAGGAAGGAATCGGAAATTCCGCCGAACTTCCGGACGGGCGGGAAGAGCAAGTCGGCGAGGCTCCCCGTGAGGAAGAGGGGACGGGGAGGATCGAGGCGGACGGGAGAGTAACGCCGCAGCCGCCGTCCGTCGCCAAGCAGAGGAACTTGCCGGAAGGCTTCGTCTACCTCGACGAGACGATTCCGGACGCCTTGTTCGATATCCGATACGCGTCGGATTACAACTTCGTTGGAGCCGTAATCGACGGCTACAATGCTCCGCTGGCGATCCTGTCCGAGCCGGCGTCCGAAGCGCTGAAGGCGGTGAACGAAGAGCTCAAGGAATCCGGCCGCGTGCTGCTCGTCTACGACGCCTACCGGCCGGTGAAGGCGGTCGACCATTTTAAGCGCTGGGCGCAGGATTCGGAAGCGATAGCGATGAAAGACGTCTTCTATCCGAACGTCGACAAGTCGCAAGTGTTCAAGCTCGGATACGTCGCCTCGAAGTCGGGTCATTCTCGCGGAAGCACCGTCGATCTGACCCTGGCGGACATGGTGACGGGCGTTCCCGAAGACATGGGCAGCCCTTACGATTTTTTCGGCGATATATCCAGTCACGGGACGAAGGAGATTACGGCCGAACAGACCGCCAACCGCGAACTTCTCAAGAAGACTATGGTGAAGCACGGCTTTAGGCCTTATAATAAAGAATGGTGGCACTATACGTTGAATGACGAACCTTACCCCAAGAAGTATTTCGATTTCGACGTCGAATGAGGGGGAGAACGGGTTTATCCTTCGGCAACGCGGGTATTCTAATTCTAGTTCAAGACGATCGGAGGCGTGATATGTCTTTTTATACAAGCGTTGAACGGGCGGAACCGGAAGATACTACCGATATTATGCGGTTGCTGGTCAATACGGCGGAGTGGCTGCTTCGCAAAGGCTCGACGCAATGGGGCGCCTTGCTTCGGGGCGAAGATTCCTACAATACGCCGGAGGCGGTCAATCGCGGCGAAGTGTACATTTTCAGAAACGACAGAGACATCGCGGGCATGGTGATTCTGATGGAAGAACCCAACTCCTGGGACCGTCAGTTGTGGGGCGAGAAGTCCGAAGACGGGTCTGCGATTTATTTGCACCGTCTTGCGGTTAACCGGAAGTACGCGGGGCGGGACGTCGGCAGGCAGATTATGCTGTGGGCCGAGAACGCCGTTCCCGAGCAGTTGAATAAAAGCGTGATCCGGCTGGATTGCATGGCTAGCATTCCGGCGCTGAACGAGTTCTACCGTAAATTGAACTACGAGCACGTGGGAGACGGCGTCAACTCCACCGGAACTTACAGCATGTACGAGAAAAGAGTATAGAAACGGACGCTCCCGGCCGCGCCTGAACGATGCGCGGTCGGGATGTTTTTTAAGGAGGACGGGTCGGGTGGCGAATAGTAATCCGGAGGTTCCGTTTCACCCCGTGCTTTCCGGCTGGTTCGCCGAGACGTTCGGCGAGCCGACCGACGTGCAGAAGCAGGCATGGCAAGCGATCACGGAGGGCCGGCACACGCTGATCGCGGCGCCGACCGGTTCCGGGAAGACGCTGGCCGCGCTGCTGCCCTGCCTCGATCGGGTCGTGCGCGCCAAGTCGGCGGCATCGCGGAGAGAGACGGCGGGCGTGCGCATCTTGTACATAACGCCGCTTAAAGCGCTCAACAACGACATCCACCACCATGCGCTGGGGTTCGTCGAGCAGCTCCAGGCGCGGGCGGAGGCGAACGGGGCGAAGTGGCCCGGCATTTGCAGCGAGGTGCGAACGGGCGATACGAGCGCGAGCAAGCGGGCTTCCATTTTGCGGAGACCGCCCGAGCTGCTCGTGACGACGCCCGAATCTCTCTATTTGATGCTGACGTCGGACAAGGGCAGATCGATTCTGGCAACGGTCGAGCAGGTGATCGTCGACGAGATTCACGACGTCGCGGCGGACAAGCGCGGCGCCCATTTGTCGCTGTCGCTGGAACGGCTCGAGCGGCTTAGGGATCGGCCCTTGCAGCGGATCGGCGTATCCGCCACGCAGAATCCGCTCGAGCGTGTGGCGAGGTTTCTCGGCGGATGGGAGCCGGCCGACCCGGATGGATCGGGCGCCGGGCGCGGTACGGAGGCTGCCTTGCAAGCGCCGATGGCGCCTCGTCCGGTTACGATCGTGGAGAGCCGGATGCGCAAGCGCATGAGCGTGTCGATTACGATGCCCGACCAGAGCTTGCCCGCCGCGACGCGAGAGGCGGTGTGGCTGCCGCTGCTGGACCGGATCATGAAGGCGATGGAAGGCTGCCGCTCGGTGCTGCTCTTCGTGAATAGCCGCAGGCTGTGCGAACGGCTGTGCTTGCGGCTCAACGACCATGTCGGCTACGAAATGGCCCGCTCTCACCACGGCAGCATCTCGAGGGAGCGCCGGCTCGAAGTGGAGGAGATGCTTAAGGAGGGCAGTCTGCGCTGCATCGTCGCCACGTCTTCCTTGGAGCTGGGCATCGATGTCGGACACATCGATCTGGTCATTCAGCTCGATTCCCCTTTAGAGGCCGCCAGAGGCATTCAGCGCATCGGCAGGGCCGGACATGCCGTCGGAGAAGCGAGCCGCGGCTTGCTGCTGGCGAGGCAGAAAGCGGTGCTGCCGGAGCTGGCCGTGCTCGGGAGATTGATCGCCCGCCGGGAGATCGAAGAAATTCGTATACCCGAAGCGCCGCTGGACGTGCTTACGCAGCACATCGTCGCGATGGTCGCGGTGGAGGATTGGAAGCTCGGCGATCTGCTCGGCGTCGTCAGGCGGAGCGACAGCTTCCGGGATTACCCGCGCCCACGCTTGGAAAGCGCGCTTCAAGTGCTGTCCGGTTACTATCCGTTCGCCAGGACGTTGCTCGATTGGGATCGCGCCGCGGACCGGCTGACGAAGAGAAGCAATACGGCGATGGCCGCGATCACCGGCGTCGGAACGATTCCTCAGAGCGGCAACTATCCGGTGCATCACCTGGAGAGCCGGGCCCATCTGGGAGAGCTGGACGAGGAGTTTATCCAGGAAAGCCAGGTCGGAGACGTATTCCAGCTGGGGACAAGCTCATGGATGATCCGGGAAATTCGCAACGACCGCGTGTACGTGGCCGAGGCCGGCAATCGGTTCAGCGAAATTCCGTTCTGGCGCAACGAGGCGGGCAGCCGTCCCTACGAGCTGGGCCTGAAGGTCGGCGCCTTCATCCGGGAGACGGCGGAGGGGCTAGCGCTTGAGGACGAGACGGACGAGCGTGAGCCGAAGCACGAGCAGGACGAGCAAGAGAAGTCGGATGCCGCCTGCGAGCGGCTAGGCGAGCATTACGGGATGGATCGCACCGCTTCCGAGCAGCTGATCGAGCTCATTCGCTCGCAGCATCGCTTCTGCGCGTTGCCTACCGACCGCCGGATCGTCATCGAGCATTACCGCGATGTCATGAACCAGACGCACGTGATCGTGCACAATCTATGCGGCAGAACGGTCAACCGGGCTTGGCTGCTCGCGATCAAAAGGCAGTTCGAGCAGCTTTTGCCTTACCGGATGTACGGCAACGCCAAGGACAACGGCATCGAATTCGTGCTGCCGGAATGGGACTCGTCCTGGCTGCAGGCGATTCGCCAAGTGACGCCGGGCAACCTCGAGCTGCTGCTTACCGAAGCGATCGCCGGCTCCCCGCTGCTCGGCATCGCCTTCCGGCGCATCGCCGAGAACAGCTTGCTGCTGTCGCGAAGCTTCACCCGCACGCCGTTATGGCAGAAGCGGCTGCGCAGCGAGGAGCTGCTTAGAAGCGCCCTGCCCTATGCGGAGAGCTTTCCGTATTTGCGCGAGGCCATGTCCGAGTGTCTTCGCGACTACTTGGGGATCGATCAGCTTAGGGACTTGCTGACGAAGCTCGTCTCCGGCGAGATCGGCATCGTCGTGAAGGAGACGGCTTATCCGTCGCCGTTAGCGGCCCAGTTCATCGCCGACTACGTGACCATGCAAGTCTACGAAGGGGACGGACTAGACGAGTCGACGCGGCTTCAGCTCCTGAGCGTCAGCAAGGAGATGGCGGCGCAAATTTTCGACGGGAGCGCGCTCGGACAAGCCGTCAGTCCGGAGATCGTGGAAGCCGAAAGCCGCAGGTTGAGCGACCCGGACCAACCGCCTGCCGATGCGGCGGGTCTTGCGACCCTGCTTAAGAGGAGGGGGGACTTGACCTCCGGCGAAATCGTCCGATTGGCGGGAGAAGCGGGTCTGAGCTGGCTGGGACAATTGCAGGAGCAAGATCGCGTATCGGCGATCGCCCTGTCCGGCGACGGGGAGTTCCGCTGGATCGCGGCCGACGAGGCGGAGACGTACGCGGCATTCCCGGAAACGAGGGAATCGATTCTGTTCGTACTGGGTAGGTACGCCGAGCACGTCGTATCTTTCACGGAGGCGGAGCTGTGCGAGCGATATCCGGCGCTCTCGCTCCCTAAAGCCAGAGAGGCGGTCGAGGCGCTTCTGGACAACGGGCTGATCGAGCGCGCTCCGCATGCCGCCAGCGAAGAGGAGAGGCTATGGACCAGCGTCAAGGTTGCCTCCCGGCTCGTCCGGCTGTCGATCCGCCGCGCGCGGGACATGGCCGAACCGATCGAGCCGGCCAGATGGTGCGGGCAGATCGCGCTTCGGCAGCATGCGTGGCAAGGGACTCAGCTACAGGGCAGCGATGGGCTGTTGACCGTGCTGGAGAGGCTGCAGGGGTTGTTTCTTCCGCTGTCGCATTGGGAGACGATCGTGCTGCCGACGCGCTTGACCGCTTACCGCAAGGAGTATCTAGACCTGCTATGCGCTTCGGGCGACCTGATCTGGATCGGCCGCAAGGAGGAGGGCGAGAAGGAAGGAAAGGTCGCTTTCTTCCTGGCGGAGTCGAGACCGCTCTACGCTGCCTTCCTGGAGGAGGCGGCCGGGAAGCCCTCCAAGCACCCGGAGCTGCTGAAGCGCATCGAGGAAGGCGGAGCCAGCTTCCTGACAAGGCTAAGCCGGGAAGAGGGCAAGACGCCGTCCGAGCTGCTGCCCGATCTGATCGACCTGGCCTGGGAGGGGCGCGTCTCCAACGACCAGTTCGCTCCGCTGCGGCTGCAGGCCGGGGGAGCCAAGCCGAAGCAATGGGAGAGAGCGGGATCCGGTCAAGGCCGGTGGTACGCGACGAGCTCGCTTCTCGGCGACGACGGCCCGGCGCCCGAAGAGGCGACCGGCCTGCCGGTCCCGCGGAAGGAATCGCCCGTGCTCGTATGGACGCATCATCTGCTAAACGTTTACGGACTGATCAACAAAGAGCTGGTCGCCAAGGCGGCTCCTTATTCCTGGGATTTGTTTTACCCGACGCTTAAGAAGCTGGAGGAGTGGGGCGCGTTGACGCGCGGGTCGTTCGTCAAGGGCGTACCGTCGCTGCAGTTCACGACGCGCGAGTTGAGCGAGTCGATTCGTCAGCCGCTGCCGGATACCGCCGAGCCTTCGCTGTCGGTGCTGGCCTCGGCCGATCCGGCGATCCCGTTCGGGGTGTTGATGGACTGGCCGCGGGAAGAAGGGGGAGCAAGCTATGCGCGCAAGCCGGGCAACTTCCTCGTGATGCAGGGAGACGACTGGCTTTTCTGGATCGAGAATAACGGGAAGAGAGCGTTCGAGGCGCCTGGAAGGAACGGTCGGCAAGAGGATCGGGCGGCAGAGGGCCAGGCGGATATGCTGATTCGTTCGTTCCATGCGATTATCCGCAGCCGCAAGCTGGTGAAGATCAAGGTCGATAGCTGGAACGGCCGGCCGATTATGGAGACCGAGCTGGGACGACGGCTGCTCGCGCTCGGGGCGGAACGGGATATGCGCTCGCTCGTGTTCTGGTCGAAATAGGGGAAGCCAAGAAGATCCGTATCGTGTAAAATAAAAAAGAGCGTTCATCCAATTTCATGGGAGAGATGGCCTTGCTGAACGAGAACGTGCTATGGGAAGGGAAGCCCTTCAACTTCGGGTTCCCCAGCTTTACGCATTATCGCATTACGGAACGCAGAATTATTGTGGAGAAGGGGATTTTCACGAAACGCCGCGAAGAGATCCAATTGTACCGAGTTCGCGACATTACCTTGAAGCGTAACCTGCTCGAGAGAATGCTGAAAATCGGGGATATCACCGTCCTCTCCACCGACTCGACGGCGCCAAGCTATTTGCTGCGCAACGTGCGCGACAGCGTCAACGTATCCGACCTGCTGGGCCAGGCTGCCGAGAGCGCCCGCTTGAAATACAGAGCGCAAGAGCTTACGGAAATTCAAATTCAATAGTAAGCGCAGGGGCCGCACCGTCGCCGTCGCAAGACGAGCGGGTGCGGCCCCCGTTGCTTCCTTCGCGCTAGCGAAGCTTGATCGCCTTCTTGTACAGCGGATACAGCCATTTAACCCCGCTCGGGGTCATCGTATCCGCAAGCAGGTGAGAGGCATAGCCCGCGACCGCTACCGCGGCGACGCCATCGACGCCGGAATGCCGCTCAAACCCCCAACCGATCGCTCCCCAGCCGATCAAAGCCCACAAAGTATGCGTCATTCCCCGGTGCTTCAGCCACGGAGCCCAGGCAACGAATACGCCCAGCCCGATTAGCCAGCCGTAACCGCGCTGCCAGCCGTAGGCGAGCAGCGCGCCTCCGATCAGGCTGACGATCGCGTTCCGAATGACGCCCCTTTTGGCGACGAGGCCAAGCAGGAAAGCGGAGATCGCGCAGGCGGCGTAAGCCGGATCGAACCGTCCGGGAACGACGAGCAAGTAGACAAGACCGGACATAAGAGCCAATCCCGCTCCCAGCATCGCGTTTCTCAGCCAAATCGACAGCTTGGTAATGCTGCGGCTGAGAAGGCTCGGCCCGTCGAGATCCGCGCTTAGGGCGGAAAGCGCCGCAACGGAGAAATACACGGCGGCCTTGCTCGGGCTGAACGAATAATAAGCGCATGCCACCGCGCCGATCGCGCAGCCGATGGCCAGATGAGTCGTACCTTTCATTCGTTCCTCCGCTGACTGGTCTTGTAGTAAGCCTATGCCGCATTTGCCAGCAAAAGGCTTGGGCAAACGTATGTTTGCCTGTCTATTATACAAGCTGAACGAACGCGAGGGCAACCCGATTAGGCCGATGATTCGGCAACCTCGAACAACGTCCCGCTTATAACGTTTGGCGTTTTCCCGATCAGTCGAACTTCCCCTTGTATTTGCCCGTGTTACGAATATCGATTTTAACGACGATTTTGCGAATGCACTCATCGGTGAGCAGGGACTGATTGGTTTTACGGAGCGCATGCCATTGCTTCGGATGGTTCCGATAGAGCGTCTCCCCCAGCTTCAGCACATCGACCTGTTTGGCCAGTCCGTAGCGGAAGCTCTTCACGATCTCTTCCCTGACGACATCTTCGGCGAGGCGCTCCAACCGGTCGAGGGCAATGTTCTCGTGTAATTCTTCCACCGTCGCATGCAGCTTCAGACTTAGATCGAACACGGCACGGCCGTTGTGCATCCCGCTTTTGACGTCATAAGTCGGATTGAGGAGCACGAGAGCCGCTTTCGGTTTGCCTTCCGCGGGCACTCGGATTAGCGAACGCTTTAATTCCCTTTGAGTCCACCTCGTGCCGGCAAGCTCGTCTTCCGACAGCCAAGCGATCGCTTTCTGGTCTTGGAAGAAGAAAGCTCCGTCGATCATCAGCATGGATGCAGGCTTTTTATCTTCTTTCCATACCTTTCGATTAATCGCGATGGACGGAAGTATGGCGGGTTCGGACGGCTCGTTAATATCCGCGATCATCCGATTTCCCGTTTTGGGGACGATAAACGAACGTTGCGAGAACGTTTGTTCCGGCGAGAACATGATCGTATCCAGCGGCGACAGATTGAAGACCGATTTCTGGACGAACAGATCGGGCAAACTCTCCTTCGTGCCGAAAAGGAGGACATTGTACCGGATTTCCCCGAACCGGTTGGCCGCGTTATACGCCTCTCCGATCCCCCTCCGCAGCAGCCTCTCCGTGCAGACGATCGTTTTGACGTGTCCCCAAAAAATACGCATTTGCGATGTGGCGTAGATCGAGGAAAGCGATTCGCTCAATGTCGGGCCCTCGCCTTTGCCGACCCACACCGGCAGACCTTTGCCGATCTGCATCGTTTCGTTCCGGCCAACGTTGCCGAAATTGAGAAACTGAACATAGGTGATGTATGTTCCGTTCTCGTAATCCAGTCCGATCGCGGTAGCGTAGTCCATCGTCTGGATGTCCTTGGAGTTCCAGCAAGCGGTCAACGACAAAAGCAAGCAAGTTGCGACTGCGGACTTCCCCCATCTGCCAATCATTTACGCTCACCATGGTGATCGGGATCCAACGGGTCGACGATCCCAGGGCGCGTCTTGATACGGCTCCAGGGCGGGCGCAAGTAAGAGGTAGTCCAATCCTTTAGATTAAGCGGGGACATCGGAGACAGATACGGTACGCCGAACGAATGCAGCCTGGACAAATAGGCGACGAACAGAATCAGGGACAGGATCAAACCATACATGCCGATGAACGACGAGACGAGAAAGATGGCAAATCGGACTACGCTGACGATCGTGCTGAGCGATTGGTTGACTAGCGTGACCGAAGTAACCGCGGTAATCGCGCCGACGACGACGACCGATGGAGACACGAGTCCGGCCCGGATCGAAGCGTCTCCGATAATAAGCCCCCCGACGACCGTAAGCGTCTGTCCGATCGTGCTCGGAAGCCGAACCCCCGCTTCCCGAAAAATTTCGATCAGCGAAAGCAGAATGAACATCTCGATCTGGGCCGACATCGGCAATCCGAGCCGCGCGCCGCCAATGGTCGCCATCATGCGAAAAGGAATCTGGTCCTGATGGAACGCGACCAGGGACACCCATAAGCCCGGCAATGAAATGGATAGGAACAAGCTGATATACCGGACGACGCGCGCGAATGAAATATAGGTGTAATTGAAATGGACATCCTCGGGCGATTTCATCAGAAGGGACAATCCCGCGGGACCGATCATCACCATCGGAATGCCGTCCACGATCAGAACGAACCGCCCCGCCAGCAAGCTGCTCACGACGTAATCCGGCCTGCCGGTTATCGCGAACGAGGGGAACACCGAATATTTAGAATCGGCCATCGCCTCTTCCAATTGGTTAATGCTGTACAGCCCGTCGATGTCGATTTCGAGTATTCTCTTTCGAACTTCCTTCAATATTTTCGGAGACAGAATGTCGTTGAAATAAACCAGACCGACCTTCGTCTTCGTTCTTCTTCCCAACGTATAGGTCTCGTAACTCAAGCTTGTGCTGCGGATCCTTTTGCGGATAAGAGCGACATTGACGACGAGGTCCTCCGTAAAGCCGTCCTTGGGTCCTTTGATCGAAATCTCGGTATTGGATTCTTCCGGGGAACGCTGCGGACGATTGCCTATATTCATTTTGTACAGGCGTCCGCTGCCGATGAAGAAAAGCAGCGCATCGCCCTGAAACAAATATTCGGCCAAGCGGTCGCCGGATTCATCGGGCTCCATCGCGATTAGCGGAAGCGCGCCCGAGTACCCTTGCGTTTGCATGACGGCGGCCCCTTCAAGGGAGTAAAACCGCTTCAGATCGGGTAGAACGACTTTTCCGAATTGCCCCGTATCGCACAAGCCTTCCGCGTAGACCAATAAGACTTCGGAATCCGGACTTTCCGTAAGCTTGCAGGGCACGATTTGCACGTCCGCGGAATCCGCGAACAGAGCTCTCAACTTGTTGCGATCCCATCCTGTTGGAGAGTTCGTCGATTTCCGTCTCATGCGGCTCCTCCTTTGACCGGTTTTGCGAACCAAGATATGGACATCCAACAGATCGATGCGGTAAACGCAACCGCAAGCGAAATCGGGAAGTAGAAGCGATACATCCACAAATAAAAGGCGTAATCGTCGATCGGAAAAATGGACAGCGCGACATAGCTGAGCCCGATTAGCGCGATGAACCGCGTCCTCGGCTTACTTCCGCGAACTTGAAGCAGATCGGGCACGAGAAAGAGGGACAAGCTTATCCGCACGCAAGCGCCGGCCAGCCATTGATAGATGGAGAAAAAATCGACGTGCTCCACGTAGGTGCCCAGCTTGACCAAGCGCCATTGCTCGTATGGAGAGACCATCTGCTTCGCCGCTTCGTTAGGCCCGAACTCCGTAATCGCTCCGATCAGGGGTCCCAACGTGATATAGATCATTAGAGCCGCATACAGGACCAATCCCCACGGCTTCACTTTCTTCGTCAGGTGCCGCTGCATCGCGACCAGCGTAACGAGTTCGACGAAGCCGGCGCCCGCGTAAATCATGCCCTGCAGCACCGGATCTATGCCGAACTCCAGATACGGCTTGAGCAAATGGAAATCCTTCTGCGGATAATTCGACACTCCCACGAACATGCCGAGAACGATTACGAGAGGCAATAAAACGCCGGACATGATCGCGATTACGCGGATGCCCCAGTTTGCATAAAACGCGCATAACCCGGTTATGATGACGGCCAGAACCACTCTCGGCGTTCCCGGCAAGTAATTGGTAATCGTCCAAGTCGCCGAATGGACGACCGTCATCGCTCCGATCAAATAGAGCTGAATGCAGAGAGGAATCGTCAAAGCCCAGGCGACGATCGGATGGGTTTTCTCCGCCAGCCATGGCTGCAGCTCCATTTGGCCCGCTTTCCTCATAAACAGCGCCAGCAAAAAGCACCACGGTACGAACAGCAGCCCCGCGGCGATGACGGCGATCCAGGAATCCCGTCCGGATGCATCCAGAAGCATCGGGTTGACGATGACGTGGGTGGTAAGCCCGTTGGTCAGCATGAGGATCGTGCATGCCTGGAAAAAGTTGATCGTTCCGTTCGAACCCTTCAATTCAAGACCACCTAGGCAGTTGGTAAGGTTTGCAACAAAGCTATTATGCGCGAAGCTGGCCCTTTCTATGTTCGGCGCGTTTCCGCATCGTCTCGCAAAGTCTCGAGCCCCCGATTATGAAAATTTTTTAATCGACAAATTATCAATAAATATTCGCATAAAGAATGACAAGCTTTTCACTCGCATATATGTACAATCAAACCAATCACTGCGGACAGCTATCCCCAACTTAACGGAAGAGGTGTATCTGGATGCGTAAGGAAACCATTCGCAAGTGGGTCGCGTGCATCTTATGCGCGGCGCTGACGTTGATTCCGGGAATCAGTTATCTAACCACGAACGCTTATAGCGCAATCGCGATTTCAAGCAAGACATCCTCGGTTTGGCCGATCGGCCAGAGCTCTCAAATTCATCTTCCTCCCGATGCGGAACCGGGCTTCGCCGATTCGCCGGTCGCGAAGGCCGGCGTCGAACCGCTGCCGGATACCCGTGCTCAAGCCTACGAATACGAGACGGCCGCCGCCATGGAGCGATTCCAGTCCGCGGAAGCGCCCGCCGCTCCTCTATCCATCGCCAAAGATCCCGATCGGGAAGTACATATTGCGGCAATCGCCAAACCTCGAACGCAGATTTACGAGGTTACCGCTTTTTTTCTTAACGTTAGAGCGAATGCTTATTCCAAATCGAAAATCATCTCCGTGGTGGAGAAGGGAACTCGGCTTGAGATCGTGTCGAAGACGTCGGGCGGCTGGCTGCGGATCAAAGGCGGAGGATACGTGCACGGAGACTATGCCAAGCCGACGGAAGGAAAAGCAGATGGAACGACAGAGGGAGCGGCAGAAGGAACGGCGGACGAGATGCCGGAGAGGACGACCCAGGAGATGGAAACCGCCGCGGACAGGCGGCTGACGGCTTCGGCGGAGACCGGAGACGCGGAGGCGGAAAGGGAGCCGTCGAAAAGGGAGCGCAAGACCGAGGATCAGCCGAAAGCGCCTGTTACGCCGACCTCGGCGGTGGAGACGGAATCCGGATTGACGGAAGATGACATCGCACTTATTTTCAAAGGGACGGATTTGGCCGGCCACGGATTGGAGGAAGCGATCCTGGAGGTCGAAGAAGCCTACGGCATCAACGCCTTGTTCACCATAGCCGTTATGAAGCTGGAGAGCGGCAACGGCAGCAGCAGATTGGCCAAAAACAAAAACAATCTGTTCGGCTTGAACGCGACCGGGTCCGATCCCCATCGCAAGGCGTACTCGTTCGAGACGAAAGGGGACAGCGTGAAAAAATTCGGACAGCTTCTGGCCGACAAATACGTGGATAAAGGCTATACGACGATCGAGAAAATCGCGACCAAATACTGCCCGGCCAACTCGAAATGGCCGAGTCTGGTCAAAAACATCATGAAGAAGGACTACAAGAAGCTGAACGTTATTTGAACCAGCCTTTCTCGTTGAATCTTTTGATCGCCTCGACCCGATTGCTGACGTTCAGCTTGTCGAGAATGACGGATATATAATTGCGGATCGTACCGGTGGTCAGAAAAAGCGCGGTCGCGATTTCCTTCGTGTTTTTGCCGTCGGCGATCAGTCCGAGCACTTCCTTCTCGCGGTCGGTTAGAGGATTGCCGTGGTCCTCCCGGTAGGCTTCGTCGACCAGCTCGGGCGCGTAGACGCGGCGGCCCGCCAGTACGCTGCGAATCGTGCTCGCGAGCTCTTCGCTCGGACTGTCTTTGAGCAAATAGCCGCCTACGCCGGCTTTAATGGCGCGCTCGAAATACCCGGCCCGGGCGAACGTCGTTAGAATAATGACCCTGCATCCCGAATCCTTAAGTTGTTCGGCCGCTTCGAGGCCGCTGACGCCGGGCATCTCGATGTCCATGATGCAGACGTCGGGCCGAAGCTGTCGAACGAGCTCGACGGCCGTCGCGCCGTCGGACGCCTTGCCGACGACCTGCATGTCTTCCTCGAGATCGAGCAGGGAGCCGAGGGCGCCGAGCAGCATCCGTTGATCTTCCGCGATGACGATACGAATCATGGCGTTTCCTCCTTCGTGGGGCGCTGCAAAATTTGCGGGATCGTCGCGACCAGGGTCGTTCCTTCGCCCGTGGAGATATCCAGCGTGCCGTTGATGAATTCAAGCCTTTCTTTCATCCCCTGGAGACCGTGGCCTTGTCTGAAATTCAACCGTTCGGGCCGGCTTGCGCCGTTATCGCGAACCTTCATGACGATTTCGGTGTCGCTCTGGTTCAAGCTGACCGTGCAAGCGGTCGCGCCGCTATGCTTAACCACATTATTCACGGCTTCCTTCAGACACATGCTCATGACGTTCTCCGTCAACAAGGATACCTTGCGAAGCGCGGTGCTGCCTTCCAGGTCGAACTCGATCTGCGCCGCGAGCAGCATCTGCTTGATGCGTTCCAGTTCGTCTTCCAACCGCGTTCCCCTCATCTCCGAGACGAGGAGCCTGACTTCCTGAAGCGCGGTCCGGGCCGTATGCTGAACGTCCTTGATCTCCGCGCGCGCTCGCGAAGGGTCGGCGGCGATCAACTTGTGAGCCAGATCGCTCTTGAGACCGATCAGCGACAGCTTCTGCCCGAGCGTGTCGTGCAGGTCGCGGGCGATGCGCTGGCGCTCCTCCAGCTTGACGAGCTCGGAGATGCGCTGGTTGGCGTCCTTAAGCTGCTCCTGCAGCGCGCCTTGCTTGTTGCGGTTATAGCTGCCGAGCGGCAGCAGGATGACGCCGAGCAGGCTGATCAGAATAAACGGGGTCTGCGTGATGAAGAACTTGTCCTGCATGATGAATCCGACGTTCACGGCGATCAGGCTAGTGGCGATATGAATCGTGTACAACGTGATAAAGCCGGCTTTATTCTGGACGTTGCCGATGAAGAACGCCAGGAAGAAGGCGAAATAAGCGTAGCTGAACAGCAGCGTCATGGCGATCGAGACGGCGATCTGGACGCCCGTCCCGACGTATACCGCCCAGCCTTTGGCGTTTAAGGTCAATCGGTAGCAAAAAAAGAACAGCACGATCATCAGAATGCCCGCGGCGATCTCGATGTTCGACGAAGAACGGAAAATAAAATAGAAGGGCAGAATGCAGAACATCAGCCATACATAAGGGCTGATGCCGGTCGTCTTAGGGAAAATCTGAAACCGCCTGAGTCGTTTGTACATCGCTAGCGCTCCCTAATGTCGTCAATGGCCTTCCCATGGCTATTTTACCATAAGAAGGCCTTGTGCAGACGTCGTTATGCGACTTCGTCGTTCGGCGCGGCATTCGCCTTCCGTTCCGCGGAACGGGCGCGGCCGTTCGCTTTGGCTTCTTCGAGAAGAGGCTTGATCTGTCCGAACGTAACGAAATCTTTTCTTTGTTCGTCCCATAGCTTGAACTTCAGGGCGGCGAAGCTCGACTTCAGCGTAACGGTCGTCGCGTGCTGCAGAGGAGGTACGGAATTGTGCGCTTCCTCCAGCAAGTAATTCGGCACTCTCGGGCTGAGGTGGTGGACGTGGTGGAAGCCGATGTTGCCGGTCAGCCATTGCAGCGCCTTCGGGAGCTTATAGTACGAGCTGCCCTCGACGGCGGCTTTCACGTAGCTCCATTCCGAATCGTGCTCGTAATAGGTTTCTTCGAACTGATGCTGAACGTAGAACAGCCAGATGCCCGCGGCGCCGGACAGCCAGAAGATCGGAAGCTGCACGAGGAGGAAGGCCTCCCAGCCGATCGCCCAGCAGAGCGATCCGTATAGGGCGGCGATGCCGACGTTCGTGATTCGCGTGTTCCAGCGTTCGGCGCGTCTTGCGCCTTTTCGGTTGAAGCGGTATTCGAGCAGGAAAACCGCGAACGGGCCGATTCCGAACATCACGAGCGGATTGCGATAGATCCGGTAGCGGATTTTCGTCCATAGAGGCGCGGCGACGTATTCGTCGACCGTCAGCAGCCACATATCGCCCACTCCGCGCTTGTCCAGATTGCTGCTGGTGGAGTGGTGAATGGAGTGGCTATGCTTCCACTGATGGTAAGGAAACATCGTCAATATTCCCGTGAACGTGCCCAGAATTTCGTTCGCTTTGCGGCTTTTGAAGAACGATTGGTGGCAGCAGTCGTGAAACACGATAAAGATGCGGATCATAAAGCCGGCAGCCAACGCGATGAAGGGCAGCGAAAGCCAATAGGAAACGGACAGGCTCCAGTAAGCCGCCGCCCAAAGAAGGATGAACGGAGGGATCGTATTCAGCAGTTGCGTAACGCTCGCTTTCGCGCTCGATTTCTCATAAGGAGAGACGCTCTTTTTTAATTGCAGGGTGTTCGAAGTGGGCATAGGATCCTCCTTATACGCGCTTGATGTTTTTATTGTAGGGGAAGCATCGATCCGCCGTTAGTCATAAGTGTCAGTATGCGGACATGACAAATGTCATATCGGAGCGCTCGATTTTTCTCGGGATAAAGAGGAATCTGTCGAACGATGTCTAATATGGTATAGAATCAACCAGACCCGGAGGCATGGCTCGTGTCCATTAAAGTCAAGCTGTCGTTGATGATTTCGCTTATCGCGACGATTATTTTGACGCTTAATCTATCGATCTATTATTACTCGACCAAGAGCGAGATGGAGAACGGCCTGCGGCAGGAGATGCTGGCGATCGCCGAGCAGATCGGAACCAATCTGGATACCGCGGACAAATCGAAGCGGACGATGGAAGAGATGATCGGCGAGAAGCTGCGGGCGGTCGCGATCGCGGCCATGGGCGAGCTCGATCCGCGGATCGAGCATGTCCGGAACGAGCAATTGACTGAACTGAGCCGCAAGCTGGGCGTCGACCATATTTCGTTATGGCGGCGGACGGCCGGGGACATCCAGGTCCTCCGCTCATCCGATCCGATGGAGCTGAACATGGGCTCCAAAACGATGGATTATTGGTATGAGGCGTTTAATCAACTGCTGGACGAGCGGCAAGTGACGATCCCGCAGGGGCAGAAGCTGGACCATTACTGGTCGGGTCCGTACCAATACGCATCCTCCGACCCGGATCGGATCCGCAAGTGGGGGTACTATTACGACGGGACGACCGACTATATCGTCAATCCGTACGTGAACGCGCAAATGTTTCTCGATTACGAGAATAAGGTCGGGACGAACGCGCTCATCCGCCGCGTCATGGAGGATAATCCCGACATTTTGGCGATTGCGGGATTCGATCCCGAATTTTTCGGGAAGCCGCAGATCGTCAAGGTGAAGAAAGGCAAGTCGATCCGCAATCTCGACGTGAGGGACGTTCCCTTCGGTACCTATGCCTACGCCGACGATCAGAGGGACGTCGCTTACGTCAGACGCGCGGCGGAGACCGGGGAAGCGTCCGTGACCAGGTTCAAGGCGGGCGCAAGGGAAGTGTTCAAGAGCTTTATTCCGCTGAGGAACGAGAAACCTTACGTCGTCAGCGTCATTTTCGATTACGGCTCGGTCAAGGAAGCGCTGGGCCGCCGGCTTGTCCAGCTTGCCGCCATTTCCGCCGGCTTGCTGATTCTCGCGGGAGGCGCCAGCTACTTCATCTCCGGCGCCATGATTCGCCCTTTTCGGCATATCGTCGATTACGTCAACGAAATCGCCGTCGGCCGATTCGGCAGAAAGCTCGAGACGCGCAGCCAGGACGAGCTCGGCACGCTATCCTTGCGGGTGAACGCGATGGCGGACAATCTGCAATCCTACATGGGCAGGCTTAAGGATTCGGCGGAAGAGCTCAGAAGCACGAAGGAATATTTGGAATCCTTCGTCAATCATACCTCGGACGCCATTCATGTCTCCGATTTGCAGGGAGCGGTTACGCAGGCGAACAAGGCGTTCGAAACGATCTACGGCTGGAGTCCGGAAGAGGTGCTGGGACGGGAGGAGTCGATCGTTCCGGCCGAGCTGAAGGGGGAATACGAGGCGATTCGCGCGCGCGTGGCGGCGGGAGAATCGGTGACCGATTTCGAGACGGTCCGTCTGACGAAAGACGGAGGCCGGATCGACGTCAGCATTACGGTATCGCCAATTCGCGACGGTCGCGAAGAAGTGGTGGCGATCGCGGAAATCTCGCGGAACATCACGGCGAGGAAGCAGAGCGAGGAAGTGATCCGCCGTACCGAGAAGCTATCGGTCATCGGCCAGCTGGCCGCCGGCGTGGCGCACGAAATCCGCAACCCGCTGACCACGCTGCGCGGCTTCGTCCAGCTCGGACAGAAGCAGGGAACGCTGCCCTCCGCTTATTTGGACATCATGCTTCCCGAGCTGGACCGGATCAATCTGATCGTCAGCGAGTTTCTCGTGCTGGCCAAGCCGCAGCTTAGCCAGTTCAAGCCGACCGATATGGCCGAGCTGCTGCGGGACATGATCTCGCTTCTGGAATCTCAGGCCAGCCTCGTGAACGTCAAGTTCGCGACCCGGTTCGAGGAGAACGTACCTCTGGTGGTGTGCGACGGCAATCAATTAAAGCAGGTGTTCGTCAACGTCATAAAAAACGGCCTGGAAGCGATGGAGGAGCGGGGCGGCGAAATGCGGATCGAGCTGATCCGCGGCGAAATCGAGGACGAAGTCGTCATCCGGATAACCGACCAGGGGAGGGGCATCGCCGAAGAGCACTTGGCCAAGCTCGGCGAGCCGTTCTATACGAGCAAACCTTCCGGCAACGGGCTCGGACTGATGGTCAGCCAGCGAATCATCGCCAATCATCGGGGCACGATCGCCTACAGCAGCCGACAGGGGATCGGAACTCGGGTGGAGATCAGGCTTCCGGTTACTCGGAATAACGGGCATGAACCGCAATAAGCGGTTTTCCCCGCCATAAAAGTTATAGCGTTTTAATTTTTAGTCGGGAGCTAAGGGCAGTGAAAATGGGATCGGATTTTAGAAGATTCATAAACATTCGCTGGGCATGGGCGCTTGTCGCGGCCATGTTTCTGTACGGCATCGGCGTCGGCGTTCTGGCGCCGATGAACGCCGTCTACATGCAAGCCGGCATCGGGTTGACGAAGGCGCAGATCACCTGGGTATTCTGCTGCTCGCTGCTGTTGAACATGCTGCTCACCGTCGCGGCGGGGCTATTCAGCGACCGGCTGAGAAGACGCAAGTCGATTCCGCTGAGCGCGGCGGCCTTGTGCGCCTGCGGTCTGTTGATTTACATGCGGGCCGACGGCTTCTCGTCGGCATTGATCGGCATGACGCTGGCCAGCGCGCCGTCCGGCATGATCATGGGCCAGCTGTTCGCGATGGCCCGCAATCATTTTACCCGCTGGGCTCCGGACATCGTGGAGATCTCGCAGCTCTGGCTGCGGGCGACGTTCAGCGTAGGTTTCTTCACCGGTCTGCTCGTCGGCGCTAACGTCTATCTGCTGGCGTCCTTTCGCGGCGTGTTGTGGGGCAATCTGTTCGGTTACGCCGCGCTGTTCGCGCTCCTGCTGCTGTACCGCGAGACGGAGACGGAGCCGGGAACGAAACGGACGGCTGAAGGAGAGCCCTTCTCCTTGGCGATGCTGCTCGCGCTCCTGCTGCTGTCGTGCGCCGATGCGATCCGCGGACTCTACTTGCCGCTTGTCGTAAGCGGGAAGTTCGGCGATCCCCGTTACGCCTCGTACCTCTGGAGCGCCCAAGCGGTATTCGAGCTGCTGTTCATGATGGCTGCCGGTTACTGGGCGGCGAAATACGGCAGCAAGAGACTGATCCTGTACGCCGCCATAGGCGCTTTCGCCACCTATGTCGTCTACGCGCGGACGGACTCGCTTGCGGTTTATTTTACGATGCAGCCGGTCTATTCCTTTTTCGTATCCGTCCTGCTCGGAGTGGCGATGGGGTACGTGCAGCGCATGTTTATTCACCGCGCGGGCTTTGGCGCCAGCCTGTACGTGTTCATCTCCCAGACCGCTTCGCTCGCCGGGTATATGCTGCCGCTTGTCGTCCCCGGCATTTCCGCGGACGTTTTCTATATTCCCGCGGGCCTCGTCCTGATCTCCGTCGCGATTCTGTGCGTTGTATTGCTCAAGGAAAGGGCAGTCGGATACAATAAAGGATAAACTTATTACGGGGGAGATTCAGGCATGCATACCGCGGGCTTCGCGCCGCTGCAATATGAGGGGTCTACCGAGCTGCGGCTCGCGGGAGGGGAGCAGCTCAGCCTGCCGGCGGAGCCTTGCGATCGCTTCGGCATCTGCCTGCAATCCGATCTTCGGGTATCGCGCGACGATACGAGAGACCGCGGGGTTCGCGTCATGGCCGGCGAGCTGTTCCATCTGCCCGCCGGCAGGGCGGCCACGATCGTGCCGCTCGCTTCGGGCCGCGTCTCGCTGCTGACCGTTTCTTTTAACGGATCCGGCTTCGGGGCCGAGCGGAGCGGTTCATCGGTTCGGGGCGGCATTCAGAGATTCCGGGTACCCTTGATGAAAAACTGGGTATCCGATTTTGCCGGGAAGCCGGCGATAGAGTTGAGCTTGCCGGACTATTATCTCGCGCAAGCGCGCCTGTACGCGCTTGCGGCCGCCTGCGAGAACGCGCGCCGGAACCCGGTGCGCGACGAAGCGGAGCTGAGCGT
>JAEZZE010000164.1 GCA_023418755.1 Bacillota bacterium | reverse complement strand
GCGTGTTGACGACGCCGTTGCTGGAGTTGAACAGATTGAAGACGAACGCCCCGACCAGCACGAAGGACAGGAAGTACGGAAGGAACATCGCCGACTGCGTCGCCCGCTTGAACAGCTTGCCGGGGATTTCGCTCAAGAAGATCGCGCAAACCACTTGCAGCACGTTCCCCAACAGAATGAACGCCAGATTGTACAAAATCGTATTTTTCGTGATATTCCACAGCACGCCCGAGTTGTAGAGAAACTCGAAGTTTTTCCATCCGACGAACGGGCTGCCGAACAGGCCGGCATCGATGTTGAAGCGGGTAAACGCGTAATAGACGCCTACCATCGGCAAGTAGGAAAACAAGAGGAAAAACAGCAGCGTCGGCGCGATCATCAAAATCAGCGTTTTGTTTTTGCGGATTTCCTGCAGCATGCTCATCAATCGTAAACCTCCGTCCAAAATGTAATCGATTACTTTTTGTCGGATAGGCAGGAGCCGGACAGTCGGCGGCTCCGCTTATCCTGTTCGTGCAGGTGCCGATGAGCAGCTACCTTACGCTCTTCCCCCGCGCTGTACCCCTACCCGCCGCGGGGGCATAGCGAGGATTCCCGGACGAGCAGCTTGGAATCGACTTTGAAAACCCGCTGGTCTTTGTATGCGTTCTCATTCATTTGATCGATCAGCTTCTCCGTCAACAGCGCGCCCATCGCGAAGTTCGGCTGGACGACGGTCGTCAGCCGCGGCGCGACGTATTTCGTGATCCGGATATTGTCGACACCGACGACCGCCAGATCGTCCGGAATCCGAATCGCAAGCTCCTTGCACGCTTTGTATACGCCCAGCGCCATCTCGTCGTTCGCGGCGAATACCGCGGTGAATTCCGCCTCTTTCGCATGCAGCCGCATAAAAGCCTCGTACCCCTTGTCCTCGTTGAAGTCCCCGTTCTCGATCAGCTCCGGGGAGAACGGCAGGCCCGCGTCCCGGAGTCCCTTCATGTAGCCTTCGAGCCGCGTATAGCTGTCGATCGCGTCCGCGTATCCGCTTAAGAACGCGATGCGCCGATGTCCCTGGGAAATCAGATGGCTCATAATGTCCCGGGCCAGCTTTACGTTGTCCGTATAGACGCACGGAATATCCTTATGCTCGATAGGGCGGCCGACGACGCCGATATGGAATCCCTGGTCGGCGTATTCCGTTATTTCCTCGTCCGTCAACTCCGGGGTGACAAGGATAATGCCGTCCACCGTCCGGTTGCGCAGCAGCGACATATAGTCGACCGCCTTTTCCTTCCGATTCTGCACGTCGACGATATAGATGTTGTAGTCGAGCGCGTTCGCCATGTTCTCGATCCCTTTGATGACTTCCGCGAAGTACGTTACGCCGATGTCCGGAACCATGACGGCCAGCGTCTTCGATTTGCGGGAACGCAAATTTTTCGCGATCGCGTTCGGGGTGTAATTGATTTCTTCGATGGCGCGCAGCACCTTCAGCTTCGTCTTCTCGCTGACCGCCCGGCTGTTGTTGAGCACCCTGGACACCGTCGCGGACGACACGTTTGCCCTTCTTGCTACGTCCATAATCTTATAGTCGTTCATCCCGCCGCTCGCTCCAAGCTGATCTCTAGTCTGGTATGGAATTTAGTATAGCAACCGATGTAATCGATTACAAGTTTAAAAATCAGAAAATGAATGATTATTTTCTATTACTTCTACGTTTCAAAAAGCGGGAAAAACCATCCCTATGGGCTTGTCGGGCATAAAAACCGCGATATTTCGGGACGTCCCCGGCATGGATTGACCTTTTGGCAAGAGTCCATTCCCGCCTTGATTGTGTAATCGATTACTTAAAAAGCAACGTTTCGCCCGCTGTTCCGGGAACTTCCGGTTCGGTCCCTCCTCCTCCTCCGCTGCCGGATAACGCTCATTCACCCCCGGAGGAGGCGCGAATAAGAAGCTTCGACGGGATCATCCGGACCGGAAGCTCGGACGGAATGCCGCGAACGACGCCGATGATCGCTTCCGCTATGGCGACGCCCATCTCGTATTTGGGCTGTTCGACCGTGCTGAGCGCCGGGTGCACGAATCGGCTGACCCGGTTGTTGTCGACTCCTACGACGGCGAGCCTGGACGGAATGGGAAGATCCAGCTCCTCGCATGCCTTGTACACGCCGAACGCCATCTCGTCGTTGGCCGAGTAGATCGCCGTAAACGCCGCGCCGCGCGCATGCAATCTTCTCATCGCTTCGTAGCCGCCGCGTTCGTTGAAGTTGCCGTTCTCGATCAACTCCGGGCGAAACGGAATCTGATGCTCCATCAGCCCCTTCATGTACCCCTCCAGCCGCTCGTAGCTGTCGATCGCGTTCGCGTAGCCGCTGAGAAAAGCAATGTCGCGATGGCCGAGCCCGATCAAATGCCGCATCGCATGGATGGAGAACGCCACGTTGTCCGTGTAGACGCAAGGAATCGCTTCGTCCTTCATGCGCCTGCCGACGACGCCGATCACGTATCTTTTGCGAACGTACGAGGAGAGCTCCGACTCCGGCAGCATGGGCGTGACCACGATCATCGCATCCGCCGTGCGGTCCTGCAGCAGATTCAAATATTCCCTTTCCTTCTCCGCCTGATTGTCCGCGTCGCAGATGACGACTTTGAATTGGTTCGGGTAAGCGACGCTGACGATCCCTTTGATGATTTCCGCGAAATAGGACGAATGGATGTCCGGAACGATGACCCCGATCGTATACGACTTTTGGGAACGCAGGTTTTTCGCCGCCGCGTTCGGATAATAGCCGAGCTCGTCGATCGCCTCCAGCACTTTGCGTTTGGTCGCTTCCTTGACCGCTTCGCTGTTATTGAGCACGCGGGACACCGTGGCGGTCGACACCCCGGCCCGCTTCGCCACGTCTACAATTTTGATGTCGTTGTCCATACGGATTTCTCAACCTTCTCGTCCAATGTTATTCCTGTAAATTATAGGCCTTGCGCGGTAGGTTGGCAATAAAGGGACGTCTCCTCGTCGGCCCCGACTCTTCGTTCGAGCCAAGGGGAGCGCTCGGGGAAGGCGCATTTCGGCCGTATCCGTTCGCGCGGTTTTTCCGCGCTTTACTTGCCGTCGTCATCTGTGCTACACTTACTCGTACTTACAGGAAATGGAGGGGTTACAGGTGATCGACTTCATCCGAGTTAGATCCTTGCGCGGCTAATTGAATAGCGCTTAAGGCTCTGCCTGCGTGCAGAGGACTCGGGAGAAGTCTGCCTTATACCCCCTTTAGATCGGCGAACGAACGGATATGCGCGGAACGGATGATGGGTGGCGAGCAACGGTCGCCATCCGTTTTTCGGGCGTTTCCTTTTGCGTGGCGCCGATGGTATAGGCATGGCCCGCTCGGAACCTCTATCGTCATACGACCGCACAGGCAGAGAGATGTCTGTGTTTTTTTATGCGTTTTTACGAATGGAGGAATTCAAGATATGGAACGAATGAGAGATAAGGCGATTACCGTCGGAGTACAACTGAATCAAAGGAGCGGCTTCCGCGCCTCGATGGAGGAGCTGCGCAATCTGGCCGACGCCTGCGAGCTGGAAGTCGCGGGGGAAGTGACGCAAAAAGCGGATAAAATCGTCACCGCCACGTACATGGGAAGCGGCAAACTCAAGGAGCTGAAAGAGAGGCTGGCGGCTTGCGAA
The DNA here is from genome assembly GCA_023418755.1 of Bacillota bacterium. Classification (GTDB taxonomy): domain Bacteria; phylum Bacillota; class Bacilli; order Paenibacillales; family Paenibacillaceae; genus Cohnella. The sequence goes on along the minus strand of JAEZZE010000164.1, from coordinate 6,423 downwards.
GCCGGGATCGCGATCTTCAACGACGAGCTGTCCCCGTCGCAAATCCGCAATCTGGAAGCGGAGCTCGACTGCCGGGTCATCGACCGGACGCTGCTTATTCTCGATATTTTCGCGAGCCGGGCGCAGTCCCGGGAGGCCAAGCTGCAGGTCGAGGTCGCCAGGCTGCAGTACATGCTGCCGCGCTTGATCGGACTGCGCGAATCCCTCGGGCGCCAGGGAGGCGGCGCGGGACTGAAGAACAGAGGCTCGGGTGAAACGAAGCTGGAGCTGGACCGCAGGCGGATCGAGGACCGGGTCGCCGCGCTGCAGGCCGATCTGGAGAAGCTGACGGCCAGACGCCAGGTCCAGCGGAACCAGCGGCGCAAAAACGAAATTCCCGTCGTCTGCCTGGTCGGCTACACGAATGCCGGCAAATCCAGCCTAATGAACGCCGTTATTCGGAAAGTCGATCCCGGCTCGGACAAGGAAGTGCTGGCCAAGGATATGCTGTTCGCCACGCTGGAGACGTCGGTCCGCAGCATCGCGCTGCCGAACCGCCGCTCGTTCCTGCTCGCCGACACGGTCGGCTTCGTCAGCCAATTGCCCCATCATCTGATCAAAGCGTTCCGATCGACGCTCGAGGAAGTGACGAACGCCGACTTGCTGCTGCACGTCGTCGACTGCTCCGATCCGGAGAGCGCCAAGCGGATCGAAGTGACCAACGATACGCTGCGCGAGCTCGGAGCCGGGGACATTCCGTTGCTGTACGTCTATAATAAAGCGGACTTGGCGGAAGATCGGCGATATCCCGAGGCCGCCGACGGCGGTATCTATTTGTCCGCGCGGGAAGGCTCCGGGATCGACGAACTCGTCGCGCTGATCGGCGAACGGATTTTCACGGACGACAAAACCTGCGAGGTCGTGATCCCGTTCGATCAGGGAAGGCTCGTCTCTTATTTCAAAGAGAACGCGGTCATCCATGCGCTGAGCCACGAAGAAAACGGCACCCGGCTGGAGATGACCTGCCGGGAAGCCGATTACGACAAATATCGGAGCCTGTTCAACTGATTTTGAACCGGCCGGCAAGCTCCTTCATGTTGACGGACATTTGGTTCAGCCGTTCCGAGGACGAAGCGATCTCGTCCATGGCCGCAAGCTGCTCCTCGTTCGCGGCGGAAATGGTGCCCGCCGTCTCGGCCGACCTGGCCGAGCCTTTCTCCATCTGCTGCAGCGATGCCGCAACCTCCTGCGCGCTGGCGGACATCTGCTCGGCGGCGGCGGAAGCCTCTTCGGCTTGATCCGCCACGCTGCGCGTCGCTTCGTAGATGCGCGCGAAGGCTTCGCCCGTCTGCCGGATGGAGGAAATGCCGGACTGTACGTCCCGTTCGCCCTTCTCCATGAAAGCGCCGGCCTTCTCGATGTCGCCGACGATCGCTTCGATCAGCTCCGTCACCTGGACGGCGGATTCATCGGAACGTTCCGCCAGCTTGCGGATTTCGCCCGCGACGACGGAGAAGCCTTTGCCGTGCTCGCCCGCCCGGGCCGCTTCGATGGAGGCGTTCAGCGCCAGCAGATTCGTCTGCGCCGATATTTCCCGAATCGCCTGGGAGATAGCGGCGATCTGCTGAGAGCGGTCCCCGAGGCGGCCGACGACTTGACCGATCTCTCCGACCGTGTCGCTGATCGTATTCATCCGGTCGGAGGATTCGTCGATCAGCCCGCGGCCTTCCTCGGCCTGCGTCAACGTCGATGCGGAGGCTTCGAACGTCATGCCCGCCGAATTCGCGATCCGGCCGATGCCGACCGTCATCTCCTCCATCGCCTTGGCCGTTTCTTCGATGCCCTGCGCCTGCGACTCGTTGGTCGCCGCCAATTCGGCCAGCGATTCGGACGTCTGGTGCGCCGCTCTTACCGTATCGCCGATAACGCCCGACAGCTGTCCCGAGGAGGCGGCAAGAGCGTTGGCGCTGAGCAGTTGGTTGCCCGCCAGCTCCTTCAGATTATGCGCCAGCCGATTGAAGGCGGCGGCCAATCGGCCGATCTCGTCGCGGTTGCGGAATGCGAGCTCCTCTCCGGTCAAGTCGCCTTCCGACATCCGTTCCGCCAGCCTCGTGACCCGGATGATCGGACGCGAGATATGCTCGCTGAACAGCACGAGCGCGATCAGCCCGCCGGCCAGACAGCAAGCCAGCGTGATCGAGATCGCCCACATAATCGCTCTTTGTCCCTCGTTGTAATCCTTAACGTAGGAACCCGCGGCGATGATCCATCCCCAGTTGGGATTGATCTCGGCATAGACGATTTTGCGGGCTTCCTTGTCGGACTGGGGCAGCGGCCATTCATAATAAGTGAAGCCTCCGCCGGCAAGCGCCGACGCCGCCACGTCGCGGATGTAATACGTGCCGTCGGAGGTTTGCTTGTCCCATATGTTATCCCCCTCCTGGCTCGGATGGGCCAGAAGAGTGCCCTTGTCGTCCATCGCGTAGAAATATCCGTTTTCCCCTAAATCTATCGTTTTGTTGATCGGTCTCGTATTGTCCGCCCGCTTCGCGCCCAGCAGCATGATCCGCAGGCTCTCTTCGGCTTCCTCCCGCGAGATCGTGCCGTGCTTGACGGACTCGTCCAGGGCGTTCAGCATCTCGTTCGCCATTCTTACGTTGTTCTTCAAACCCTTTTGGATCAGATCGCTCGTTTCGTCGGAGGCCACCCGGTATGCGACTCCTCCGAGCACAAGAATCGGGACGATCAACAGAAAGAAACAGACCGCCAACAGCTTTTTTCTAATCGTGAACATGCCTGAACGTTTCGCGCTTTTCGCCATTTTTCGGAATCCCCCGCCCCGTCTATCCCTGGTGTTATTTTCCTACGTTCTCTTCAGATTATCATAGCAGAAGTTCATTTCCGCGATTTCGGATTTTCGTTCCCGTTATGACAATTATGTGAACGTTCGGCGACCGAACATATGTGCGAAAAACAAGGGCGAAACGCTGCCAAACGTGTTATACTTAAGGGATAGCTTTCTGATTTCGATGATCCGGGAGATTAAAAATATGATACCGACCTACGAATTGGACGACGAGCAATGGGACCGTCTCGTCCGCGACGTCGCCAAGCATTTCGGCGAGGTCACGATCAGCAGAGGCTTCCAGTACTTCAAACGGGGAAGAGTCGTGAAGCTTACCTTGCCTTCCGAACGGACGGTCAAAGCCGTCGTGGAGGGCGGAGATCTATACCACGTCTCTATCCACCTGGACTCCTTCTCGTCAAGCCGCTGCGACTGTCCCGTCGGATACTCCTGCAAGCATATGTTCGCCGCGGTTCTCCGGTATGCCGACCTGCACCATCGCTCGATCCATACGCTAATCAACGCCAAATCGGTGACGGGCTCCGCCGCGCCCAAGGCCCGCGCCTCCTCCTACAACGAAGCCAAGCAGCTCGCGGCCAAGAAGGCCGCCGACGATCTCGCCCTGCTGCAGAAGCAAGCCAAAAGAATCGCGGAGCTTAGCGTGGGGGAGTGGCACGAATGGTTTGCCCTGGCGACCGCGCCGCTCATGCAGAGCTCGAGGAACACGCAATTCATCAATGACGCTCTCGCGGCGATCTACCGGCATAAGCCTTCTCTTCCGGCGAACGTCGACGCTTTTTTCCTGTTGCACGCCCACCTCTTCGTGCTCGGCAAGCTGACCCTGCAGCCGCAGGACTTGTCCGGCTATATGTATTCTTATTTGGCGTTCCATACGCATCACGCGGCGTCCGATCTGCAAGGCAAAATCGCCCAGCGCATCGTCCAGATGGCCGATGCGGCCGCGAATCCGGATAACGGGGCAAGGACGGGGCAGACGCTGATCTATTTGCGAAGCTCGATGCTGGAGGAGACGAACGATAATCGCTATTACTTGCAGATTTACCTGCAAGTCTGGAAGCTTTGGTTCGTCTCCCGCGCCCCGGCCCCGTCTGCCTATGACGAGGAAATCGCCCGCATAGACGAAATTTCGGCCCCCGCGCCCGCCGATTCGGCGCCTCCTCTCGCCCTTAACGTAGCCCGGGCCGCGTTGAGAACGTTCCAAGGAAACGACGGCGACGCATTGGCGCTGTTGCGGACGGTCGACGAACGGACGAACATCCCCGAAGTTTTTTTGCTGGGTTTCCTTGAACATCTCGCGGATTCCGGCAGTTGGCGGCGACTCGCCGACTGGTTGGCGGAGGTCGCCCCGTTGCTCAATCTCCGCAAGGCAAGCAGCGTGCGCGCTTATTCCGAATACTGGGAGCAGGCCGTGCGCCGTCTACCGGAAGCCGGGCCGAGGATGTGGGACAGTCTCGTCTCCTTGCTGCCCCATACCCGGGAGCTTTACGAAGAAAAGCTGCTGGAGAGCGGACAGTGGCACCGATGGATGGATTTCCAGATCAGCATGGGCAGCGACCCGCTCGAGTTCCGGGTAACCGACCTCGCGCCGATCGAGAAAAACGCGCCGGAAGCGCTGCTCCCCTTCTACCACCACGCGGTCGAGCGCTACGTTCTGCTTAAAAACAGGGACGGCTACAAAACGGCGGTCAAGCTGCTCAAAAGATTGGCGAAGCTGTATAAGAGATTGAAACGGGAAGCTCGCTGGGAGGAGTTTTTCGATGCGTTCGTCGGAAGGCACAGCCGCTTGCGCGCGCTTCAGGAGGAGCTTCGGAAAGGAAAACTGTTGATATGACGCATAACCCTATAGAAAGAAAAATCCGCCTGCGCGTTCTGCTCGGAGGCTATGGCGATGCTCTTATCCACGGCTTCTACGTCGACGGCTACGGCTCCGCCTCGGGAATCGCCCTGAAGCAGTCCCTGTTCGCTTGGCACGAGCCCTCTTTCTACGGAACGGAGCTGGTCGTCCATGCTTTGGAGGAGATAGAAGCCGTCGTGCTGCCTTCCGAGATGGTCATCCCCTTCTTTGCCGGGCCGAATTTGCTTCGCCATATCGAGTGGGAATGGGACGACTACGCGCAACGGCTGCTGCGAGTTGCCCCGCATCTGGCCAAACGGATCGAGGAGAAAAAATACCACCCGAGCTACGAAGCCCATCTGGCGGACAAGCTGGAGTGGGCATGGGACGAAGATTCGCTGTCTTCGGACGAACGGGCCTTGCTGGAGGCAGCCGCATTGGACGAGGAGTTCATGGCCGGGCTCCGGGCGGCGTTCTCCGCGGCGGTCTATCACATTCAATACGGCCTGCCGACGTCGGCGGGCGACCTCCGACGGGAATACCCGCTGCTCTTCTCGGCCAAAGACAAGCTCGTCCGCGCCGGTTTGACCGAGAACGACTGGCTCGTGTCGATCGGCTGGAAGACGGACAATGCCCCTTTCCGTCCCGCGCTGCAATTGCAGGAGCCGGGAGAACGGGAGGACGATTGGCGCATGCGGCTCGTTCTTCAGGACAAGAAGGACGACTCGGCGGTTTTCCCCGTGCGTCTGGCCGCGACCGGGGAGCTGCTCGGCACCTGGCCCCGCGAGTGGACGCCGTATGTCGCGCAGCGTTCCCCGCAATGGCTGGAGCGATTGCTCGCCTTGCTGCCGGACGACCGGTTCAACGGCTCTCCTCGCGACGTCTTCGCGGAGCCGCTGGACGACGAAGCCGCCTGGCGCTTCCTGACGGCGGACAGCCAGCGGCTGCTGGCCGCCGGCTGGCAGGTGCTGCTGCCCGCCTGGTGGGAGGCGGCCAGCCGGAAGAAGCCTCGGCTGCGCGCGAAAGTCGGCTCCGGCGAAGGAAGCCGCGCCGGCGGATCGCTGTTCGGACTCGACTCGCTGGTCGACTTCGACTGGCGGATCGCCATCGGCGACGTCGACCTGTCGGAGGCGGAGTTCGCCGAGCTGGTCGCCCGGGGCGCCAGGCTCGTGCGCTTCCGCGGCCAGTGGATCCAGCTCGATCCGGCGCTGCTGGCGCAGATTCGCAGGGCGATGTCCTCCGTGGACAGACGCCAAGGCCTCTCGTTCCAGCAAGTTCTCCAGCTGCATCTGTTGGGAGGAGAAGGCGATTGGGACGCCGAGCGGGAAGAGAACGAAGAGTCGGATGCCGACCGGGAGCGCCGCGTTCGTCTGGAGATCGAGCTGAACGAGCATCTGACGAGGCTGATCGGCCAACTGACGCAGCAGTCGGAGCAGCCGAAGCTCCCCGTGCCCGCCGGGCTGCGGGCGGAGCTCCGCTCCTACCAGCAAGACGGATACGCCTGGTTGAGCTTCCTGCGCCAATTCGGGCTCGGCGCCTGTCTCGCCGACGACATGGGCCTCGGCAAGACGGTGCAGTTGATCGCCTACCTGCTGCACATACAAGAGAGCGCGGCCGCAGACGAGCGGCCGATGCCGTCTCTGATCGTCTGCCCGACGTCGGTGCTCGGCAACTGGCAGAAGGAGATCAGCCGCTTCGCCCCTTCGCTGAAGGTGATGCTGCATTACGGGAGCAAGCGGTTGGG
>JAEZZE010000359.1 GCA_023418755.1 Bacillota bacterium | reverse complement strand
TTATAAATATGAATATCCGTCCCGCATATTCCCGCCCGCTTCACGCGGACGACGATTTCGCCCGGCTTCGCCCGCGGAACCGGAACCTCGCGGACGGCCGCCTGGCGCGGACTTTCGATGACAAGAGCCTTCATCTTCATTCGTCATCACCTCGAATTTATGATCCGCCAATCCCGTTCGGATAGACAAGCACTTTGAGAGAGCCGCTTTTGTTCGTTCTCGCCCTCTCCAGGGCCGCGGCGGTCTCCTCGAGCGGATAGGCGTCGGTAAAGAGCGCCTCGATGTTCTTCGCCGAATCGGCCAGCAGGGACAAGCCGAGCGGATACGTATTGGCATAGCGGAACACGCCGCGAACGTCGATCTCGTTGTCGACGAGATCGGAGATGCTCAATTCCGCGCGCCCCTCCGGCGGCAGCCCGACGACCGCCGCGACGCCGCCGCGCTTCGTCGCCAGCAGCGCGGACCGAAGCGCCTGCGGGTTGCCGGCGGTCTCGATCGCGACGTCGGCGCCTTCGCCGCCCGTCGCCCCGCGAATCGCAGCCGCCGCATCCTCCCGGCCGGCGTGAACCGCGAGCTCCGCGCCGAGCTTAAGCGCGGCGTCCAGGCGAAGCGGCTCGACGTCGGAGACGAACACCCGCGCCGCGCCGCAAGCTTTGGCGGCGACGACCGTCAGCAGCCCGACCGGCCCCATGCCCATGATCGCAACCGAGTCTCCCGTCTTCACGCCCGCTCTGCGAACGGCGTGCAAGCCGACCGAGAACGGCTCGTTCATCGCCGCCCGTTCGAAGCTAAGCCCCTCCGGGATCGGGAAGACGAAGTCTTCCCGGATCGCGACGAACTGGGCGAACGCCCCGTCGATCGGGGGCGTCGCCAGAAACCGGACGTCCGGACACAGATTGTATTTGCCGGATTTGCAGCTGCCGCAACGGCCGCAGGCGATGCCCGGCTCGATGGCGACCCGGTCGCCCGGCGCGAAGCGCGTTACGGCCGCTCCGACCGCCGCAACCACGCCCGAGCATTCGTGGCCGAGCACAAGCGGCCGGTCGACGACGTAGCGCCCGATTCTTCCGTGCTCGTAATAGTGGACGTCCGAGCCGCAGACGCCTACGGCCTTCACTTGAATCAGCACCTCGTCCTCCCGGGGTTCGGGCGTGCGCCGGCGCTCCAGCCGGACCTCGAAAGGCCGGCGGAGCACCGCGGCGTCCATCTCCCGCGGAACGACGGGAATAACGCGCGTTCCGGTCGCGTTCGTCATGTCAAACCACGCCTTCCGGGAGCACAACGTCTTGCGACAGCAGCGTACGCTGAAGCTCTTGCACGTTCAAGTCGCGAGGCTCCGTCCCCTGCGCGGCGGCCAGCGCGGCCGCGGCACCCGCCGCCTGGCCGAGGGCGAACGCGCACGGCATGACGCGGATCGCTCCGAGCGCCTCGTGCGTCGCGGATACGCAGCGGCCCGCAACCAGCAGCCCCTCCGTCTTCCGGGGCACGAGAATCCGGTACGGCAGCTGATAGATGTTCGCGGTATGATACTCTTTGCTGAATTCGGTCGTCACTTCGTTCGGACTGTGAATGTCGATCGGATACCCGTACAGGGCGACGACGTCGTCGAAGGAACGGCCGCTGATCAAATCTTCCGCGGTCAGCATATATTCCCCGACGATTCTCCTCGTTTCGCGGACTCCGATCTGCGTCGCCGTATCGACAAGCACCGCGTTCCGGAAGCCCGGGAAGTACTTGCGGAAGAACGCCAGCAGCTCGAACACTTGCCTGCGGCCCTCTAGCTCGGCTTTAGCCAAATCCTCCGCGCTCGTGCCGCTCAGCCCCTGCACGCGGCTCGTGTTGACCCGCCATACGCCGGCCTGGGTCGTCCGGTAGATGCCCAAGTGGTTTTTGTTCACCTTCCACTCGCCCGAAGCCCGTTTCTCTTCGATCAAGCTGCCGAACAGCAGGTCCCGTTCTTCGGGATGCTCTTCGACGTATTTCACAATCTCTTTGTCGTCGACGCCCGCGACGCGGAAGAACATCGTCATCGGCTGGGTCAATCCGTCCGATTTCCGGCCCGTCTCCAGCTCCGCGCCCGCGCGGGAAGCGACGTCGGCGTCGGCGCTGCAGTCGACCGTCGTCTTGGCCCGTACCGCCTGAAGACCGGACTTATTCACGAGAATCGCCCCGTTCACGCGGCCGTCCTCTACGATCGCGTCCACGAAGAACGTGTGCATGAAGGTCCGGACCCCGGCTTCCTCCATCATCTCCGCGGCGGCCAGCTTCACCGCCTCCGGATCGAACGGCGTCACGTGATCGTGTCCTTTGCTGAAGAAGCCGGAATACGGGCTGCCCGTTCGAACCTTCTCCGGGTGAACGGCTCCGCCGAACGTTTCCATCCGGCGCACCAGCTCGTCGAACACGCCTTTGACGAGCTGCGTCTGTCCGTCGTCGCTGTATGAGGTCATGAAGGGGCCGACCAGCCCTGCGGTCGCATTTCCCCCCAAGAAGCCGTAACGCTCGACCAGCGCCGTCCGCGCTCCGGTCCTGGCGGAGGCAAGGGCCGCCGCGATGCCGGCGGGCCCTCCTCCGATGACGAGTACGTCGGTGTCCAGCACGACCGGAATCCCGGTTGTGTAAGCGATGCTGTTATTCGTCGTCATAGAAGTCGTCTTCCTTTCCCCGATTCGTTTATTGGGAGCCGAGCAGCAGCTTGTCCGCCCGCTCCTTCATCGATTTCACCGCATCCTCCGTCGGCTTCTCCCCGATGAGGACGCGTTCGCCCTCTTCTTCGACGATCTTCTGGATTTCCGCCAGATGATCGAACTTCGTATCGCGGACGTACTCGACGTCGGCGAAGACGACCTGCTTGAACGATTCCACGTCGAACAGCTTTTCCGGATTTTCGCCCAGAATCAGCGATGCGACCTTGTCTTGGTCCGCCTTCTTCCAAGCCGGCACCCGCCCGCCGGCGATGAGCGGCTCATTGCCTTCCGTCACGTACCACTGCATGAACTTCCATGCGGCGTCTTTGTGCTGCGATTTGGCGTTGATCGTCGTGAAATCCAGATACCCGGTTCCGCCGCCGAGATACTTGCTGTTCTCCGTCAGCTTCGGAGGAGGCGCGAACGCCGTAATGAAATCGTGCGGGTAGTCCGTCGTGTTTTTGATGTTCCGCAGGCTCGCCGTGCCGATCCAGTGCATGGCGACCTTGTTCGTCAGATACAATTGAATGCCTTCCATCTTCGTCGCCTTCGCTTCCGCGATCGGCGGCTGCGCCTTCAGCGTTTTCTCCAGGTTGTACATGATGTCGAAATAACGCTTGAACGCCGGATCGTCGAAGTTGCTCGAGCCGTCTTCCTTATAGAAAGCGTCCGGGCCCAGCTCGGTCTTGACCGCTTTGTCCAGATACTCGAAAATTTTCGGCTGAAGCAGATCGGTATAGGAGCCCCAGCGCTTGTCCGCACCTTCTCCCTGGGTCAGCTTCGCCGCGTAGTCCATATACTCGTCCCAGGTCCATTCTTGAGGAATCGGGAGATTGGCTTCGTCGAGGAAGGTTTTGTTCAGCGAGACGAAGTCGTTCAAAATAATGGCCGGGATATAGTAAGTCTTGTCTCCGAATTTCGTGATCGAGTTCTCTCCGAAATTGTCCGCAAGGTCGAAGCCGCTTTGCTCGACATAGCCGTCCAGCGGTTCTACCATCCCCGCCTCAATGCGCTTGGCCAGCTTATCCATCCGGTAATTGATGAACAAGTCCACCTGATCTCCCGCGAGCAGCGCCGTCTCCAGCTTCGTATTGCCGCTCTCGTCGTTGACGAAGCGGACGTATTCCACCTGAATGTCCGGATTGGCCTTGTTCCAATTGTCCACGGCCTGCTTCGGCCCGGATTCTTCCGGCACGGCTCCCCAGAACTTGAGCTTGACGACTTTGCCGGTTCCTCCGGTCTCCGAGGAGCCGGACGGAGCGGAATCGTTCTTTCCGCCGGAACAGCCTGCCAGCACCATAGTCAGGGCCAGACATAACGCGAACAACGAAATCGTAATCTTTTTCATGCGACATCTCCCTTTTCATCCTGAATTGTATACCAGCAAAAGTTCGAGTTCAAAAAGTTCGATTTTCAGCACCAAGGCTGGTCGTTCGCCTGACGGCGAACTGCTCGCCCATGCATCCTGGAAGGTTGGACGAAGACGGTGATGAGGAAGCGATCGCAAAAGTGCGGCACCTACATGAGTACCGGAAGATCCGGCTGAGTTCAAGATTCGATGTCGAATGACTCCCCGATTCCGCTTCGTGATCAAAATTGGACTTTTTGAACTACCTCTAAAAATCAACCCTTTACGCCGCTGGACACCACCCCCTCGATGAACCACTTCTGGCAAGCCAGGAAGAGGGCGATGACCGGCAGGATCGAACTGACCGCCGCGGCCATCATCAACGTGTAATCGGTTCCCGATTCGTCGATAAAGTTCGTCAAACCGAGCGGAATCGTGTACAGCTCCTTCGAAGCCAGGAATACGAGCGGATTGACGAACTCGTTCCAGTTCCAGGTGAAGCTTAGAATGACGAGAGACACGAGCGCGGGCTTCGACAGCGGCAGGATGATGCGCAGCCACGTCTGGAAGTGCCCCGCTCCCTCGATCTTGGCCGCCTCAGAGAAGTCCTCCGGGATGCCGACGTAAAATTGCCTGAGCAGGAACACCCCGAAGGCCGTGAACATCCCCGGCAAAATCAGCGCGAAATGAGTATCGTAGATGCCCAGATAGTTGAAGATGATAAAACGCGGCACGAGCGTGACCTGGTCCGGAATCATCAGCGTCGCCAGAAAGACGAAGAACACCGCGTCCCGGCCCTTGAACCGGATTCGGGAGAAGCCGTAGGCCGCCGCCGAACAGACCAGCACGGTGCCGACGACCGTAATCGCCGTCACCTTCACGGAATTATAATAAAACAAATCGAAAGGCTGCGTTCCGTTCCAGACGCGTTCGTAGTTGTTCCAATTGAAGCGCTTCGGTATCCATTCGATGGGATAGTTGAACACGTCGATCGGAATTTTGAACGAGGTGGACAGCATCCATACGAAGGGCAGCACCATCAGCAGGCCGAACGCGGCCAGCAGCACGGTCAGCGCCAGCTTCGGCAGGGACAGGCGCTTGCCCGCCAGTTTCAACTCCATACGGTTTCCTCCTCTTAACTGCAGGTCAATAGTGCACCCATCTTTTCTGCCCCTGCCACTGCAGGAACGTAATCAGGAAAATAATCAGGAACAAGATCCAGGCCATGGCCGACGAATAGCCCATTTTGTAGAAATCGAAGCCCGTGCGGTACGAATAGTACGTCAGCACCGTCGTAGACGAGCCGGGTCCGCCCTTCGTCATGACGAACACCGCGATGAACACCTGGAACGAATGAATGATGCTGGTGATCATGACGAAGAAGGTCGTCGGCGACAGCATCGGCAGCGTGATGCGGAAGAAGCTGCGCGCCGGCCCCGCCCCGTCGATCTTCGCGGCCTCGTAGAGATCCTTCGATATTCCCTGCAAGCCCGCCAAATAAATAATCATGTTGTAGCCGACGTTAGCCCATATCGTCATGATCATGATCGCGGGCAGCGCCCAGGCGCTGCTGGCCAGCCAGCCCGGCGGATCGGTTACGCCGACGCTCCTGAGGAACGAATTGATCGGTCCCATCGACGGATTGTACAACGTTCCCCAGACGATCGAGATGGCGACGATGTTGGAGACGTAGGGCATGAAGATCATGAGCCGGATCGGCGATTTCAGATAAACGCCCTTGTTCAGGCCGATCGCCGCCAGCAGCGACAACACGATCGTGGCCGGCACGGTAACCGCGGCGAACAGCAGGTTGTTCAGCAGACTGTCCACGAACCACTTGTCCGACCACATTTCCACGAAGTTGCGCAGTCCGATAAATCTCAATCCTTTTAAACCGTCGAGAAAGTTCCAGTCGGTGAAGCTGATCACCAGCGACAAAACGATCGGAACGATCGTCAATATTCCGAAGCCCGCAATGGCGGGCAGGATGAACATCCACCCGGCCAACGTATCGGATTGCTTTTGCGTGCGAATAACGATCTCTCCTTTCCAACTGCCGAAGTCTAACGCCCATGTTAGCGCTTCCCGCCCTCCGCCCGATACACCCATTCCCACTGAAAACGGATACAATTCTATGATCATCGGCGTCGCCGGAAGACGTTCTCCGGCGTTGGGCTACGATTTTTAGAAAAAGAGAGACGATTCTCCGAATTCACGGCCAATTCATTTACATGGAGGGCTAAGCCTGCCTATACTGATGAGATGAAAGCGCTATACCGATGGAGTCGCCCTCGCATCGATTCGAGACGCTCCGCGCGGCGGGATTCGGATGCGCCAAGCGGGGCACACTTGCTGCGAACGGAAAGTTGAATACCCGATACTAAGGAGGCCGGCGGCCATGGCCTTGCCCTTCACCAGTCTGCGCACGAAATGGATTGCCGCTTTCGTCGCTTTCGTGCTCGTCCCGATTCTCGGAGCCAGCCTATATACGTATAAGGAAATCGAAAATATCCTGCGCCACCAGGTCGAGTCTTCGGCCGAGGAGCGGCTGCACCAGATCAACCTGAATATTGAACGCAAGCTGCAGACGATGATGCACGCTACCGCCTCCCTGGTCATCGACGAGAACGTGAAGCGCGCGCTGCTGCGCCCTCCGGTCACGGAGCGCGATATGCTGGACAACACCCACGTAATGGACAAGAAGTTTCTGGAGATGTCGACGGCGACCGCCAGCGACAGCTTTTATTTTTCCGTCTTCGACAATTACGGCTCGCTGTACACCAATTGGGGCCGGACGCCGCAAGCGATGAGCGCCATGAAGGAAAGCGAATGGTTCCGGCACACGCTGGAGGAGAACGGGTACATGGTGTGGACGTTGAACCATGCCAGCTACGCCGCTCCGGACAAGCAGACGCTGCTGACCGTATCCATGGTTTTTCGCGACGAGAGCAACCGGGGAATCGGCCAGTTGGTCATCAGCGAGCCGACGCAATCGTATCTCGACATTCTGCAGGCCGGCCATCCCGCCACGCCCGGCTTCGGGCTGCTTGTCGGACCTGGCGACCAGGCGCTGACCCCTCTTCCGGAGGAGGCTCTTCCGTTGTACGAGGCGCTGCGCCCCGTGATCGAGAGCTCCGGGGACGGCACCGTCAGCACGCAAGCGAACGGAGCCAAATTCGTGCTGAGTACGTACTCGCTGCCGATGACGGGCTGGAAAATCGTGCAGATCGTGCCGCACGGCGCGGTCTTTCGCGAGATCGACCGGATCCGCAACGTATCCATTACGATCTTCTCGGTCAGCATGGTCGTGTTTCTCGGCGTCATCGTCTTTTTCTCGAACATGCTCACCCGTCCATTGCGCCGGTTAAGAAACGTCATGAAGCAGGTGGAGAAAGGACGGCTCGACGTCACCGTGGAGATCGCGACGAGAGACGAAGCCGGGCTGCTAGGTCAAGCCTTCAACAAAATGCTCGATCGCCTGCGGGGCCATATCGACCGCGAAATCGTGCTGGAGAGACACCACGAGCAGGCCAAGCTGGAAGCGCTGCAGGCTCAGATCAATCCGCATTTTCTGCACAACACGCTGAATACGATCCGCTGGATGTCCATCATGGCCGGGACGAAGCCGATTACCGAGATGCTGATGTCTCTGGGTCATCTTCTCGACATGAGCATCCATCGCGGGCAGGAGCGCATCAGCCTTCGGGAGGAAATGGACAACGTCCGCTATTTCATGACGATTCAGCGCTATCGGTTCGGAGACCACGTCTCCGTCTCGGAGCAGCTCGAGGAAGAGACGCTGGACGCGCTCGTTCCGAAGCTGTCGCTTCAGCCGCTCGTCGAGAACGTGTACCGGCACGCCTCCTTCCAGGAGGGACGGGGAGAGATGCTGATTCGTTCGCGGGTTGTCGCTCCCGGCGAGCTTCTGCTGGAGATCGTGGACAACGGGCTGGAGGTCAACAAGGAACGGCTGCGCGACATCGCCGAACGGATCGTCGACGAAGAGCGTCCGGCCGGCTTCACCAGCGTCGGGCTGCGGAACGTGCACAAGAGAGTTCGCATGATGTACGGCGACGGCTACGGAGTCGCCATTCGGAGAGCGGAAGAGGAAGGCAGAACGTACGTATCGATCCGGCTGCCGCTAGAGCGGCATTCGGAGCCGGAGACGGAGGTGGGGGAAGACGATGAGAATCGTCGTCGTGGAAGATGAAGTGCTCGTGCGCAAAGGAATTTTGTCGGGCATTCCCTGGGCGGAGCACGGCATTCAGGTCGTCGGCGACGCCGCGGACGGGCGGACCGGCCTGGAGCTGATCCGCAGGCTGAAGCCCGATATGGTCATCACGGACATTCAGATGCCGATCATGGACGGCCTGGAAATGATTCGGCAGGTGCGCAAGGAGCTTCCGGATACGGCGATCCTGATTCTGAGCGTGCGCGAAGACTTCGGCGCGGTCCGGGAGGCGATCCGGCTCGGCGTGATCGATTACGTGCACAAGCTGACGATGAGCCCGGAGGAGCTTCTGGAATCGGTGCTTCAGGCGAGAAACGCCAAGGCGGGAGCTTCGGGCGAGCTGGCAAAGCGGTCGGGAAGCGATTCGGGGCCGGCTTCCGCGCTCGGTTTGCCGGAATGGCTGGCCGGCGCTCGGACGGACGGCGAAGGCCGCCCATTCGTGCCGGAGGGCCGACTGTTCGCCGTGGGGATCGTTCGCCTGCCTCCGGACGCCGACGACGGGGCGGCGGGGCGCTTGCTCGCCGCGGCTTCGGAGCCCGGTTTGCGGGAAGCGATCGTGCACGCCGCCGTGCCGGACTCCGTATTCGTCGCCTCCGCCGAACCTGCGGACGCGGAGAGCGTCGAAGCGCTGTCCGCGCGCTGGCGGGACGATCTCGCAGCCGCGCTGCGGAAGCTGGGCTCCGAAGGGGCCCGGCTGTCGGTCGGCCTCGGCGCGGTTCGGCGCAGGACGGAGGAGCGGAGCGAAGCTTATCGGGAAGCGCAAGAAGCGCTCTCCGGACGATTCTATGCCGGCCCCGGCTCGGCGCATCTGTACTCGCCGGAAGAGGAGCGCGACGAGAGCTCCGAAGAGTCCGCCCGCTTCGCTGCGACCGCGATGCTGAAAGCTTATTTGGCCGCGCTCGAGCAATCGGACGAAGGCCTGGCGGTCCGAAGGTTCGAGGAGCTGTTTCCCGCGGTACCGCCGACTCGGGTCGCCCCGCGGCTCGTCCGGGACCGGATGCTGCAATGGCAATCGGCGGTCGCTCTGCTATTGGGGGAGTGGGGCTATCCGCTGCAGGGCTTCTGGGAGCAGTCCTCTCCCTTCGAGCAGCTCAACAAGCTGGACACCTACGAGGAATTGCGGGAATGGTGCTGGCGGTACCATACGGTGGCACGCGAGCTGCTGGAGGATTGTTCGCATAACGGACGGAGGAGCGAGATCGAACAAGCGATCCGCTACATGAAGGAAAATTACCGCAATCCGCTGCGGGTGCAGGAAGTCGCCGCCCACGTGAATCTGAGCGACAACTACTTCAGCTTTCTGTTTTCCAAGAGCACCGGCCAGCCCTTCGTTCATTATTTGCACAACCTCCGCGTCGACAAGGCGAAAGAGCTGCTGCGCGAAGGCTCTCTGCCCTGGTACGAGATCGGGGAACGGGTGGGCTTCGACAATCCTAAATATTTCGCAAAAATATTCAAACGGATTACCGGATCGACGCCGGCTCAGTTTCAGAAAAATAAATGAGGAGCCGTCTCCTAAGCAAGGCGTACAAGAATATCGATGAAAAAAGAAGGGCATCTATCTCCTGGAGATTGCCTCATACGGTCCTGAAATTACCCTGTCGCGGGTTTAGACATTCAAATTTTCAGGATCGTATAGCATCGGAAGGAGATAGATGCCCTTTACGCATCGTCCATCGATATTCGTTCGGTACGGCTCTATTTGCTAGGAGACGGCTCCACTTGTATTCACCGGCTTATTTTACGAAACCGAGCAGCATTTCGCGAATCATTTTGGAGGCGACGATCGGCGTCATCTCCGTCGGGTCGTAGATCGGCGCCACCTCGACCAGGTCGAAGCCGACGACGTTGACGCCGGAGCGCGCGATCGCGTGGATCGCTTCCAGCAGCTCCTTGGACGTGATGCCGCCCGCTTCCGTCGTTCCCGTGCCGGGAGCGGCGGACGGATCGAGCACGTCGATGTCGATCGTCACGTAGACCGGGCGTCCCTCCAGGGAAGGAAGCTCCTTCTTCAGCGGCTCGGCCACCTCGAACGGATGGAAATGGATGCCGGACTCCTGCGCGTACGTCCAGTCTTCCTTGGACCCGGAACGGATGCCGAACTGATAGATGTTGGACGGCCCCATCAGCTCCGCCGCTTTGCGAAGAGGCGTGGAGTGGGACAACGGTTCGCCCTCGTAATCCTCGCGCAGATCGGTAT
>JAEZZE010000175.1 GCA_023418755.1 Bacillota bacterium | reverse complement strand
ACGATGTACATGGACCCTCCCGAATATCACAGCCGCACCAACGAATGGGCCGGTATGATCGGTCAGGCGCGAAGCTTCTTGTACATCCATCAATGGATCCTGTTTATTCCCTTGGCCGCTTACGTTCTGTTGATCATGGGCTTCCAACTGATTTCGAACGGGCTCCAGCAGCGCTACGGTCAAAAGTACGCCAAATACTCGCATCTATAGGAAGCAGCGTCTACTCATTTCCGGCCGGGTCATCCCGGCCGTTTCTCTGTCCAAAGGGCCCGAAGAACGTTATGGCCTGCGTCGCCTAGGACGATTCCTCATGTCGAATCCTGACATTTTTGAAGCATCCTCTTACTTTTCTTTATGTCCTATTTCCCGCAATCTTTCTATGATTAGTTGGCAGGATAAAAAAAGGAGGTCAGTTTTCATGGTACGTAAAAAACCTTTGATCATGACAATGCTCGCGTTCTCGCTTCTGATGGCCGCGTGCGGCAAAAACGACGGCTCGCAACCGAGCGGCAGCGGGGCATCCCCCGACGCTTCCTCCCCGGCGGGGGAGAAACAGCAAAACGTGGAACTGCGCATGGCTTGGTGGGGTTCGCAAGAACGGCACGACAAGACGCTCGCCGCCATCGAGCTGTTCGAGAGCAAGTACCCGAACATCAAAATCACGGCGGAGTATTCCGGAATGGACGGTTATTTCGACAAATTGAACACGCAGATCGCGGCGGGCAACGCTCCGGATCTGATCCAAATGGGCGGCAACATCATGGAGTACGTCGACCGCAAAGCGCTGCTCGACTTGCAACCGTACGTCGGCAATGTCATCCGCCTGGAAGACTTCGATCAAAGCTTGATCAACGAAGCGACCGCGGACGGCAAATTATACGGCGTTACGCTGGGCGTTAGCCAAACGGCCTTGCTGTTCAACGCTTCGATGTTCAATAAAGCGGGCGTTCCGATCCCGAACGGCGAAAGCTGGACGTTCGACGATTTCAAGAACAGCGCGCTGCAAATTACCGAGAAGCTCGGCAAAGGCTTCTACGGCTCTTACGACCTGTCCAGCGACAACCCGTCCTTCACGACTTATCTGGCTGCTCACGGCAAGGAGCTGTACCGCGGCGGAGAGCTCAAGTTCGACAAACAGGACGTGATCAACTGGTTCTCGATGTGGGATGAACTCCGCAAAGCCGGAGCTATCGTTCCTGCCGAAGTTCAAGTCGCCAACCCGCCTGACGCCGTAGACAAATCCTTGATTGTTAAAGGACAAGTCGCCATTCAAGGCGCATCCGCTTCGCAAATCTTCGGTTACCAAGCTTTGACGGAAGACCAACTCGGCTTGCTTCCGAACCCTGCGGGTCCTGCAGGCAACGGCATGAGCCCTCCGGTCTCCGGACAATTCATCACTTCTTACGAAGGAACGAAATATCCGGAAGAAGTCGCCAAGTTCATGGACTTCATGGTTAACGATCCGGAAGCGGCCACCCTTCTGGGAAGCTCGCGCGGCGTTCCGCCATCGGCGAAAATCCGCGACGCGTTGGCTGCCGAATCGACTCCGGTCGACAAAATCCTGTACGACTACATTTCGCTCGCGACCAAGATTTCGACCGGCAACGGGTACGAGCACTTCCCTTACGACAACGAATTCATCAAGCTGCTGAAACTGACGAGCGAGAAAATCGCCTTCGGCGCAGCTTCCATCGATTCCGCGTCGGAAGAATTCATGACCGAAATGCAAAAAATGCTTGCTAGAGCAAACCAATAGAAACGGGATTCTTTGCGGGAGCCCTCCAGGCTCCCCTTTTTTCTCCCTTAGGATGGAGGAGGATGCTCGATGGGAAAATATAAAACCTACTTGGCCGGGTACGCCTTTCTGCTGCCGTGGCTGATCGGATTTTTCGCGCTTACGCTGGGTCCGATTATCGCCTCGCTGTATTTATCGTTCACGAAATACGATCTGCTGACGACTCCGGAATGGATCGGCACGAAAAACTACGTAAGCATGTTTACCGACGATTACCGCTTGAAAGACTCCATCGTCGTGACCCTCAAGTACGTCTTCCTCTCGGTTCCGCTGCGTCTCGCTTTCGCGCTTGCGATCGCCATGCTGCTGAACCAAGGACTGCGTCTTCTGAATTTGTACCGGACGATCTACTACATCCCTTCCCTGCTCGGGGGCAGCGTTGCCATCTCCGTGCTGTGGAAGCAGGTTTTCGACAAAGACGGCGTGTTTAACCAAGGACTGGCCTTGCTCGGAATCGAAGGGCCCGCCTGGATCTCCAGTCCTTCTTACGCGATTTATTCGCTAATCGGGTTATCCGTCTGGCAGTTCGGATCGGTCATGATTATTTTTCTGGCCGGTCTTAAGCAGATTCCGACGGAGCTCTATGAAGCCGCGACCGTGGACGGAGCGGGCAAAGCGCGCCGATTCGCGAGAATTACGATGCCGCTGCTCACGCCGGTGCTCTTCTTTAACCTGACGATTACGTTGATCCAGTCGTTCCAGACATTCACCAAAGCCTTCATTATCAGCGGCGGGTCCGGCGGACCGATCAACTCTACCCTGCTCTACTCCCTCTATTTGTATATTAAGGGCTTTACTTTCCTTGACATGGGTTACGCTTCCGCGATGGCTTGGGTACTGCTCTTTATCATAGCGATCATTACGGGCTTGCTGTTCCTGTCCTCTCGTTACTGGGTCTTCTATTCGGATGGGGGGAAATAAACGATGACGATTCCTAAAAATGTCAGAAACGGTATCCTTCACGTGTTGATTCTGGCTTTCGGTGCGTTGATGCTGTATCCCGTTCTGTGGCTGATCAGCAGCTCCTTCAAACCGACGACCCTAATCTTTACCGACAAAAGCTTGTGGCCAAGCGTCTTTACGCTCGAGCATTACAAGAGCGGCTGGTCCGGTCTGCGGAATATTCAATTCGGCAATTTCTTCGTCAACTCCATCATGCTGTGCGCGATCGCGGTTTTCGGAGTCGTTCTAAGTTCGTCCATGGCCGCTTTCGCCTTCGCGCGAATCGATTTTCCGTTGAAAAAGCTGTGGTTCGCGCTCATGCTCGGCACGATCATGCTGCCGGGCCACGTGACGCTGATTCCGCAATATATCATTTTTCATGAACTGAATTGGGTGGACACGTTCCTGCCCCTTACCGTTCCGAAGTTTTTCGCCGAGGCGTTCTACGTGTTCCTGATCGTCCAATTTATCCGTGGAATCCCGAAAGAGCTCGACGAGAGCGCGAAGATCGACGGCGCCGGCTGGTTCATGCTGTTCTTCCGCATTATTTTGCCGCTCTGCACGCCGGCTCTGGTAACGGCCGCGATCTTTACGTTCCTCGGAACGTGGGACGACTTCTTCGGTCAACTGATCTATCTCAGCGACATTAAGAAATTCACGGTACCGCTCGGACTGCGGCTGTTCCTGGATTCCAGCGGCAACTCCAACTGGGGAGCGGTATTCGCGATGTCGGTGCTTTCCATCGTTCCGAGCCTGCTGATTTTCTTCGCGGGTCAACGGTACTTCACCCAGGGAATCGCAACTTCCGGCCTGAAAGGGTAAAATAGAAAACGACACCCCGGAAAAGGACTGGAGCCTATGCGTGCTTTCTTTAAATATCCGACCAAGCTGTTTACGCTCATGGTGCTCTGTTTTATCGGATTTAACGTATTTCTGTTGCTCTTATCGGCCGGCATCTTTTACTCGACCTATTCGGATCTCGCCTACCGCGAAATCCGGGAAACGAAAACGGAGCTTCTGGATGAAACATCCCAGAAGCTATCCAATTACGTGACCGGGATTCAGGATACGGCGAGATTCATTGTAACGAACGAGCTTATTCGAGGCTACTTGTCGACGAGTCCGACGAGCTTCTACGACTTCTATTCCAAGAGCAAAGACATATACGACGAATTTCAAAAAATGCTGTCCGTGAAGACGGGCGTCTATTCCATCGAGCTGTATACGGATTGGAATTATCCCTATCTCCCGGTTCAGGACCGTTTTCTCTACACGTACAAGGACGCGGAGGAGCAAGGCTGGTACGGTCGAATGACCAGAGCCGACGGCTTCTGGCTCGCCTCCCATCCCTACTCTAACGGGTTGTCCGAAATTCGAATGGTCAGCTACGTCCAACGGATTATCAGCAATCACGGTCAGTCGCTAGGAATCGTCAAAATCAATATTCCGGATAAAATGCTGTTCAGCGCCTTGTCCAAGAAGCTGCTCTCCTCCCATAACGAAGATTATTTCGTCGTCATGGACTCTACCGGAAATTACATTACTTCGACGCTCCCATCCGACGCGATGCTTCGGTTCGGAGCGGACAACGCGGGCGTCGGAGAGTTTTTCGAGTTGATTAAAGATCAGCCGCAATTGCCGAAAAACGGAGAAATCGACGGCCGCAATTATAGCCTGATCGACTCGGGCAGCAATTCGGAATATTGGAGCTTGATGCAGTTCATTCCCAAGGACGTCTTCCTCGAGAGCGGACGCGAAATCAGGCAACTTACGATCTGGCTGCTCGCCGCTTTGATTCTCGTCTCCGTTCCGATCGCATTCTGGATCTCAAAGAGGCTCGCCTCCCCGATCCACGGAATCGTAGAGAGCATGCACGCCCTTGAGAAAGGGGACTTCAACGTCCGAATGGACGCCTCGAGCATTCAGGAGTATTTATATCTCACGACACACTTTAACCGCATGGTGCTTCGGTTGAAGGAGTTGATCGACCGTCTGAACAAGGAACACCGGGATCGCCGGGAAGCGGAGCTTAACCTGCTCCACGCGCAGATCAAGCCGCATTTTCTATACAACACGCTCGATATGATTCATTGGCGCGCGCTCGATTACAACGCGCATGAAATCAGCCAGATGGTCCACCAATTGTCGCGGCTGTTCCGCATCGGACTGAGCAACGACAAATGGTACGTCACGGTGAAGGACGAACTCGATCACGCGCGCTGTTACATCGCGATTCAGAAATTCCGGCAGAACTTCGCCATCGCCTATTCCGAACATTCGGAGCCCGATCTGTTCTCCTGCCTCATTCCGAAAATCGTCATTCAGCCGTTCCTGGAGAACGCCGTCATTCACGGCTTCGGCAGCCGCTCGGACCAGGCGGTCATTCGCGTGACGGTCGAGACGGAATACGATAACGGACAACAGGGTCTGAAAATTTCCATTCTCGACAACGGGGTCGGTCTCCCGCCCGGATTCGATATCGATAATACCGGAGGCATCGGCATTCGCAACGTCATCGATCGAATCCAATTGTATTGCGGACCGTCGTACGGCGTCGGAATCGACCGATTGGAATCGGGCTTTACCCGGGTATCCATTCGACTCCCTCTTATTCGCGACGAAGAAGAACTGAATCAACTAACGAGGAGTCTTGCAAATGAATACGATTCTATTGGTGGATGACGATCGTTACGTGATCGACGGCCTGCTCAAGCACGTTCCTTGGGAAGAGATGGGCATTCGCGTCATCGGAACGGCGGCGGACGGCGTTCAGGCGCTCGAGCTGTTCCGCGAATGCAAACCGGACATCGTCATTACCGACATCTATATGCCCGAGATGGACGGGTTCCAGCTCACGAAAGCGATCCACGAGATCGATCCCGAGTTTCCCGTCGTCATCCTGAGCGGGTACGACGATTATGCCAACGCGAGGAAAGCCGTCACCGAGGGCATTCAGCACTTCCTGCTGAAGCCTCCGAGCATCTCCGAAATCGAATTCGTCGTTCGCGAGGTGGTCCAGCAGCTTAACGATTCCAAAGAGCGGGACGAATTGCTCGCCAGCTACGTCCGGCAGCAGGATATCGTACAGCGCTCGATGAGAGAGATGTTTTTCCGCGACTTGCTGTCCACGCGTTATCGCCGGGACGAACTGCCCTGGCAACGAATCTCGTTCATGGGCTTGCCGGCGGAGACGACCGTCCAAGTGCTTACGCTCAGCTTGATTCGGACCGAAGGCCGAACGAGAACGGGCGAGCGGGATTGGCAGCTGCTCCGCTTCGGGACCGGCAACATCATTCGCGAGGTTCTCGGCAAGCAGCTTGACGAGCATTCGCGGTTGTCGGCCGAGATCATCGAATACTCGGATACGGACTTCGTCATCGTGTTTCTGGGCACGGCTCCGTCCGAAGAGTCCCAGCCGCTTATTCTACGGGCCTCGACCGCAGTCGTGGAAAGCGTCCTGCAGTTCATGAAGATCTCCATGTTGGGCGGACTGGGTACGGCTCGGATGGGCTATTCGCATATTATCGATTCGTTCCTGGAAAGCCAGAGCGCCATCGAAACGGCGGAGATGAACGATTGGAACCGGATCTATCCCTACCTCGGGAAATCGGCCGCCGAAGCGGAGCGGATCATGCCGCTCGATACGATCCGGAAGCTGCACGACGCTATCTTCCAGAAGCAGCTTCAAGACGCGGCCGAGCTGTGGCAGCAGTTAAAGACGGATCCGGCCTTGCAATCCTCCTCCCTGCCCGCGCTTAAAGGCGTTTGCTCCGGAGTGATCAGCGCCTGGCAAACCTCGGTTTGGACGATGGCCACCGCAGGCGCTGCGGGCGACGAGGCGTCCGAACTCGGGCTGGAGGACATGCTCGTCGCGCTTAACCGCTGCAGTTCGTCGAGACAGCTGATCGATTGGATGGACGAGCAGATCACGCGTACGATCGCCCAGATCAAAGAAACCCTGCAAGGCAAAAAAAGCCACGCGCTCATCGACCGGGTCATCTCCGACTATATCGAGAAATGCTACCACATGAACATTACGCTGGAAGAGATCGCCGCGAACATTCATGTCAACCGGAACTATCTCAGCCAACTGTTCAAGAAGATGACCGGCGAACCGTTCGTGACTTACTTTAACAAATACCGGATCGAGAAGGCCAAGGAACTGCTCGTAACCGGCAAGTATATGGTTTACGAAATCAGCGAAATGGTCGGATTTCAGAATTCGACCTATTTCAGCCAGGTGTTCAAATCCATTACCGGGGTCAGCCCGTCGGAATATAAGCGCTGATCCTGCAAGAAAAAAAGGGGTGCCTCGCCAATGGAAACGCTATTGGAACGTTTGAGATCCATCGACCTGGTCAGCCAGGCGGGTAATTTGAAGAGCGACTCTGACAGGGACATTCTCGCGGAGTTCGCCCGTTCGGGCGTCAAGTTCGCGGCTTCTCCGGGAACGCTCGAAAGCGCTTATTATTCCGCGATCTACAAGCTGCTCGACTGCGTTGCCCGCGAAGACGAAGCCGCTCCCGTGCTGCAGGAAGGCGGCGTATACAAGGGCTGCTGGCTGGAAAGCACGGGGACGATCAACGCGGAGCTGTTATCCCGGTTCGTCCCTTCCGTCTCCGGCGCGACTTACGAGCAGTTTGCCGACCATCAGCGCGAAGACGGCCTCATTCCGTACAAAGTCGCCGTCAATCGGCCGGTATTCCGTCAGATTCAGCTCGTTACCCCGCCTGCCAGGAGCGTCTGGAATCATTATTTGCTGAACGGCCGGGATCAAGCTTTTCTTCGAAAAATGTACGAAGCGCTGGCGAAATTCGACGAATGGCTGGCAAACAATCGCAATACCCGGGGAACCGGATGCGTCGAAGCTTTCTGCGCTTTCGATACCGGACACGACCTGTCCCCCCGCTTCTGGCATGTCGCGGATACGCCGCATCGGGACGACCCGGCCAAGGTCGATCCGGATTCTCCGCTCGTCCCGTTCCTGGCGCCGGATCTGACGGCCAGCGTCTACTGCTCCCGCGTCTATCTGGGCAAGATGGCGAAGGAGCTGGGGTTGGACGCAGACTGGGAGACCCGCGCCGAGGAGTCGCTGCTAGCATTGTTCAAGCACTGCTTCGACGAGAAGGACGGATTCTTCTACGATCGGGACAAGCAGGACCGGTTCGTGCGCCTGCAATCCGACATCCTGCTTCGCGTGCTCGCCTGCGAAGTGGGCGACGACAAGCTGTTCGCCGCCAGTCTTGAGCGCTATTTGCTGAATACGCGCAAGTTTTTCGCCAAATATCCGTTTACGTCGATCGCGATGGACGATCCGAGATTCGATCCTCACTCGACATACAACACATGGGCGGGAGCGACGAATTTCCTCAGCTTGATCCGCGCTCCGCACGCATTCGAGAAGCACGGCCGGCATGTCGAGCTCACTTGGGTCATGCAGCCGATTCTATCGGCTCTATCGAGAATGACGCGATTCGGCCAGTGCCTGAGTCCTTGGACGGGAGAGGAAGGGTATACGGAATCGTACTCCCCGGCGATTCTGTGCATGCTCGATTACGTCGAGCGGCTTTGCGGCATTCTGCCGACGCCGGACGGCGAGCTGTGGTTTACGGGCCTTCTCCCCTACCCGATGGATCACGGCTCCAAACTGGCGGATCAGTCCGCTTACGCGCGAATCGTGAACGAAGTTTCCTACGAACTCGCGAACGGCGCCGAGGAATGCTCCATTTATGCCGATGGGCGGCGGATCGGCCGTTTCCCGGCCGGCGTCCGGATCGTCTCCGATCGGGACGGCGCGCTGAAAGCGATCGTCGGCATGACCGTCAGAGCCGTGGAAGGCCGAATGGATTGGCAAGGAACGGAGTATGCCTTCCGCGTAGAAGGCAACGAACGATTGGAATTTAACGGCGGCGAATTCGTATCGTCGTCTTGCCCGGGCGTCGTACTGCCCGGCTATGAATAAATTCAACCGTTAGGAGGATGACGACAATGCCGACAAAAGATCAAATTCAGATGAGAGATCCTTTCGTGCTGAGACACGACGGGGAAGGCTGCTATTATTTGTACGGATCGACCGACCCGGATATTTGGAAGAGCAAGGGAATCGGCTTCGACGTCTATCGCAGCCAAGATTTGGAGCAGTGGGAAGGCCCGTTCCCGGCATTTCGCCCGGAAGCGGACTTCTGGTCGGACAAGAACTACTGGGCGCCCGAGGTGCACGCCTATCAAGGAAAATATTATATGTTCGCCACGTTTAAGGCGGACGGCGTCTGCCGGGGCACCCAGGTGCTGATCGCGGAACACCCCCTCGGGCCTTTCCGGCCGCATAGCGACGGCCCGGTCACGCCTCGCGACTGGGAGTGCCTGGACGGCACCCTATGGGTCGACGACGAAGGCACCCCTTGGATGATCTTCTGCCACGAATGGGTGCAGATCAAGAACGGAACCGTATGCGCGCTCCGTCTGTCGCCCGTGTTGGACCGGGCGATCGGGGAACCGATCGAGCTCTTCGCCGCGCGGGACGCGAAGTGGGTCGAAGCGGTTAAATCGGTTAAACACGGCATCGGCTACGTAACGGACGGCCCGTTCGCCCACCGCTGCGAGGACGGCACGCTGCTTCTCCTGTGGTCGAGCTTCCGAGGCGGCCGGTACGCTCAAGGCACGGCCCGTTCCATGAACGGCGGCATCGAAGGCCCTTGGGTGCAGCAGTCCGATCCGATCTACGAAAGCGACGGCGGTCACGGCATGATCTTCAAGACGTTCGAAGGCGATCTGTTTCTCGCCTTGCACACGCCGAACGCGACTCCGCTCGAGCGGCCCGTCTTCCTCCCGCTGCTCGAACAAGACGGCCGGCTTCGACTCGCCGAATAAGGAAGCTTACGGGGCTGTCCCATAGTCGGTGCAAGTTGCCTGAAAGATGATCCATACTAAAGAGTCAAGGGGGATGTACCTCCTTCCGATGCTATACGCTCCTAAAATCTGAATGGGTAACCCGTTACAAAGTAATTTTAGGAGCGTATGAGGCGAGTCCAGGCATACTTGACCACAACTACTCCGGTAAACATCCCCGTTCAGGCCAATAAGCCCGCACGACGTGCTTATCAGTCGCACCTGGGCACAGTTCTGGCCAATAAGCCCGCACGGCGTGCTTATCAGTCGCACCCGGGCTCACTTCAGGGCCAATAAGTCCGCACGACGTGCTTATCAGTCGCACCGGGGCCCGGTTCAGGCCAATAAGCCCGCACAGCGTGCTTATCTCTCACACCCGGGCCCAGTTCAGGCCAATAAGCCCGCACGGCGTGCTTATCTGTCGCGCCTTGGCCCACTTCAGGCCCATAAGCCCGCACCACGTGCTTATCTCTCACATCCGGGCCCACTTCAGGTCAATAAGTCCGCACGACATGCTTAACTCTCGCACCCGAGCATAGTTCTGTCCCATAAGCCCGCACGGCGTGCTTATCAGTTCACCCTGTTTCGTTCCGTGTGTATGAAGCCTGTTCGAAAGCAAAATACCGCTTATTAACAAACAATTTTTGATTAAAATTGGTATTTTCCATTTATTTGGTACCGATGTGTGTCACGATTAGATCTGTAGGAGGTACATCCTCCTATTTTGTCAATTGATCATCTTAAGTAACTCCGCTTATGAGTCAGTCGACTTTTCGCTCAAGTCCGCTTGTTCGTGTTCGGCTCCGTGCGCAAACGCGCAGAAACGGAAAACCGCGTCAACAATCGCCAACAAGTAACGGCTACAAGCTCCGCAAAGCCGGCTCGACCGGACAGAAGCGGACCGGAACGTCCGGAAAGCGAGCTTGAAGGCGCTCGGCCAACAGCTTCATGCCCGGCTGTTCGCTCTCCAGGTGGCCCAGCGCGACGA
>JAEZZE010000251.1 GCA_023418755.1 Bacillota bacterium | reverse complement strand
CTCTTAAATCGATAATGTTTGACGAGTCCGAGCCGTAAGGTTCTCCGTGCGTCGTAAACACATCCGTGCGTCCATCCATGTATTTCACTTGAAGGATGTAGCTGACCGGTACGCCTTGGCACCCCGGGCTGAAGCATGCATAATTTTCGCTGACGAAAGAGCGAGCCCAATCGACTCCCGACTCGTCGGCATGCAGCTCGGTGCGAGTCTGGTAAATGTTCAATTTGGCAAACCGATCGGCATATTCGGGATTGTAAGAATGTTTGGAACGAAGCGCGGCGACGAGGCTCTTCTCCCCTTTTTCCAGCAACGAAACAAACCTGTTCTGTAACTCCATCGTCGATTCGTCCCAGCCGCCCCCGGTAAGTTGGCGCTCGTGATCGGCGTAATATTTTTGAGCTTGCTTTAACGAAGCTTCCGCGCTGTTCAACTGTTTCAGAAAAGCGTCGAGACTGTCGCCCGTCGCCGCGCTCGACATACCCGGAACGGGAAAACAACTCCCCAACAAAACCGCGAATGCCATTGCAACCGCCAAACGGCGGCCTTTCATCCAATTGCCTAATTTCATTCCCGTCATCTCCTTGTGCATAAGCTGTGCTAGTCGTTCCAACAACTAATTTTCGACATTTTCCACAATTCTCCTGCCCTGGGCAGATCAACGGAACAATAACTTGACGGAAGCGAAATAAAGAAAAGAGTATGCGTATATTAGCTTATTTGATTAATGCTATAAGATCATTCTAATTGACCCGTCCAGTTAGCTATGGTAGGTTCAATAAGTAAAAGAAATTAAGGTAACATGAATACTAGGAAATAGAGATTAGCATACGCGCGTGAGGTGGATAACGTTGGTCCTTCAAGTAACGAACAGTCCTTTCGATCAGGAGCAAGTCGACCTGCTGAATCGGCTGCTGCCCCGCTTAACGGAGTCGCAGCGGATCTGGTTGAGCGGTTATTTATCGGCATATTCGGGCGCGGCCGTTGCCGCTCCGGCGCCAGGAACCCCTGCTGGGCTGCCTGTTGAGGCGCCCGGCGCGCCTGCCGCACCGGCGGCGCCCAAGGAAGCGACCGTGCTCTTCGGGTCTCAGACGGGCAACAGCAGCAAGCTGGCGAAGAAGCTGACCAAGAAGCTGGAAGACCAGGGCTTGCAGGTCACGCTGGCCTCGATGAACGACTTCAAGCCGAATGCGCTGAAGAGCGTCAGCAACTTGCTGATCGTGGTCAGCACGCACGGCGAAGGGGAACCGCCCGACAGCGCGCTCGCTTTCCACGAGTTCTTGCTCGGCAAGAGAGCGCCGAAGCTGGAATCGCTGGGCTTTTCCGTTCTGGCGCTGGGCGATACGTCATACGAGTTTTTCTGTCAGACCGGCAAAGATTTCGACAAACGTCTGGAAGAGCTTGGGGGCAAGCGTCTGGTAGATCGCGTCGATTGCGACGTGGACTTCGACGAGGCGGCCGAGCAGTGGATGTCGCAGGTCGTTTCGGCGCTTAGCGTCCCTGTTTCCGGCGCGGTTCCGTCCTCCGCGGCTTCGGGCAGCGCGATCGAGTCGGAATATACGAGATCGAATCCTTATCAAGCGGAAGTGCTTGAGAATCTGAATCTGAACGGCCGCGGCTCCGACCGGGAGACGAGGCATTTGGAAATTTCCTTGGAAGGCTCCAATCTTCAATATGAGCCCGGCGACAGCCTGGGGATCTATCCGGAGAACGATCCGGAGCTGGTTGCGGAGCTGATCGAAGCGATGGGCTGGTCGGCCGCCGAGCAGGTGACGGTGAATAAAAACGGAGACAAGCTGCCGCTGGGCGAGGCGCTGCGCAAGCATTTCGAAATCACGGTGCTGACGAAGCCCTTGCTGGAGCAGATCTCCAAGCTGGCGCCAAGCAGCGGAGTGGGCGAGCTGCTGCAGACCGGCAAGGAGCAGGAGCTTCGCGCTTATATCGCCGACCGGGATCTGCTCGATCTGGCGACGGATTACCCGATCAAAGGCGTGCCCGCGAGCGAATTCGCGACGGTGCTGCGCAAGCTTCCGGCTCGCCTGTATTCGATCGCGAGCAGTCCGAGCGCTTATCCGGGAGAAGTCCACGTGACGGTAAGGGCGGTGCGCTACGAAGCTCGCGGCCGCGCCCGCAAGGGCGTCTGCTCGGTGCATCTGGCGGAAAGGGTCGCGTCGGGCGAAGCGCTCCCCGTGTTCGTTCAGCAGAACGACAACTTCAAGCTTCCGCAAAATCCCGATGCCCCGATCATCATGATCGGACCCGGCACAGGCGTCGCTCCGTTCCGGGCGTTCCTCGGCGAACGGGAAGAGACGGGAGCGGCGGGCAAATCGTGGCTCTTCTACGGAGACCAGCATTTCGCGACCGATTTCCTATACCAGGTCGAATGGCAGCGCTGGTTGAAGGACGGCGTGTTGACTCGAATGGACGTCGCCTTTTCCCGGGATACGGATAAGAAAGTATACGTACAACACAGAATGCACGAGCACGCCAAGGAATTGTACGAATGGCTGCAGGCCGGCGCGTACGTCTACGTGTGCGGAGACGAGAAAAAGATGGCGCACGACGTTCACCGGGCGTTGTTGGACATACTCGAACAAGAAGGCGGCTTGACGCCGGAGGCGGCGGGCGAATACATGGCTCGGCTGCAGCAGCAGAAACGTTATCAGAGGGACGTCTATTAAGCCGATCCCGACGATCGCGAGAGGAGAAGACAGAATGTCGGACAATAACCTAATGAACCCGAACAGCGCTCCGCACAGCGATGTCGAAGATATTAAAATCCGCAGCAATTACTTGCGCGGCGTGCTGGCGGAGGCGTTGGAAGACCGTATAACCGGCTCGATCCCCGAGGACGAGAACCGGCTGATGAAGTTCCACGGCAGCTACATGCAGGACGATCGCGACTTGCGCAACGAGCGGGCGAAGCAAAAGCTGGAGCCTGCCTATCAGTTCATGCTGCGTATCCGCGCTCCCGGCGGAGTCGTTACGCCGGAGCAGTGGCTGATGATGGACCGGGTCGCTCAGCAGTACGCGAACGGATCGATTCGGCTGACAACGCGGCAGTCGGTGCAGCTGCACGGCATCATCAAATGGAACATGAAGAAGACGATCCAGGAAATCCACGCTTCCCTGCTGACGACGCTGGCCGCGTGCGGAGACGTGAACCGGAACGTAATGGCGTCTCCGAACCCGTACCAATCGGAGGTTCATGCCGAAGTGTACGAATGGGCGTCGCGCCTCAGCCGTCATCTGGAGCCGCAGACGAACGCCTATCACGAAATCTGGCTGGACGGAGAGAAAGTCGTCGATACGAATGCGGAGCAGGAGCCGATCTACGGCCCCGTGTACTTGCCGCGGAAGTTCAAGATCGGGCTGGCCGTGCCGCCGACGAACGACGTCGACGTATTTTCGCAGGACCTTGGCTTTATCGCCATCATCGAGAACGGCAAGCTGCAGGGCTTTAACGTAACGGCCGGCGGAGGCATGGGCATGACGCACGGTGATCCGAAGACGTATCCGCAAGTGGCGCGCGTCGTCGGGTTCTGCAAGCCGGAGCAGGTCGTCGACGTCGCGGAGAAAACGGTGACGATCCAGCGCGATTACGGAGATCGGGCGGTGCGCAAGCATGCCAGATTCAAATATACGATCGACGATCGCGGCCTCGACTGGTTCAAGGACGAACTGACCAGACGGCTCGGATGGAAGCTGGAAGAAGCGCGCGATTTCCGTTTCGACCATAACGGCGACCGCAACGGCTGGGTGAAGGGCATCAACGGCAAGTGGCATTTCACGATGTTTATCCAGAACGGACGGATCAAAGACGATGAAGGCTATCCCCTGATGACGGGGCTTCGGGAGATCGCCAAGGTACACACCGGGGATTTCCGGCTTACGCCGAACCAGAGCTTGATCATCGGCAACGTCAGTACTCAGAAGAAGAAGAAGATCGAGGCGCTGATCCAATCCTTCGGGCTGACGGACGGCAAGTATTATTCCGCGTTGCGGAGAAATTCGATGGCCTGCGTCGCCTTGCCGACGTGCGGACTGGCGATGGCCGAGTCCGAGCGGTATTTGCCGGACCTGCTGGAGAAAATCGAGCCGATGCTGGAGCGCAACGGCCTGCGCGACGACGATATCGTCATCCGCATGACCGGCTGCCCGAACGGCTGCGCGCGTCCGGGGCTGGCGGAGATCGCCTTCATCGGGAAGGCGCCCGGCAAGTACAATATGTACTTGGGCGGAGGCTTTGCCGGCCAGCGTCTGAACAAGCTGTATAAGGAAAATATCGGAGAGAAGGAAATCCTGGACTCCTTGTCTCCGATCCTGGAGCAGTATGCGAAAGAACGCCAGGAGGGCGAGCATTTCGGAGATTTCGTCATCCGGGCGGGGCACGTCAAGGAAGTGCTGTCCGGACAGGATTTCCACTCTTAATTCGATCGGGGCTGTTCCTTAAGATGTCAGGAAGCCGTAATCTGGCTGCCTGATTTACGGAACAGCCTCGTTTGCGCTTTAGAACCGGAGCCGAAAATCCGATAATAAGGGAGGGATAAAACGACTAGCGCGGAGGTGACGGCATGAGCAAGGAATCTCGCATTGACGAACAGATCCAGCACTTTTATGACAACGTTCCCAATGTCGGAGACGCGTTGCCGCTCAAGGAGTACCTCCTCAAGCACGAAGACAGCCGGATGGCTTGGTATTTGCTGGGCAAGGAATACGAGGGCAAGGGAGACGCCGCGAAAGCGACCTATTGCTTCGCGCAAGCCGGAGAGATCTATGAGGCGTTCGAATCGAAGCCGGCTCCCAAGCTTCCCGAGAATAAAGCAAGCGATAAATCCGGGTGGAAGAAATGGACGGCTGCTCTGCTCATTCCGCTCGTGCTCGTAGGCGGAGCGATCGTAGCCGTGCGGGAGCTGCTGCCAAAGGCGGACGATGCGGCGGCAGCCGAGACGACGGCGGGCACGGCGCCTCCGGCCGCGACGGCGAAGGCGAGCGCTTCCCCCAAACCGGCGTCGGGAGGCAAGCCGGCCCCGCTGCCTGCCGGCGTTATCCCGCCGGATCAGATCGCGGGAGCCCCGGGTCCGGAAGAGCAGGGACGCATCGTGCTCGGAGAGACGCTGACGCGAAAGCCTTCCCGTCAGCCCCGTCTGCTCGTCGCCGTCCCGAAGCTCGGGAAATGGAACGATTGGGTCAAGAGCGGCAAACCGATCGCGACGGTCACGTCCGATCGCGAATCGGGACTGGCGGGCATCGAGTGGTTCGATCCGAAGTGGTGCGATTGCAAGCCGGAGGACGGCAAAGCCGCCGCCAAGCTCGTCGACGGCTGGAAGCCGCTGCAGGAGGAGAAGCTGGCGCTGCGCTCCGCGATGATCCGCTATAAGGAGAGGAACGGCAAATGGCCGGATTCGCCGGAAGCGATGGCCGGAGATTACCCGGCCAACACGATGGCGGGCTGGACGGAGAGCATGTCGCCTTGGTTCGACGAACTGACGGCCGTGCTTACCGACAAGAAGGACGGCAAAATTCCGCAAACCGCGGGCTGGCCGGACCTGACGGGGCCCGGTTCCGGGCACGGCGAGCCGGCCGGCACGCTTGCCCCGATGACGGAATATCCGATGGAAATTATCGTCGACAAGAGCAATCATCGGCTGGCCGTCGTCAGCGGCGACGTTATTTTGCGCAATTACGAGGTCGGACTGGGCGGCGATAAGACGCCGGAAGGCAAGTTCGTCATTTCGGAAAAGGTGAAGGACCCTAACGGCAGTAGCAACGGCGTCTTCGGGAGCAGGGGGATGACGCTGTCGGACACGCGCTACGGCATTCACGGAACGGACGAGCCGGAGAGCATGGGCAAGGACGAATCGCTCGGCTGCGTGAGGATGAAGAAGGAAGACATCGAGGAATTGTACGACCTCGTCCCGATGGGAACGCCGGTCACGATAGCAGAAGGGGGGTTGCCCGACGAACTGCGGGCGCCGCCGGAACGCTTCCGGCTGCCTAGCACGCAGAACGAGACAAACCCCCATAAGGTTTATGATTGGTTAGGTTAATGAAACGGCTGTCGCGGCTTAAATGTCCAGCGCGAGCAGCACCGCCATGACCACAATAATGAGACCGACGGCCGCCCCGATCCAAACGAGCGCCTTTTTGTTGACCTGCTCCTTCTCCTTTGGACGTGACGTGACGGGCGGTTTCTTTTTGTGTGTGCTCATGAATATCAACCTTTCTATCCTATGATTCGCGAACTCCCTCTATTGTAATCGTTTTCCCTGTAAAATGCCAGACAAGCCTCTTGCTATCGCTTAAGCAAGCGAGCCACGCGGATCAGTTTTTGATCGCTCCCATCATGATCCCTTTGACGAAATATTTCTGCACGAACGGGTAAACCATGATAATCGGCAGAGTGGCGACCATCGTTACCGCCATTCGGATGCTTTCGCTGGATACCGGAATGCGTTTGGCGCTTTGCGCCAGCTGCTGGGCGTCAGACATCATCGCTCCGGTCTGGAACTGGTTGAGGATTTTCACGAGCACGGCCTGCAGCGTCTTCAACTCCGGCTTGTAAGTGTAAATGTATGAATCGTACCAGGCGTTCCAGTGGCCGATGGCGAGGAACAAGCCGATGGTGGCCAGCACGGGCACGCAGAGCGGCATGACGATTCGGGCGAAGATTTGCAGGTCGTTGGCTCCGTCGATTTTGGCCGATTCCTCGATTTCTCCCGGAAGCTGCTCGATAAATGTGCGCACGAGAATCATCAGGAACACCCCGATCGCCCCCGGAAAAATAAACACCCAGAACGAATCGATCAACCCCAGCGATTTGATGATCATGTAGGACGGAATGAGTCCGCCGCCGAAATACATCGTAAATACGAAGAAAAAGGAAAAGTATTTCCAGCCGAGCAAATACCGCTTGCTCAGCGAGTAGGCGAGCATGGAGATGCAGAAGATGGACAGAATCGTTCCGACGATCGTCCGCAGCACGGTCACCTGCAGCGCGCTCCAGATTTCGGGATTGCGGAAAATGGTGTTGTAGCTGGCCAGGGTGAACTCCCTCGGCCAGAAATACAGGTT
This sequence comes from Bacillota bacterium, assembly GCA_023418755.1. Classification (GTDB taxonomy): domain Bacteria; phylum Bacillota; class Bacilli; order Paenibacillales; family Paenibacillaceae; genus Cohnella. Next base: position 1,083 of record JAEZZE010000251.1, on the reverse strand, counting down.
GCCGCGCAGCGTATCGGTGGCGTCGTTAAGCGAAATCACGAAAATGTTCCAAAACGGATAAAAGGTAGCCAAAAAAATGCAAGCGAGAAACAGATAAAGCCCGGCGTCGAACAGGTGCTCGGGTAGCGTTTTTTTGCCGTTCATGCGGGTTCCTCCGGTTCCGGCTAGAATAAGGACTGGCCGTTGATTTTTTTCGCCGTATAATTGACGATCACCACGATGATAAAGGCCACGACGGAACTGAACATTCCGACGGCCGAAGCGTAGGAGAACATGCCGTTCTGGATGCCATAGCGGAACGAATAGGTGGACAGAACGTCCGAATAGTCCTTCGTCAGGTTGTTGCCAAGCAGGAAGTGCTGGTCGAATCCGGCGTTCAAGACGCCGCCAAGCGCCAGAATGAGCAAAATAACGATCGTCGGCTTCAGATGGGGCAGCGTGATGTAGCGGATTTGCTTGAACCGATTCGCTCCGTCGACTTTGGCCGCTTCGTACAGCTCCGGGTTAATGGCGGAGATGGCCGCCAAATACATAATCGAGCTGTATCCCATGTCTTTCCACGTGTTGCCGATCGCGACGATCCACCAGAAATACTTGCCTTTTTGCAGGAATAGGACGCTCTCGTCGGTCAGATGAAAAAACTTCAAAAGCGCGTTGATCGCGCCGTCGGAGGACAACAACGTGACGATAATGTTCGCCGCGATCACCCAGGATATGAAATAGGGCAAATAGGAGGACGTCTGGACGATTTTTTTGAAGCTCGCGTTTTTGATCTCGTTGATCGCGATGGCGATCAGGATCGGCATAGGAAACGAGAACAGCATCGTGATCAGGGTGGAAGCGAGCGTATTGCGCATGACGATCAGAAAATCGCCGTTGTTGAAAAAGTAACGGAACCATTCCAGGCCGACGAACTCGCTATGGAACAGACTCTCCCAGAACCGTCCCAGCGCGGGTTGGTAATTCACGAAGGACATATACAATCCGGCCATCGGAGCATAGGCGAACAGAATCGCCCAGACGAGCGCCGGCAGCATCATCAGGAACAGGAACTTCTGTTGTTTGAACGCGGGCCATACCGTT
>JAEZZE010000448.1 GCA_023418755.1 Bacillota bacterium | reverse complement strand
CTGAAGGAAGAAGAACATCGGAAAGCCGGATGAGGGAAAACCTCACGTCCGGTTTGATGAAGGGGGAGCTGGAAAAGTAAATGGAGGGCTTTCGCCCTCCAAAGAAATTTCAGTTCTCTACTCTACTAGTAAGGATAAGATTACCTTTCCTTGTCCGAATCGTCATCGGCAAAATACGCGTTTCTCTTCTATTGGGAAGTCGAAGGCGTTTTTGCCCGGGGATCCGAGAGGGATTGAAAGCGTTTCGCTCGCAAAACGGTGTCCGATCATCGCGTGCATGAAAAGGGGAAGCACTTAAAAAACGGGAGGATGGGTAACATGAAGCTCAAAAAATGGAGTCTTGGAATGCTCTGCGCGTTGCTGCTGGCGGCATTGACGGCTTGCGGAGGAGGGGACGGCAACGGGAATAAAGGGAGCGCCTCGCCTTCCGCGAACGAGAGTCCTTCGGCAGCGGCCGAAAGCTCGGCTCCGTCCGACGACGGCGGGGAGGAGGCGTTGGAGCCGGAAGCCGGCGCCAAGCTGAAAGTATGGGAAGCGAAAGAGCAAATGCCGTATATGCAAGAGCTGGCGGCGGCCTTCGAACAAGAATACGGCGTTCCCGTCACGCTGGAGGAAGTCGCCGGGGGCGACCAAGGCGGCAGATTGGCGACGGACGGCCCCTCGAAGCTGGCGGCCGATGTCCTGACTCTCCCGCACGATCAGATCGCCCAGGCGGTCAAGGCGGGTCTGCTGCTTCCCAACGACGTGTTCGAGGAGGAGACGCGCGCCTCCATGGCGGAAGCGGCCGTCAAGGCCTCTTCCTACGAAGGAGTGCTGTACGGCTATCCGAAATCCGTGGAAACGTACGCTCTGTTCTATAACAAAGACTTGTTCCCGGAACCGCCCAAGACGTGGGACGAAGTCGCGAAGTTCGCGGAGACGTTCACGAATCCGAAGGAGAACAAGTACGCCGTCATGTGGGAGTTCGTCGGGTATTACTCCTATCCGTTCGTCGGCAGCTTCGGCGGTTATTTCTTCGGTCAGGACAACACCGATCCGAACGACATCGGGCTGAACAGCCCGGGGGCGGTGGAGGGCTTCGAATTTTTGAGGTCGCTTAAGCCGATTCTGCCGATGAACGCGGCGGACGTCACCTACGATATCAAAACGCAATTGTTCACGGACGGCAAGCTGGCCTTGAATATCGACGGTCCTTGGTCGGTCGGCGCTTTCAAGGACAAGGTCAACTTCGGCGTCGCGCCGCTTCCGGCCGTGCCTAACGGCAACCCGTCCACCTCGTTCTCCGGAGTCAAGTCCTATTACGTCAATTCGTACACTCCGTATCCGATCGCGGCCCGTTTGTTCGCGAATTACGCGGCAAGCAAGGAGAATCAGTTGAGAAATTACGAGATGACGGGAGCGATTCCGGCGAACAAGGAAGCCGGGGAAGATCCGAAGATCAAGAACGATCCGTATGTCAGCGGCTTCTTCCAACAGTTCGAGAACTCGACTCCGATGCCGGGCATCTCGGCGATCAACGCGCTGTGGGACCCGCTGAAGGCGGCGTTCACGACGCTATGGGACGACCCGAAAGCCGACGTGAAAAAGACGCTGGACGCCATGGTCGAGACGGTGAAGACGGCTATCGTCTCCCAATAGAGAGAAGGTCAGCCAAGCGCGGGGCTGTTCCGCAGGCAGGGACGTACAAGATTATCGATGAAAAAAAAGAAAGGCATCTATCTCCTGGCGACTGCCGGAGATAGATGCCCGTTACCATGCATCCATCGATAAACGTTCGGCACGGCTCGCTTTACTTATGGGACGCCCCGTCCGAAGCGAAGAAAGAGAGGAATCGCGCATGCGCAAATCAACCGCCGGCGCTGTGATGTCGGCGCTCTTCATGGGCTTGGGACAGCTCTATAACGGGCAGAGGATGAAGGGGATTTTATTTCTGGCCGCCGGCATCGGTCTCTTGAGCGGGGCCGTCGCGCTCGACTTGCCGGAGTATTTGCGGGGACTGTGGACGCTCGGCGACCAGCCCAGCGGCTTGGTGAAAGTCGGCAAGCTGACGAAGATGGTGGAAGGGGATCACTCCATCTTCCTGCTGATCAAAGGCTTGATGGCGATGATCGCCGCGCTGCTGGCCGTCGCGCTGTACGCGGCGGGCATTCGCGACGCGTACAAGACGGGACTTCTGCGGGAGGCCGGGCAGAAGGTCCATTCGTTCCGCCAGACGCTCCGGGCGATGAATCAACGAAATTTCGCTTACGCCGTTCTGCTGCTCCCCGCCGTATTTATTTTGTTTCTGACCGTGCTCCCTCTGATCTTTTCGATTCTGCTCGCCTTTACGAACTACGCGGACCCGAATCTGCCGCCGGCGAATCTCATCGACTGGGTCGGCTTTTCCAATTTCGTCAAGCTCGTAAGCTTGAAGGTGTGGAGCGACACGTTCTTCGGCGTGCTGCTGTGGACGGTCGTCTGGGCGGCGGTCGCGACGGCCACGACTTATGTCGGCGGAATTCTGGTGGCGGTGCTCATCCATCAGCCTCGCATCCGCTTCAAGGCGTTCTGGCGCACCGTCATGATCGTTCCGTTCGCGATCCCGAGCTTGATCTCCTTGCTGGTCATGCGCAACATGTTCAACAACAAGTTCGGGCCGATCAACGATATGCTGCGCATGATCGGTCTGGAAGGCGTACCGTGGCTGACGAACCCGATGTGGGCCAAGGCGACGCTGATGATCGTCAATATGTGGATCGGCATTCCGATTACGATGATTCTGGCTTTCGGAATATTGACGACGATTCCCCGGGATCTGTACGAGGCCGCCGAAGTCGACGGCGCGGGCTCGTATCAGAAGTTCCGCCGGATCACGCTGCCCATGATGCTGTTCGCCACGGCTCCGGTGCTGATCATGCAGTTCGCCGGCAACATCAACAATTTCAACGTCATCTACCTGATGACCGACGGCGGGCCGGTTAACACCCATTATCAATACGCGGGACATACCGATCTGCTCGTGACGTGGTTGTATAAGCTCGCGCTGGATCAAGCGCAGTACAGCTTCGCGTCGGTGATCGGCATCGTCATTTTCCTGATGATCGCGACGCTGTCCATCTGGAGCTATCGCCGAACCCGATCCTACAAAGAGGAGGATATGATCGCATGAACGGCTCCAACGCCCGCCTGAAGCTCGGCCTCAGCTACGTCATTCTGATCGTGCTGACGATCGTCAGCCTGTATCCCGCGCTGTGGATCGTGCTGTCCTCCTTGAAGGAAGGGAACAGTCTGTACAGCGAGACGCTGATTCCGCGTAATTTCACTTTCGAGCATTACCGCGAGCTTTTTCGCGCGACCAAGTACCCGATATGGTTCATGAACACGCTGAAGATCGCGACGATGTCGACGGTGCTGGGAACGTTTCTGCTTCTGCTGACCTCCTACGCCGTGTCCCGGTTCCGGTTCGCCGGTCGCCGCTTCTCGCTGAACGCGCTGCTCGTGCTGCAGATGTTCCCGGGCTTTATGGCGATGATCGCCGTGTACGTCGTGCTGAACACGGTGGGGCTGCTTAATTCGCATCTGGCGCTCGTGCTCGTGTACAGCTCCGGGGCGATCGTGACCAACGTGTTCGTGGCCAAAGGCTTTTTCGATACCGTGCCCGGCAGTCTGGAGGAAGCCGCGCGGATCGACGGAGCGAGCCACTTGACCGTCTTCTTCCGGATCATGGTTCCGCTCGCCAAGCCGATGCTGACCTACGCCAGCCTGATGATCTTTAACGGCTGTTTCGTCGACTTCATATTCGCGGATCTGGTGCTGCGCTCGGAGGATCAACGAACGCTGGCCGTCGGGCTGTACAAAATGGTCAATCAGCGCAATTCGACGGAGTTTACGCTTTTCGCCTCGGGTGCGGTGCTGGTCGCGCTGCCGGTGATGACGCTGTTCCTCGCGCTGCAGCGCAATCTGGTCGACGGCTTGACGGCCGGGGCGAGCAAGGGGTAAAGCCGGATAAGGGCGGTAGCGCAAAAACAAGGACTGGCCCGTTCGCGTACAAGAGCACGCGCGCTATGGAGGGTTATCGTAAGAGCGAGTTGTTCGGAGGAATCGTGTAACGGGACTTGAATGGCGCTCAAGTAAGTCATGATGAAAATGGACCAGCCCTAGCAGAGAAAAACGGTCCCGGCCGGCTTCCGCAATTGCGGAAGACTTGGCCGAGGACCGTTTTATGCGAAGCGAGAGGGCGGTGATGAGTTATTCCACCGTTTCCGGAGCTTCGATGACGATGTTGCTCAATTTCAGGTTAACCGCATTGGCGATCGTATCGCCGACGGGGCAAGTTTCTTCCAGAAACTTGACGAATTGCTCGACGCGCTCTTGAGGGGCATCGGTTTTAATGTAGAACGTATAGCGAATATCCGAATAGCCGGGACGAACGTCGGACCTCTTGAAGAAGCCGTCCAGATCGAGATCTCCTTCCACTTCCACGCGAAAATCGTCGAGGCGAACGTCGAACTTCTTGGCGTACACCCTGGCCACGATCGATTGGCAGGCGCCGAGCGCGCCCAGCACCGCTTCCACCGGATTCATCCCCGTATCGGTTCCGCCCAGGCTTTTCGGCTCGTCAATCGTCAATTCGAAATTTCTGGAGCGAACTTTAACGACTACTCCTTCTTGCAATTGCGCCGATGCTTTGAATGTCGTGATTGCCAAGTCGTCCAATCCTTTCCATAGGTGAGATGAATTCATGATAACACATTAATCCTATAATGTTAATATGCTTTAAGTCGGCTCCGAATCGTCAGAAGCCGCTTGCATCGGAAGGGGGCTGCGGATGATCGGGAGACGGCCCGGCGAGCTGCTCCCGGACATAGCTCCTAACCTTCTCGAGATCCGGAACGAGTACGTCCATCCCGGAGATGATCTCGCCCTTGAACGCGCCTGTCTGCGGAATCTGGATCCCCGTCAAATTGCCGGTGTCCAGCTTGAGGCCAAGCCGGGCAAGCTCGAACAGATCGCCGGGAGGAACGCTCGTCTCGATATAGGGAGCGATTCCGCTTAACAGCTGCGGAAGCTTGATCAAGGTCGTTGTCGATTTCAGCTTGTCGGCGATCGCCGCGAGGAACTTTCTCTGCCGTTCGGATCTGGCGAAATCGGACAGGGCGTCGCTGCGAAACCGGACATATTGCAGAGCGGTAATCCCGTCCAGATGCTGAACGCCTTTTTCCAAGTTGATGTTGTATCTCGGATCGTCCCGATTATCGGTGTGCCGCATGTTCTTGTCGATCTCGAAGTCGATGCCGCCCAGCTCGTCGATCAGGGAAATGAACCCCTCGAAGTCGGTGTAGACGTAATAATGGATCGGCAGCTCGATCAGGTTCTGCACCGTCTCCATCGCGAGCAGCGGCCCGCCGAGCGTAATCGCGGCGTTCAAGCGGTTAGAGCCGTAGCGCGGAATGTCCACGTAAGTGTCCCGCAAGAGGGAGAAGAGATGCGTGCTCTTGGAGACCGGATCGATGGAGACGACGATCATCGTATCGGAACGCGGCTTGACGGTGCTCTTGACGCCCCGCGAATCTCCTCCCAGCAGGAGGACGTTGATTCGCTCGTCCCCGAACCGCTCGGGCGGCTCGATGACGGCAACCGGCGTGAGAGCGCTGCCATCCGCGGGAACGACGGCGCTCGGCTGGTTGTCCGCGGGAGGCTGGTAAATCTCGCCGGCAAAAGAGACGATCGTGTAGACGTAGTAGGCTGCTATCGAAGCGATAATCAGAAAGACGCCAAGGCTGCCGTAAAGCAGCATTTTCTTTTTGCTCATGCGTTTCTTGGGTGCGCTCGATCTGGTGAGGCTCGAGGCCTCCGCCGGTTCTCGATCCATAACGTTCGTCCATCCTTCCCGAAGTTTCGTTAACAATAATACGTGGCAAAGCATAGGAAAGTTGTTCCAGTCTATTGATTTGTTTTGACAAAAGCCGACCAAACTGCTAGGATATCAACAGCTAGGTGGATTTCATAGATTAGGGGAGAAGACAGATGAGAAAACCGTTTATACTCGTACTTATGCTTGTCATTCTGGGGGGAGTGCTGGCGGCGTGCGGTTCCAAGGATAAGAACGAGGCGCAGGGAAGCCCGTCCGCTTCGCCTTCCAATTCGGCGGCTCCGTCCGAGTCCGCGCCGGCTTCGCCGGAAGAAGCTTATAAAATCGCGTTGGTCACTCCGGAGCCGATCGGCGTCAATCCGTTCTTCCAATTGATGGACGAGGGCTTGAAAAAAGCGGGAGAGGAGTTCGGCGTCGAAGTCAAGACGATCGAGTCCTCCAACCCGGCTTCCATCGAGCAGAATCTGCAATCGGCCGCGGCCGGAGACTTCGATCTGATCCTTACGTCGACTTTCCAGATGGAGGATGCGTTGAAGAAGATCGCTCCTCAATATCCGGACAAGTCGTTCGCGATCATCGATACCGTCATCGATCTGCCGAACGTTCGCAGCGTAGCCTTCCGCGAGCACGAAGCCGCCTATTTGCTGGGCGCGGCGGCGGCGCTGGTGTCCAAGACCGGCACGGTAGGCAACGTCGTAGCGGTGGATATTCCGCTGATGAAGAAATACACGGGCGGGTTCGAGCAAGGAGCCAAGTCCGTTAACCCGGACGTCAAGGTTCTGGTCAACTACGTAGGCGGGTTCACCGATCCGGCCAAGGCGAAGGAGCTTGCCTTGCTGCAAAATTCGCAAGGAGCCGACTTCGTAGCCGGCATGTCCGCCGTAGGCGATCTGGGCGTCTTCGAAGCCGCGGCCGAGAAGGGCTTCTATACGTCAGGCCAAGACACGGACAACACCGACGGCAAGCAAGTCATTCTGGCTCAACTGAAAGGCACGGATGCCGTCGTTTACGAGACGGTTAAAGATTTCGTCGGAGGCAACTTCTCGTTCGACGTGCGCGACTACGGCCTGAAGGAAGGCGGAGTAGGTCTTACGTACGTCAACAAAGAAGGCAAATCCCCGCTCAGCGACGCCATCAGCCAAGAAGCCGTTGACAAGCTGAAGCAGATCAATGATGATATCGTTGCGGGGACAATCGTCGTGAACGATTCCTTGCAATAAGTTCATAGTCAGTTCCATACTGCTTATTCGTAACCGGCTGCCTTAAGCAGCCGGTTTCCTACGCTTGCGACAAGGGATGGAGGCAGGTCCATGCTGCTTAAGATGGAAGGGATTTCGAAGCATTACGGCGCCGTACGGGCGAACCGGCACATCGATTACGATCTGAAGCCAGGCGAGGTGCACGCGATCGTAGGAGAGAACGGGGCCGGCAAGACGACGCTGATGCGCATTCTGTACGGAATGGAGCAGCCTTCCTCCGGAACGATTCGGGTGCGAGGCCAAGAAGTGCGGTTTGCCGATCCGAAGGACGCCATTCGTCACGGCATCGGCATGGTTCATCAGCATTTCATGCTGTTCCGGAACTTCACGGTCGCGGAAAATATCGTGATCGGCAAAGAGCCCGGCAAGCTGCGCTTCGACCGCAAGACCGCTATTGCCCAGGTAGAGGCGTTGTCGGAAAAGTACGGGATTCGCGTGGATCCGCGCGCGAGGATCGCCGACTGTCCGCTGGGCGTCCAGCAACGGGTGGAAATTCTCAAGGTGCTCCACCAAGGAGCGGAAATCATCATTCTCGACGAGCCTACGGGAGTGCTGACTCCGCTGGAGGTGGGCGAGCTGCTGGAAGCGATTCGGACGCTGACCAAGCAGGGCAAGAGCTTTATTCTGATCAGCCATAAACTGAACGAGGTCATGAGCGCGGCCGACCGCATCACCGTCTTAAGGGACGGAGAGGTGACCGGAGTGCTGGAGGCGTCCCGGACGAGCGTCGAGGAATTGTCCAGATTGATGGTCGGCAGGCCGCTGGCCGCGATGGACAAGCGGCCGTCCTCGCCGAAGGACAAGGTGCTGGAGGTAAAGGATCTCTCCGTGTTCGGGAGCGGGAGCAAGCCTGCGGTGGATTCCGTCAGCTTGCACGTCAGCGCGGGGGAGATCGTCGGCATCGCGGGCATTTCCGGCAACGGCCAGTCGGAGCTTCTTCAGGCGATCTCGGGCTTGGCGAAGCCGGCGAAAGGAACCGTCGCGCTGCTGGGAACCGACGTCACCGGGAAGTCGGCCCGGGAGTTCCGGAGCGCGGGCCTGGCGCACATCCCGGAGGACCGCTACGTCTGGGGAGCCAACAAATCGGCGACGGTGGCGGAGACGGGAACGATGGGCCACCAGCGCAAGCTGAGCAAGCTCGGATTTCTGCAGGGGCGGGCGGTGAAAGCCCGCGTCTCGGACTGGATCAAGCAGTATGCGATCAAGGCCGGCTCGCCGGACAACGAAACCCAGAATCTGTCCGGCGGCAATCTCCAGAAGCTGATCGTGGCCCGCGAGATCGCGCAGCGGACGCCTTTCCTCATTGCGGCGGAGCCGACCCGAGGCGTCGATATCGGAGCGATGGAGACGATCCACGAGCAGCTGCTGCGCAAAAGGGACGCCGGGGGCGCCATTCTGCTCGTGTCGTCGGAGCTGTCGGAAATTCTGAAGCTGTCGGACCGCATCCTGGTCATGTACGAGGGCGCGATCGTCGGAGAGCTGCGGGAAGAGGAAGCGACCGAAGAAAAGCTGAGTCTGCTGATGGTGGGGGGAAAGCGCAATGGATAAAATCAAGAAGCTGGCGGCTTCCCTGCCGGGGCCGGCAGCCGCCGTCGCGCTCGGCTTGCTCGCGGGATCGATCGCCATCGCGATTGCGGGCGGCTCGATCTTGGAAACCTATGCGGAGATGTGGAAAGGGGCGTTCGGCAGCTTCTATTTCCTCACCAGCACGCTTAATCGCGCCACGCCCGTCATTCTCGTCGGCCTGGGGGCCGCCATCGCGTTCCGTTCGGGCTTCTTCAACCTCGGCGCTCAAGGCCAGATGGCGCTCGGAGGCTTGACGGCGGCGCTGACGGCGCTGTATTTGCCCGGACCGGCCTGGTTCGTCGCCGTCGTCTCCATCCTGGCGGGAATCGCGGCCGGCGGTCTATGGTCCGCCTTCGCAGGATATATGGACGCCCGCTTCCGCGTGAATCTGCTGATTACGACGCTGCTGCTGAACTACATCGCCACGCTGTTCGCCAGCTATATGGTCGCCTACCCGTTCAAGGACAAGACCGGCTCGGCCGCGATGGCCCAGTCGCAGATGATCGATAACGCGATCTGGCTGCCCAAGCTGTTCAAGGGGATGCCCGCGCATGTGGGGCTTCTGCTGGCGCTTGCCGCGATGGTCGCGCTTTACGTGTATTTAACGAGAACCGTATCGGGATACGAGGCCCGCATGATGGGGGGCAACCCGCTGTTTGCCGTCTACGGAGGCGTCAGACGGACGCCCTTGATGCTCGGCGTCATGTTCGCGAGCGGCGGGCTGGCCGGACTGGCGGGAGCCGGCGAGGTGCTCGGTTCGCAATACCGGTACATCGACAATTCCTTCGTGGCGGCGGATTTTGCCTGGACGGGCATTATGGCCGCGCTGCTGGCGAACGCGCATCCGATCGGCACGGCGTTCGCGGCCTTCTTCCTCGTCGCCTTGCAGACGGGAGGAATGGGCGTGGAGCTGAATACCGACGTGCCGCTGGAAATCGGGGACGTCATTCAGGCCGTGCTGATTCTGTTCATCACCGTCAAATTCGTTCGGGGCTTCCGGAAACGCAGAAAGGAGGGGGACCCGAATGGAGCAGCTGTTTGATCTGGCTCTGTTCAACTCGGCGCTGCGCATGCTGACGCCGATCCTGCTCGCCGCGCTGGGCGGAGCGCTGTGCGCGAGAGTGGGACTGTTCAACGTCGGCCTGGAGGGTTTGATGCTGATCGGCGCTTTCTCGGCGATCGTCGGCAACCATTATTTCGGCAATACGGGCGCGGCGGTCGCGTTCTCGATCGGCTGCGTGTCGCTCTTCGCGCTGCTGTTCGCCTACCTGTGCATCCATTTGCGGGCTAACGTCATCGTCGTCGGCATCGCCATGAACTTTCTGGCGGCCGGGCTGACCACCTTCAGCCTGCGAACGTTGTTTAACGTTAAGGGAGCCTATTATAACAAGGACATGGTCGGGCTTCCGAAGTGGGAAATTCCTCTGGTCAAAGATATTCCCGTCGTCGGGGATATTCTGTCCGGACATTCTCCGCTCGTCTATCTGGCGATCTTGCTGGTCGGCGCGATGTGGGTTTATTTCTACCGGACGATCGGAGGCTTCCGCTTCCTGGCCGCCGGGGACAACCCGCTGGCCGCCAGAAGCCTGGGCATCCAGGTCCGGCGTTACCAGTACGGCGCGATGCTGGCGTGCGGCGTTCTCTGCGCGCTCGCCGGGGCGCAGCTGTCACTTGGCCAGGTGACGATGTTCACGGAAGGGATGACGGCCGGCCGGGGGTTCATTGCGCTAGTTGCCACCATGCTCGGACAATCGGGGCCGCTGGGAGTGGCCGCCGCGAGCTTGCTGTTCGGGCTCATGGACGCGTTCAGCATTCGCCTGCAGGGCTTGGCGATGCCGTCTCATTTTACGCAGATGGTCCCTTACGCCGTCACGATCGCCGCGATGTTTTTCTTCAAGAACAAGGAGTTCGTCAAGGACGCGCAGAGCTCGGGCACCAGCTCCAGGTAGCCGGTTCGGCGCGAAAGGATAGGAGGCGGCAACATGCATAACAAAGCGGAAAGATTAAAGAAAGCCAAACCGATCGCTCCGTCGTCGGCGGACGAGGCGCTCGGCGGGCGTCTGCCCCCGGGCCAGACGTTGACGGGCAAATTTCCGATTCTGCACGAAGGGGAGATCCCCCGATACGATATGGAACAGTGGCGGCTGACCATCGACGGAGAGGTGGAGGAGGCGCTGGAGCTGACGTACGAAGACGTGCTCCGGCTGCCTTCCTCTCGCATCGAATGCGACATCCACTGCGTGACGCGCTGGTCGAAGTTCGACACCGAGTGGGAGGGCGTGCTGTTCAAGGATTTGCTGTCGCTGGTCAAGTTAAAGCCCGAAGCCCGTTACGTGATGTTCCACGCCGATCCCGACTACGATACGAACGTGCCGCTGTCCGATCTGTTGATGGACAACGTCATGCTCGCCTACCGTTACGCGGGAGAGCCGCTGACCGACAAGCACGGCTGGCCGCTGCGCACGATCGTGCCGCACCGTTATTTCTGGAAAAGCGCGAAATGGGTGCGACGGATCGAATTCATGAAAGAGGATCGTCCGGGGTTCTGGGAGCGCAACGGCTTCCATAACGATGCCGACCCGTTCGCGGAGCAGCGTTTCTCCGGAGAGGCGCTGCCGATTCCCGAGGACGAGTGGACCAGGAAGGAGTTCGATTAACATGTTGCTGCCTATTCTGCAGGTGAATTCGGAAGACATTCCTCCGTACGTTCTCGTATGCGGGGATCCCGGAAGGGCGGAGGTCATCGCCGGACGGCTGGAAGGCGCCCGCGAGCTGGCGTTCAGCCGCGAATACCGCACCTTCGTCGGACAGTATGAAGGCATTCCCTTGGCGGTGGCCAGCCATGGCGTAGGCTCCGCAGGAGCGGCGATCTGCTTCGAGGAGCTGATCCGCGGAGGCGCGACGACCTTGATTCGCGTAGGAACCGCGGGTTCCTACTCGCAGGATACGCCGGCGGGCAGTCTGGTCGTCAGCACCGCGGCCGTTCGCGCCGAAGGACTGACGCGCCAGCTTGTGCCGGAGGGCTTTCCCGCCGTCGGAGACGGCCGGGTCGTTCAGGCTTTGTACGAGAGCGCGCTAGAACAAGGCGGAGTCGTCCGGCAAGGCATTACGGTGTCGCTGGACGTCTTTTTCCAAGGGGCGCTGGATATTCCGCACAAGGCTTACAAGCAATCCGGCGCCGTCGCGGTGGAGATGGAGATCGCCGCTCTGTACGTCGTGGCGAGTCTGCGGGGCGCCAGGGCGGGAGCGATCGTAGCGGTGGACGGCTACGCGGACGCAGACCTGGCGGCGGAGTACGATCCGCACACAAACGTCGTGGCCCAGGCCGTCGAACGAGAGATCGCCGCCGCTCTTGGCGCGGTGGTCAAGCTGTCCCGCTCGGACCGCGGCTGAGTCGGGGCCCTTGGATCCGTCTGTCGCGTCGCGATTCGGAGGGGATGAGACCCCAAAACGCGGACGAAACTCCAAAACGCATATAAAGAGGACAAAAACTTCTCTCGTGGGAAAGCGTTGCCGCGCCTATAATTAAGAGGCATACTAGTTAGAAGGAGCGCGGAGCGCCGCGCGAACAACCTAACCATGGGATGGTGGAAAATAGAATGAGCAAACCGCAGGTAGGCATTCAATTGTATTCCGTGCGCGACCGTTGCGAGAAGGATTTTCTGGGCACGATCAAGGAGATCGGCGAAATCGGTTATAAGTACGTGGAATTTGCCGGCTATTATGGTCGTTCCGTACAAGAAGTGAAGCAAGCGCTGGCCGACGCGGGCCTGACCGCTCCTTCGGCGCATGTCGGCCTGTCCGTCAACGATCCGGCGATCTGGGATAACTTGAAGAAACAGGTGGAATACGCTCAGGAGCTGGGGATCAAGCGGTTCATCGTGCCGTGGTATCCGCTCGGCGACAACCCGACGATCGACGACGTGCACAAAATGGCCGATACGCTTGCCCAAGCGGCTGGAATCGTGAAAGAAGCGGGCCTGGAGTTCGGGTACCATAACCATGCGTTCGAGTTCCAGCCGGTCGGCGACAAGCTGGTCATCGACCACATTCTGGAGAGGGTTCCGGCCGATCTGCTGTTCGCGGAATTCGATCTGGGCTGGGTGAAGGTCGGAGGCCAGGACCCGGCGGCATACGTGAAAAAGTACGCGGGACGGCTGCCGGTCGTTCACGCCAAGGATTTCAACGCGGACGGCACGGACGCGGAGATCGGCAAAGGAACGGTGGACTGGGATTCGGCGCTTGCGGCTTGCGAGGAAGCCGGAGTGGAATACGTCATCATCGAGCAGGAGCAATACGAGGTGTCTTCGATCGTCAGCGCGAAAAACAACTTCGAATGGTTCAAGGCACGGGGCTGGATTTAAGCCTATGCGGATTAGCGGTTTACAAGGCAATGGCGGCGTCGGGGAAGTTATCCCGGGCCGCCGTTGCCTTTCTTTGGTCTGCCCGCCGCCTTCTGGATCTGATTGCGGGCGAGCGAGAGCCGTCCGGAGGTCCTTAGGCTTGCCTTGGGCAAGCCACGGAGCGGAAAACGCAGAGTCCCCGAATGTTCTTCATTTGCCAATGGAGGCGGGAATGCTCTCATTCCGGGACTAGCCCCTTAACGGTTGTCGATCGGAACTTCCGCTCCGAAGAAGACGACGGACGCGATTTCCTTGTCGTTGATCACCTGTTCGAAGGTTTTGATCGTCAGCATCCGGCCGGACAGCAAATCGCTCAGACGGATTCCGGTAAAGATGCCCGTCGTTTCCGACGTGCCGTCCTTGTAGCGGACCGTGACCGGGTATTCATCCGCGTATTGGTTCGGACCGATTTCCCGCCGTTCTCCGGAGGCTTCGCCGATTTCCTTTAGGAATTTGCTTTCGATTTTTAACGCGATCGAGATAGGCGAGACGGATACCGATGTCAACACGGCTTCATAGCCGTATAGGTTTATTCGTTTGTCCGGCTGATAGACGGAGGAATAAGCTTTGAAGTCCAGCTTGAACGAAACCTCCCAGTCCCCGGGAAGGACTGTCCGGAAGAGACCCGGATACGGGTCCGCCGCTTGCAGGTCCGTAAACCGGAATCGGGCCGACTGCCCCTGCAAGGAGTTTTCGGTCATGATGCTCATGACCAGGCTGATTTTGTTATCGTTGGGGTTTCCGTCGTCCAGCAATTGGAATCCCGTGCCATGGAAGCTCTCGTCCGTCGTCGTATGGGGATTCTCGAAACGGTATCGCGCCGCGTCCAACACGGTGTTTTCGGGAGCGATGAAGTCCATCAGGATGTAGGTGAGGTTTCCGTCTCCGATCGCCTGCTTGACGATAAGGGTTCCGTTCTCGTTGGACGTTTGTTTATCGATCGCATAGGCGCCGTTCGACAGATATTCCGCCTGCTCGGAACTCGAAGGGCTCAGAAACCTCAAGAAGCTTGCGTCCAGTCCCCCCAAGCCCGCCGCAAAAGCCGTCGTCGTCAAGAGGACCGTCATGGCGGCCGCCAAGATCGCGAGTTTGGTCCGCTTCGCCGGAGCGCTTCGCTCCCGTTTCCTATTATCGTCCCTGCTGCGGGCCAGAATGCCGCGATACATCCGTTCCTTTTGCTCGTCCGTCGGCGCAAGGCCGTCGAACAGCCGCTTTATCTTGTTGTCGCCCATGGCGATTCCCTCCCCAAGTCGATTTTAAGCCGCTCGCGGCCTCTGGAAAGCCGCGTGAGGATCGTGCTTTCCCTGCTCCCCAGCATCGATGCGATTTCTTTGGCCGTATACCCCTCGAAATAGTACAGGTACAGCACGGTTTTATATTTTTCGGGAAGCGAGAGCAGTCTGGCCAACACTTCTCCCGATCGTTCGCCGTCGGTCCGGGCAGTCGGTTCCGGCAAAGCGTCCATATCCGCGCGGCGCGTTCTCCACCAATGCTTCAGAAGGTCCTTGCAGTGATTGCGGGCGGCGACGATCAGCCAAGCTTTCTCGTGCTCGGGGTCCATGAAAACCGTTCGGGAACGGATCAGCTTCAGGAATACGGATTGAACGGCGTCCTCCGCGTCGACGGAATTCCGCAAATAGAGATAGCACAGCCTGTAAACTTGATCGACGTGCCGCTGATAGAGCTCGGCCAATTCTTTATCCGCAGGCAGCAAAGAATCGTTCTTCATTTATTCTCCTCCTGCTTATAACACGATCGAGCGATCGCAAACATCCCATTCCGGCGGAAAACGAAAGTCGGCCGACGAGAATACGCGAGGTTTATAGTTAACGGCCTTTAACGTTAACTCGTTTGATGAAGAAAGACAAGACGAATCCCGTGGCGGCGATGACCATGTCCTACGGCAACGCTTGCCGAGGCGACCGATCGCTTTCTTGAAGGCGCGACGAGTGCGGTGGTAGTATTTAGGGTAGAGTCAACGGAATTCGAAAGGAACGCTAGCATGAAAAAATACATCGTCATCGGCGCCGGAATTCTCGGAGCGTCGACCGCATACCGGCTCGCCCGAAGCGGAGTCCTTACGCGAAGGAGTGATCGATCTTATGCAAATCAAAGTCGGAATCATCGGAACGGAAGCGTTCGTAAGTCATGTTCTGCGAGTTATCAAGTCCTTCCCGACCTTCCGACCGCTTGCCAGAACGGCGGCGAACGAACGGGAAGCGGTCGTCGCCGCGCAGGAACTGGGCGCCGAAGTCGAGGCGCTCGTGCTCTCGGGCGCGCTCTCGAATCGGGCCGTCAAGCTGGGGGCGGAGACGAGCGTGCCGTCGTTTTACGTTCCATTGAATGGTGCGGGGCTGTACAAGGCACTGTTCTCGGCTTTTCGCGAGGGGAAGCTCGAGGGCGCGATCTCCGTCGATTCACTGACGAAAGCGATGGTCATGCGGACGCTGACGGACCTCGGGCTGGAGCGGACGAAAGTGCACGTGTACGACGGTCCGGCTTACGCCTCCCCCGAGCGAATGGCGGATTTCCACCGGCGGCTCTCCGAATCCGGCGAATGCTCCATGGCGTTCACCGGGGTCGAACAAGTGGCGGAACAGCTTTCCCGGTCGTCCGTTCCAAGCGAACCGATCGCCCATTCCGACCAGGATATCATCGTCATTCTGGAGCGGGCGCTGCTCTCGACGGAGTCCCGCAGGAGCAAGGAGTCGCAGGTCGTCGTCGGGATGATCAACGTGGACGACTTCGGCAAGCTGGCGATGAAGCGGACGAGCGAGCACGAGGTACAGAAGCTGAAGCTGGACATCCACCGCATGGTGCTGAACTATGTGGAGCTTCTCGACGGCTATTTGACGTCCCTCGGCGGAGATGAGTATTTGTTCTTCACGACGAGGGGGATCTTCGAGCGGGAGACCGGCGGCTACAAGACGATCCCGCTGGCAAAGGACGCCTACAAATCTTACGGTCTCTCGCTCAGCGTCGGGATCGGCTTCGGAACGTCGGCCAACGCCGCCGGCACCAATGCCCGCAGCGCGCTGCGCAAGGCGAAGGAAGCTGGAGGCAATGCGTGCTTTATCCTGCGCGAGGACGCGACTCTGATCGGGCCGATGGAGATGGCGGACCCGATACAGGCCATTCTCTCTCCGACCGACGTCGAGCTGATTCGACAAGCGGAGGACGTCGGCATGACGAGCGCGTACCTCAGCAAGCTGCTGCAGCATATGGCGCGAATCGGCAAATACGAGTACAAGGTGCACGAGCTGGCCGAGTTGCTGAATATTACCGTCCGAAGCGCCCATCGGTTGCTGTTGCAGTGGATCGACGGCGGCCTGGTGGATATTTCAGGGTACGAGAAGATGCCGAAAGGGCGGCCGAGGCAGGTGTATCGTTTTACGTTTCTGATGGGCAAATCCTTGTAAGCTTTTTTGCTGAATTAAAGACGATTTAATGTCCTGTCTTTATATCCTTCGGCAACGTATGCTTAATGGGGAATACGAGTTCGAAGGGAGCTGGACGAATGAGAACGATCGAACAACTGGAGGCGAAGCTGGCGGAGCCTTCCCAGGAACTGG
Organism: Bacillota bacterium; assembly: GCA_023418755.1. Taxonomy (GTDB): domain Bacteria; phylum Bacillota; class Bacilli; order Paenibacillales; family Paenibacillaceae; genus Cohnella. The sequence continues at coordinate 9,087 of JAEZZE010000448.1, read as the reverse complement.
TGCGGGATTTGGAGAGGATTTCCGGGGATATCGTCCTGCTGGGAGTCGGCGGAAAAATGGGGCCCAGCCTGGCAAAGCTGGCGATGAACGCGATCCGCGAGGGCGGGCTGAGCAAGCGGGTGATCGGCGTGTCGAGATTCTCGAATCGCGAGGCCCGTCAAGAACTGGAAGACGCGGGCATCGAGACGATTTCTTGCGAGCTGCTGGACGACGAGTCGCTGCGCGCGCTGCCGGACGCAGAGAACGTGATCTATATGGCGGGCAACAAGTTCGGCACGAAGGGGCGGGAGTATCTGACGTGGGCAATGAACGCGTATCTTCCGGGAAGGGTCGCGGAGAAGTACAAGGAGTCGCGCATCGTCGCGTTCTCCTCCGGCAACATCTACCCGTTTCAGCCGGTTGCGAGCGGGGGAGCCGACGAGCGAGTCGCGCCGGAGCCGATCGGCGAGTATGCGCAGTCGACGCTGGGACGCGAGCGGGTTTTCGAATACCATTCCGTCAAAAACGGAACGCCGATGGTTATGTATCGGCTGAACTATGCGATCGATTTGCGATACGGCGTGCTTCTGGAGCTGGCGAAGGCGGTCGACGAGGGCCGCGAGATCGACCTGACGATGGGCTTCGCCAATGTCATCTGGCAGGGAGACGCCAACGCGATGGCCATTCGCAGCCTGACGCAATGCAGCAGCCCGCCGACTGTACTCAACATCACGGGGCCCGAAACGCTGTCGATCCGGTGGGCGGCCAAGGAGTTTGCGAAACGCCTCCGCAGAGAAGCGCTCTTCGCCGGAACCGAGTCCGACACGGCGCTGCTGAATAACGCGGCGAACTCGCATCAATTGTTCGGCTACCCTCGCGTGCCGCTGCTGCAGATGATCGACTGGACGGCGGAGTGGGTTCGGCACGGCGGGCCGACCTGGAACAAGCCGACGCATTTTCAGGAGAGAAAGGGGAACTTCTGACATGGCGGACAACAGGCAAGCAGCCCGGACGCTTTCTCCCGATCTGTACGCCGCGCTGCATGACGGGCTGGTTATTCCGGCCCATCCGCTCGCGCTGACCGAGGAGCGCAAGCTCGACGAGGCGAGCCAGCGCGCGCTTACCCGCTACTATATCGCCTCCGGCGCCGGAGGCATTGCGGTGGGTGTGCATTCTACCCAATTCGAAATCCGCGATCCCGAGCACAATTTGTTCGAGAAGGTTCTGGCTTTGGCGGCGGAGGAGACGGAGAAAGCGAAGATCGGGCGGCCTTTCATTCGGGTGGCCGGCATCTGCGGACCGGTCGAGCAGGCGCTTGACGAGGTCGAGACGGCGTTGAAGTACGGCTACGACGCGGCGCTGCTCAGTATGGGCGGACTCGGGAACCGGAGCGAGGACGAACTGATTGAGCGGACGCGCAGGGTGGCCGAGCGCATGCCCGTGATCGGCTTCTATCTGCAGCCCTCGGTTGGAGGCCGGGTGTTCACCTACGATTTCTGGCTGCGATTCGCGGAAATTCCGAATGTCGTCGCGATCAAGATGGCGCCGTTTAACCGGTACCAGACGCTGGACGTCGCCCGCGCGGTCGTCTCCTCCTCCCGACGCGACGAGATCGCGCTGTATACGGGCAACGACGACAATATCGTGGTCGATCTTCTTACCAAATTCAGCTTCGAGGTGGATGGATTCCGGCGGGAGAAAGCGGTCGTCGGAGGTTTGCTCGGCCATTGGGCGGTATGGACGCGCAGAGCGGTCGAACTGCTCGAAGAGATCAAGCGGGTACGGGACGGCGAGACGATCGCGAAGGAATGGCTGACCCGGGCGATTGAGGTGACGGATACGAATGCGGCGTTCTTCGATCCGGCTAACGGCTTCGCGGGGTGCATCCCGGGAATACACGAGGTGCTCGTCCGTCAGGGATTGATGAAGGGAACCTGGTGCCTGAATCCGCACGAACGGTTGTCCCCGGGGCAGCAAGAGGAGATCGACCGAGTGTATGCGAGCTACCCCCGACTGAACGACGACGAGTTCGTCGCCGCCGGCCTTGCCGGGTGGCTGGCCGATACGCAGGCCGATGAGGTTTAAAGACGTCTTCTCCATTATCGGCCCCAGCATGATCGGGCCTTCAAGCTCGCACACGGCGGGAGCCGTCCGGATCGGCCGCGTCGCGCGCCAGGCGCTGGGAGAGCCTCCTCTTGAAGCGGAGCTTCGCCTGTACGGTTCGTTCGCGCAGACGTATCGGGGGCATGGCACCGACTTGGCGCTGATCGCCGGCTTGCTGGATTACTCGACGGACGACGTCAGAATCCCGGAAGCGTTCGCCCATGCCGCGCAAGCGGGACTTCAGTTTCGGTTCTGTGCGGAGACCAAGCCGGAGAGCCACCCGAATACGGCGGTTCTCCGACTTCGCGGTCGCGCGGACGAGATACGGGCGAAGGGGCGTTCGATCGGCGGGGGCAACATTGAAATCGTCGGCATCGACGGCTTCGACGTGAAATTTGCGCTGAACCAGCCGACGCTGCTCTTGTTTCATGAGGACCGCGCGGGCATGATAGCGGAAATCGCTGGCGTGCTGAAGGAATCGCGGGTCAATATCGGCCGGATGCAGGTCGACCGCGAGTCCCGCAACGGGGCCGCGCTTGCGGTAATCGAGTGCGACCGGCTCCCGGGAAGCCGGGAACTGATGCGAATCGGCGCGCTCCCGGGCGTTCGCAAAGCCAGGCTAATCGATCTCGCGGAGAAGGAAGGGAGCGCATGAGATTCTCCAGCTTGTCCCAATTGCTGCAATTGTGCGAGGAAGAGGGCGCATCGATCGCCCGGATTATGATGGCCGAGCAGGCCAGGGAGAGCGGACGGGAGGTCGGGCAAATCGCTCGGCAGATGGCGGATTATTATGGCGTCATGAAGGAGGCCGTCCGCAAAGGTCTTCTCGACAATACGCGATCGCGCAGCGGCTTGACCGGAGGCGACGCCGGGCGTGTGCATGCGTACGCGGCTTCGCGGGAACCGTCGCTCGGAGGGGAATCTGCCGCTGCGATGGCTTATGCGCTCGCCGTCTCCGAGGTCAACGCCTCGATGGGACGGATCGTCGCCACGCCGACCGCAGGTTCCTGCGGCATTATCCCCGGCGTGTTCGTCAGCTCGCAGGAACGGTTCGGCTGGGACGACGACGTCCCGGTAAGCGGACTGTTCGCCGCCGGAGCGATCGGCTACGTGATCGCCAACAACTCGTTCGTCTCCGGCGCGGAGGGCGGCTGCCAGGCCGAGGTCGGCTCCGCGATCGGGATGGCGGCGGGCGCGCTCGTCGAGATGCGGGGAGGCACTCCCGAGCAAGCCATCCACGCGGTCGGGCTCGCGCTGAAAAACTCGCTCGGCCTGATCTGTGATCCGGTCGCGGGGCTCGTCGAAATTCCGTGCATTGTCCGCAACGGCTTCGGAGCCGTTACGGCGCTTGCGGCGGCGGATATGGCGCTGGCTGGCGTACGCAGCGCGATTCCGTCCGACGAGGTGATCGGCGTCATGCTGGAGGTCGGCAGCGCGATGCCGGAGAAGCATCGCGAGACGGCGAAGGGCGGATTGGCGCAAACCCCGACCGGACGAAAAATCATGAAAGAGCTCTACGGATGGGAGGATGAGACATGAGCGAATACGACGGCTTGCTCAAGGAAGCGCAGGCGGCGGCGGACAAGTGGATCGCGTTCCGTCGGGAGCTTCACCGCAAGCCGGAACCGAGCCTGGAGGAGAGCGAAACCGCACGCGCCATTACACGCGAGCTCGAGCGAATGAATATTTCGTACCGGTCGGGCGTCGGCGGATACGGCGTCGTCGCCGAAATTCGCGGCGACCGTCCGGGCCCGACGATCGCGCTTCGCGCCGATATGGATGCGCTCCCGATTCAGGAGGAGACCGGTCTTCCGTTCGCTTCGGAGAAGCCGGGATGGATGCATGCCTGCGGACATGACGCCCACACGGCCATCCTGCTCGGCGCTGCGGAACTGCTCAAGACGAAGGCGAATGCCGGTACGGTCAGGCTGCTGTTCCAGCCGGCGGAGGAGACTAACGCCGGAGCCCGGGCGATGCTCGAGGCGGGAGCCCTGGAGAGCGTCGCGGAGATTTACGGCTTGCATAATCTCCCTGGCTTGCCCGCCGGACGGGCCGCGACAAGAAGCGGGGCGATGATGGGGTCCGTCGACCGGATCGAGATAGAGCTGGAGGGCAAGGGCGCTCACGGGGCTATTCCGGACCAAGGCATTGATCCGATTGTCTGCGCCGCCGCGTTGACCCAGTCGCTGCAGAGCCTGGTCAGTCGCGAGGTATCGCCTTTCTCTCCGCTGGTCGTCACAATCGGCACCATTCGGGCGGGCGAGGCGAACAACGTCATTCCGCAGACATGCCGGATGACAGGTACGGTCCGGACGTTCGAACCTCAAGCGTGGCGGCTCGTGCCGGCCGCCGTGGAAAGAATCGTGCGCGGGATCGCCGCCGCCCATCGGTGCGTCGCCCGGATAAGCTATATCCGTCAGGTTCCCGTGTTGATGAATGCCGTCGCCAACACGAAATTCGTCGAGGAGGCGATCGACGGGGTTCTCGGCGCGGATCGGCGAGAAGCGGCGGAGCCGACGCTGGCGGGAGAAGATTTCTCTCTGTATCTGGAGAAGCTTCAAGGCTGCTTCTTCTGGCTGGGCTCGGGCCCGAGGGACCGCGCGGAGCAGGCGTACGGCTTGCATCACCCGAAGTTTAACCTGAACGAGGAGTGCGTGCCCGTCGGCATCGCCCTGCTGGCCGGCATCGCGATGGGCCGGCTAACGGCGGCGAGCCGGGGCGCGATAGACGAGGAAGGCGGGAGAAGACCATGATCCGGTTCGAACGGCTGGATGAGAAGCATCTCGGCGATATGCTCGCGTTATGGAATGAAGAACTCGGGGGCGCGTACCCGATGACCCCGAGACTGCTGAGACAGAACACCCTGGAGGATATCCGCTTGTTCGGGGAAGGCTCCTGGGTTGCGCGGGAGACGGCGTCGGGGAAGTGTGTCGGTTACGTCGTCAGCAAGAAAACGTTCGAATCTGACGTTCGCTTCGGTTTGGGAACGGAGCTCGGATGGATTCACGCGTTGACGGTGGCTCGAGAACGGAGAGGCCGGGGAGTCGGAGGGGAGCTGCTGCGCCGGGCGGAGGAGGCGCTGGCGCGAGCGGGCGTCCGTCGGCTCGCGCTGGGCAACGATCTGCACCGCCGCCTGTTCCCGGGTATACCGGAAGAGCTGGCGACGGCGCAAGGCTGGTTCGAACGCCGGGGCTACGCTTTCCGGGAGGAGGCGTACGATTTAATGAAGGCGTACGCTCCCGATGAGCGGGTCGAGCTGCCCGATGCGGGAGACGCAAAGTTTAGAATCGCGGTTCCGCAGGACCGCGAGGCGTTGACCGCTTTTATGTCCCGCTGCTTTCCCGGGACGTGGGACCTTCAGCACCGGGACTACTGGGAGAACGGAGGAACGGGACGGGAATACGTCGTACTCGAAAAAGCGGGGGTTCTCCTCGGCTTCTGCCGGATCAATACGGCCGAGTCCCCGTTGCTCGGACAGAACGTCTATTGGGCGCCGTTGTTCCAGGAGGCGCTGGGCGGAATCGGCCCCCTCGGAATCGACGAGAGCTGCCGGGGTTCAGGATACGGATTGGCTATCGTCCAAGGAGCGATTCATTTTCTGCGGGAACGCGGAATCGGGCGAATGGTCATCGACACGACTCCGTTCGTCGATTTCTACGGCAAGTTCGGATACCGGACGTGGAAGAAGTACGCGAAATACGAGAAGACACTCTAACCGCTCAGCGGCTCTGCCCGTCTCGCGGGAGGCGGAGAAGGCCGGAACCGGGCGGGGGAACGAAAAAGCGCAAGCTCGAAGGCGACTTCGGCTTGCGCTTGTTTACGATGCGGCGAGAAAGCGAATTTGCATTCGCTCTATCGGAGCGGATCGTCCTTGTCCGGCTCCCGCAGACCGATCTCTTGATACAGATGCTCCTCCAGGTAGTCGTGAAGATAAAATCGGGACAGGATGTAATGATCGGCCATATCGTCGGGCAGGAACGCCCGCAGCGCTGCGGAGATCCGCTCCCTGGAGCGGCGCAGGCCATCCCGGGTAATCTGGTAATTGTTCCCGAGCGACCGCCGCTCCGGCTCGCTGTCCGGGTAGAGGCGGTGGCGGTAGGCGTACTTGTGAATCGTCCGCGAACGGTCGGCCGCCGTCTCGAATTCAATCAGCGCGGCGATCAGGGCCGCCGTCCCGGCATTGGCGGCGATCGCGTCCAGCAGCCTGGGCATGGAAGCGTAATAGTCGTCATCGTCCCGATTGCCGACAAGCCGATCCGTCGTGCCCGGATCAAGGCCGTGGAATATCCGCAGGAAGCGATCGATGAACGGTTCCCCGCATTGACGGTTCCGTTGCCAGCTGGCGTCCGCGAAATAGGCCATCGTATACCACGATGTCTCGAACACGCCGTAAGGAACGCCAAGGCTGAAGACGGCGGACCAGTTGGTGCCGACGAGCCCGGACAATCCGCGTTCGCCGGCGATATCCGTCCATTGCTCGATATTGGAGATCCGTTCGCGGACGACAGGGTAATTCTGGTCGTCCCGGCGATCGAAGCAGCGCACGGATGGAGCGCCCATCACTTCGATGCCGAATGATTGCAGGCGCGAGATGAGCGGGGAAACGAGCCGGCCGACATTTTTCCCGTTGTAGTGCCAGACCATGACGACGACGCGTCGATCGAGCATGCTTAGCTCTTCGTCGGAGCATTCGGCGAGCATATCCTGCCAGATGACCGGCTTCTTGCCGAGCTTGCACGTATAGGCGATGAGCCGGTTCACGAAGTCCAGGAAAGCCGAGTTTCGGGAAGCTCCGTATCGTTCCCGGCAGACCGGGCATTCGCAGAGGCTGTACACCTCGTCGCAGCCCAGATGGAGGTAACGGGAGAGGGGATGGCGTTCCGCGATTTCCTCAAGCAGCCCCGAGATCAGGGCGAAGGATTGCGGGCGGCTAGGGCACAGTTCGCCGGTAGAGCCCTCCGTCTCTCTCAGGTGCATGTACTTCTCTCGTCCGAGGAGGTATTCCAGGTGTCCGAACGTCTGTTGGAGCGGAATGACCTCGACGAAGTGACGCTCTGCGGCTTCGAGCAGCCGGTTCAGCTGCCCGTCCGTCAGGGCGTGCTTCGGATGGCGGAAGGCGCGATGCTTCCTGAACGGGAACTTGTCCTCGTATTCGATTAACAGCGCGTTCGCCTTGAAGGAGGCCATTACTTCGATGTAATCGACGAGAAGTTCCGGCTTGGGGAACGTTTGCCGCAGGTCGTAGTTCATGCAGCGGAACGGCACGTCCGGCCAATCCTCGATCTTGACGGCTTCGCGCGGCAGGCCTTGCTCGAGCAGTTGCCGAAGCGTCTGCAGGCCGTAGAAGAAGCCCGGAGCGTCGTTCGCGATAAGGGAAACCGATGTTCTTCTTAAGGTCAACCGATAGCCTTGCGGAGGAAGCTGCAGACTCCCATCGGCCTCATCGCGGAGATTCCCCCATTGGAGCGAATAGCAAGGCTTTCCGTCGATCCGGCCGGTCGCCGCCTCTTCCCGCAGATTCCTTACGGGGAAGAGGGTGCGGACGGCGTCGACAAGTCGGAGGTCCGGCTCCCCGGCGGTCGACAAAATCAAAGGGGCGTTCTCGTCCGGAGCGTAAGACTCCCCGGCGAACGGCAAGTGGCGCTTGACAAGGGGCAGCGTGGCCATCATATTTCCAACCTCCAGATTAATCTGTTGATAAGGCGCAGAAGAGAGGCGACCGGCTTCGGGGCACTCCCGCAAGGTTTATCGATCGCGGGTCCTCTCCTCCGAACGTCCTTTCTCCCGGTAGTCATAGAGAAGAGTATAAGGGGAATTCCGCTTCGCTCTCAATCATCCAGCCTTTAGAAACTTGTTCTTTCTTACGATCGTTCGCTCCTCGGGCCGTTTTTTTAATTCCGGAGAAGAAACGAAAGATCGCCTGATCGTCAGGCGCGCGGTCTTTTGTTATGATAGCGCTTAAATCCGGAGGGGGGCGACATAGAAGCAAGGCGATCTGCCGTATCGAAGGCAGGGGCGAATGCGGCAAGAGAATGAAATAAGCCTGATCAGGGAGGAAAGCCAATGAAGAGCAAGCTGTTAGTTGTCATCCTCGCAGGAATTCTGTTGATAGTCGGCGCAATGTCCGCCGCAGCTGCGCCAACGGCAGCCGCAAAGGCAGGTGCACCCGGTCCGCTGTACAATTCGTTCGAGCTGGGGACGGACGGGCAGCCGTACAGCCTGAACGATTGGAGGAAGATGGACTGGACCGCGGATTGGCTGCTGGGCGACGACCGGAGCCGGATCGACGCGGAGGTTAGCCACAGCGGCTTCAAGTCGCTGAGGGTGCTGTATCCGAAGGGCAAGATCGGCCCGGAGGAATCGGGGTATCAGGCGCCGTTCGAGCTGGAGCGTGCCGACGAGTACTACTTGTCGTACTGGGTGCGCTTCAGCGAGGACTTCAGTTGGGGCACCAAGCAATTCGGCGGCAAGCTCGGCGTCGGCTTGGCCGGCGGCGGCGCTTGCTCCGGCGGCGAAGAATGCACGGGAGAGAACGGCTTCAGCTCGCGTCTGGTCTGGCGCAAGAACGGACAGGCGGCCGTGTACATCTACTCCATGGGCAACGCGGGCCAGTATGGCGACGAAGCCGATCTGAATTATCGCAACGGTTCGCCCGTCTACTTTCCGAGAGGCGAATGGTTTAACATTGTGCAGCGGCTCAAGGTGAACACCGTCAAGGACGGACAGGCCAATCCCGACGGAGAGGTGGAAATCTGGTACAACGGCCATCCGGCGACCAAAGTGACCGGCCTGCGCTTCGTGACCAATGCCGACAAGGTGGACAAGGCATACTTCTCCTCGTTCTTCGGCGGAGCGACCGAGGATTATGTGCCGGCGAACGACTCCTATGTCTGGTATGACGATATCAAAGCATCTCCCCGCCTCTCCGATATGTGCGAGTTGAACGAGGGAGGCTGCGACTATTCCACCGACGATCCGATGGCGCATCTCCGCATTCAGCCGGTC
>JAEZZE010000181.1 GCA_023418755.1 Bacillota bacterium | reverse complement strand
TCTTCAAAGTCACTTTCTGCATAATGCCAATTTGTACAAATTAGGGCCTTTAGGTAATCGATCTCGAAAATAAACTCCGGGATGACTTCGTCTTGTTCGAAAATCCATCCGTTAGCCGCATCATATTTTCCGTTAAAATACAACTCGTAGCCTTTAAGCATAGCCTCGTAGAACTTCAAGTAAGGGTGCCCAGCCAACGTTCCGTTCAAAAAAACAGGCTCCAAAAGCTTTTTCCCTTGGTCTCTATAACATTGAATCATATGGATGATGTATAAAATGGCTGCTTGTTCCATGCTTCCGCCATTCAGCAGATGAGCTGCTCTCAGCTTGTATGAGGAGGGATATAAAATATTTATGCATTTTTCTAAGAGTAAATGGTATTCTACCTTATCTTCTTTTAAACTGCTTAGAACAGAACGATAAATAATAGAATCGGCAAATTTTACGTCCTGATCATGTTCGACTAACAACAATTCCAACTTAACCGAGTAATCAAGCACTTTTCGAAAGTTGCTGAAATCGTTTTTTGAGAACTCCCGAAGTAAAACGATTCTGGCAATAGAGCCAATTACGGAGGCCTTTTTTAATAATTCAATAATATCTTTTGCCTCCGGGGTCTCGGATGCGATTCGATTGGAAATGACCTCGTAAAGATCGTTCTCCTCAAGGCTTGAATCGATCAAATATTCATTGGAACTGACCTCTTTCAATAGCTTTAGATTGCCCCCCGTCAAACGAAACAAAGAACTAATTTGGTTTTCGGATATTGTGCCTGCGGTTTGACGATTAAAATAAGCCATCACTTTCGGAATGTCATCTTTTGCAATGGGGTTTAAGCGATAAGGTGTAGTTGGCTTTTCGATATTTTTGACGGTTCCTTCGAATGCTGTGGTCGTAATCAAGAAAGATAACTGCTGAATAAATGCTTTCTTGAAGCTGTTGTTTACCAGGGAAACCATTAAAGAAATCGATTCTTCACTCCAAGCGTTGACATCCTCGAATACCACCAGAGTTCTTTTTTTGGACACAAGACGTTCCAGCATTTTTACTATGCCGAGCTCTTGCTCAGAAAATTGATTGATCATTTGCTTCTTGCTAAAAAGATTAGCGAGCAATGAGGAAATTGTATTTCCAAAAAGCGGAATATCCTTGCTGCTTTCGGATAAAACATTGCCGACAATTGCTTTCGTATCTGACATTTCTTCCATAATTAGATTCATAAAAGGACCATAGGCGTTCGGAGACCCGTGCGACTTGTCAGAGTTGATGAAAATGCAACTGTTTTTCTCATCTTGACTTTTCCATAACTCGACCACTTTTTTAGCAAGAGTGGTTTTTCCAGTTCCTGCAGGCGATTCCACAACGGGAACCGAACCGCTATTGCTGCTTGTTAAATTTCTCAAGATTGCATAAGAAAACTGCGTTTGATTGGTAATCTGCCCGATATAATCCTCATACATCTTATATTCTCCCTTGTATGAAGGCGAGATAAAACCTCCAAATAATTCATAGTTATTAGGATATATTTGACTATTGAGACCAGTATACCAATATCCCCTACACTCTTTTTGTCGATTTATGTAGAACGACTACAAAAAGACTCTACGTTCCGACAATTTTCTTCCAAAACAACGCCTCCCTCCAAGCCCAACACTCCGAAATTCTAGCAACCACCACTCTTTATAGTAAATTCGCGGATAAAATCTAAAATACCGATTCATGAGGGAATTGGAGAACGTTTGATTTTGCTCGCGTAACGATCCCCTAGACCGCTAGAGGCGGACATACACTCTAATTCGCTCCCGCAACGGTCCGCCAGACCGTTACGGGAATTCCCCTTGCTAAGCCTTAACACAAGTTTTCTCCCGGGTGCAAAATGGGGCAATCGCAGAAAAAAATCGCCGCCCGCTCCATCCTATCGGAGGCGAACGGCGACGAGCGAAAAATGAATTGCGGTTATTGCGGCACCAGCCGAACATCGTCGAAGGCGGCCCAGTTCGTGCCGTGAGCGTTGGAATGGAGGCCGATCGTGACCGTGCCGGTCGTCACGACAATGTTGGGGATTTCAAGCTGACGCCATACGTTCTGTGAGGACAGCCCCCCGATGTCGTCGTAGAGCGTCGAGCCCCCGTAACCGCTCGCTTCCAGCCGCACCGCATTCTGAGTGCCGCTTGAGCGTACCCATGCGGTCGCTTTATACGTTCCGTTCGGCACCGTAACCGCCTGATAGGTCGTTTGCTGATAATCGCCGGAAGCGTAATGCGTCAGCTTGTACGTGCCAGTCCGCGGATTGTCGTTATCTACGTTCTGCGCTGACGGCTGGCCCGAAGGATGCCAATCGCTCCAGCTGGCGATCGTGCCCGACTCGAAGCCCGGATTGGCCAATAGATTTTGTCCGCTGAACCAAATTGTATTCAGATTGACGGCTCCTTTGAAGACGAAATACACGTCCTTGACGCTCGATGCGCCGGATAGCGAAGCCGAAATATTGAACCAGTCGAACCAGCCGCCCGTACCGCCGATGCTGACCGTTCCGAGCAGCGCGCCCGTCGGACTGTCCGTTCGAACCTCGATGGCAGTTGGGGTCGCATAGCCGTTGGCCACCCTCATCGTCACGCCGGTTACCCGGTTCAGATCGACGTTTTTGAACAGAATCCAGCTGCCGTCCCCTGCGTGCCCGATGAGCAGGCCGTCTCCTGCATCGTTGGCCGCATCCGGCCTAACCTCGAAGGCTTCGTGATAAGCCGATGCCTTCAGCGCGATGTCGTTAGGAATAACGGTATGGGCGGCGGACTGCGTTCCCGACCATACGAATGTCGCGGCGGATTTGGCCGGAAGCGTATACGTGAAGCTCTGGCCGCCCCATTTGACCTTAAACGTATTGTCCTCCGTTTTCTCATTGTAGACGACCAGCACTTTGCTGCCGTCCGGATTTTTCAGCGCGACGTTGTGGAGCCCGTACGCGTATCCCGTCGAAGCGATGCGCACCGCTCCCGGAACGGCGAATTTGCTGAGATGGCCCATCGAGTAATAGGATGGACCGTATGATACCGTTCCTGTGGCCTGATTGATCTCCACCAGGCCGGTGCACGTCGTGCAGCCGCCGTTGGTCGGGCCGTGATCGGTATCGAGCGCCATGTTCCACGCGATATAATTTTTGGACCAATGGCGGATCGTCTTGGTCAGATTTTTCATATCGACGTCGAATTGACCGGTCGTGTCGTCCGTCCAGATGCCGCCCGTGCACTCGGTCTGATACGTATCCTTCGTCGGAAACAGATAATGCATCGTGGACATGATCGTCGCCTCGCCGCCGTAGCAATGCCAGGCCGTCCCGTCCGTGTAAGCCGCCGCGGCCGCGTCGCTGTAATAGTCCTCGACGAAGTCGATGTCCCAGTTGTGATCGAAGGCGAAAATTTTCACTCCGGTTCCGGCCAGCGCTGGACCCAAGTAATTTTTCACGAAGTTCGCTTCCTCCGCCGGGGTCAAGTACATGCCGGGATAACCCGGCGAAGCCCAGCGCGGCTCGTTCTGCGGCGTAACCGCGTAGATCGGAACGCCCTCGTCCTCGTATGCGCCGACGAAATCGGCAAAATAATCGGCCAGCTCATCGTAATGATCCGCCTTTAGCAGCGCGTCCTCTCCGCCGAGCATCGAATTGTTTTCCTTCATCCAGCCGGGAGGGCTCCACGGGCTGGCGACGATTTTCAGATTGGCGTTCAGCGTTCGCGCCTGCAGCAGCAGCGGAATGATGTCGGTCGTATCGTGCGCGATCGAAAAGGAAGCCGTCGGCGAATTCCGGTAGTTATAATTGCCGACATGGGAGAAATCCGAAGCGCCCATCGGCTGCCTCAGCCAGTTGATCCCGATGCCGGAGGTCGGGCTGAACAGATTGCTCATCAGCGCGTTGCGCGCCGAAGCGCTCAGCTTTTGGTTGATCAGATAGGCGGAGGAGTCCGTCAGCGACGCCCCGAAGCCGTCCACCGTCTGGAACGTTTCCTGCTCGTCGACATAGATCGTCGGATCGTCGGTTTTCACATACGCGCCGAAAGAAATCGAAGGCTGTGCGACCAGCTTCTCCGTCAGCGTCGAATTCGTGCGCCATACCTGAACGGTCTCCCCGGCGGCCATCGCCGCCGGAGCCGACATCGCCCCGGCCGCGGCGAACGCGAGCGACAAGCTCAAAGCGATACCGAACAAACGTTTCCCTGTGCGATTGCGCATTCCAAACCCTCTCCTTTAAGCTTTTTCGTAATGGCGTCTTCCCGTCTTCCCGCTTTCCAAGCTTGCCATTTACCTGCCTGCACTTTCCTCGCTTGCCCTTTTCCTGCTTTCGCCATGTTACTTCTGCGTCTTGGCCTTCCATTCGTCCAGCTGCCGCTGAACCTCCGCGACCACCTTGTCGATGCCCGCCTTCTGACGCTTGGCGTTATACTCCGCCAGCGTCGCTTCCACCTCGGCTGCGCCCGTATTCAGCGGCGGACCGAACTCGTCGTTGACCGCCTGAATGTTGGCGATCTCGGTCTGTACCGGCTCCGGATCGAACGTAAAACCGAGAATCGGCGAAGCCTGCGCCTCGTTGTTTTCCTTCAGCGTCGCTTCCCGTACTTCCTCCGTCTGTCCCTCCTGCAGGTCGGCCAGGAAGCCGTTGCCGAACACCCATGTCTGGTTCGGGCTGTAGCCGCTGTTGTCGATCAGCTTAACCGTATTGTCCGAGATGCGGGTGTAATGCTTCCCTTCGATCCCGTAGCAGATCAGGTTGAGCAGCTCCTTGTCCGTATTCAGCAGGTTCAGGAACATCAGCGCGCGTTCGGGATTTTTGGACGTCTTGCTGATCGCTTGCATCGACTGGATAATCGTATTCGTGCCGACGAACGGCTCGGACGTAGGTACGATGACGATTTCCTGTCCGCCGGAGGCGATTTGTTCCTCCACTTCCTTGCCCGGCTTGAGCACGTTATGGAACGTAACGGCGAGCTGGCCCGTTTTCTTGCGGTCGTCCAGCGCTTTGACGGTCGGCGCGTCGGGATTGATCAGTCCTTTGGCGTACCAGTCGTGCATCAGCGTCAAATACTCCTTGTACTCCGGCGACTGCACGACGTCGATCACCTTTGTCTCCGCATCTCCGCGATAGATGCCGACCAGCGCCTCGTTGGAGATGAACTCCAGGTTGTTGTAGGTCGTCTTCATATTTTCAAAATTGCCCGCGCGGGTCAGCGCAAACGGAACGATGTCCGGCTCGTTGTCCTTGATCTGCTGCAGGAACGGCTCAATGTCGCGAATCGTCTTGATCGCGGAAACGTCCAAATTGTACTTGTCGGCGAACCGTTTCTGAATCAGAAACCCTTCCTTGTTCGTAATCGTCTGGTAGTTCAACACGCCGTAAATCTCCCCGTCGACCTTAAGCGCGTCCCACACCATATCCGGGAAGGTCGCCTTCAGCTCCGGTCCGTACTTGTCCAGCAGGCTGCCGATTTCCGCGAAGGCGCCGCGGCGGGCGTTCTGCGCATAGTTGAACATCCAGAACGATGTCCAGGCGATATCGAAATTCTCGTTGGCGGCCACCATCGTATTCAGCTTCTGCTCATAGCTGCCGCCGTCGGTCGGCATCATCCGGATCGTCGAGTTGATTTTCTCCTGCGTAATCTTGTTGACCTCCGCCTCGACTTCCTTCAAATCCGGGTACGTCGCCCACTGCGGATAGTACCAGACCAGTTCCACCGGCTTCAGTCCGCTGTCGACGGACGAGCTCGCCCCGCCGGACGGCGCCGGGGACGCCCCTTCATTCTGCGAATTGCCGCTGCAAGCCGCCAGCAGCGTACCGAGCAGCACGATTGCCGCTCCGGCCGCGATTCCTCTTTTTCCCCTCATTGTTCTTCATCCCCCATTGTCGTCTTCATCTACACCGGCCCTTGCCGGAGAAATTTACTCCTTGACCGATCCGACCGTAAGCCCTTTCACGAAGTAACGCTGGAACAGCGGAAACAGAAACAGCATCGGCCCCGCTCCCAGCACCGCAAGCGCCATTCTGGCCGACAGGCCGGGAAATCTTGCGATATCGACCTTGCCGCTCAAATACTGCGCGTTCGCCGCATAGAACTCGATCGCGTTCATCGTGCGGTACAGCAGAAGCTGCAGCGGAATGCGGCTGTCGCGGTCGATGAACAGCAGGCCGAGCCACCAGTCGTTCCAATAGACGAACGAGATGAACAGGCCAACCGTGGCGAGCGCCGGAACGGCCAGCGGCAGCACGATGCGGAAAAACGTCCGGTACTCGCCCGCCCCGTCCAGCTTCGCCGACTCTACTACCTCCATCGGCATCCGGTCCATAAAGCCCTTCATAATGAGCATGTAGAACGGATTGACCAGATACGGCAAAATCAGCGCCCATAAGGTGTCCTTTAGATGCAAATACTTCACGATCAGAATGTAGAACGGAACCAAACCTCCGTTGAACAGCATCGTAAATACGATAAAAAACGTCGTCGCCTTGCGAAACCGATAATCTTTGCGCGACATCGCGTAAGCCGCCATCGCCGTGAACAGCAGTCCCGCGACGGTACCCGCCGCCGTCACCAGCACAGTGACGCCATAGGCGTCGAGCAGCGCCTGCGGGTGGCCCAGCACGGCCCGGTAACCCGCAAGACTGAAGCGCTCCGGCCACAGCCGATAACCGTGACGGGACAGCGCCGCCTCGTCGGACACCGAAATCGCGACCACGAGCAGAAGGGGAAAGATCATGGCGGCCGCGACCAAGACGAGCGGCAGATGGCGCAGCGCATTTGCGGCGCGGTCCGCCTTTCCTCCGGCGTTCATCGTTGTCGCCCTCCTACCACAGTGCATGATCGGCGTTAACGCGTCGAATCAGAGCGTTGGTCGCGACGACAAGCACGAAGCCGACAATCGACTGATACAGTCCGACCGCCGCCGACATGCCGACATCGCCGATCGTGCGCAACGCCCGGAATACATACGTATCGATAACATCCGTCGTCGAATACAAAAAGCTGGAATTGTTCGGAACGAAATAGAACAGGCCGAAGTCCGCGCGGAAAATGCCGCCGACGGCCACGATCAGCAGCACGACGACTAGCGGAGCCAGCAGCGGCAGCGTAATGCGCCAAGCCATCTGCAGCTTGCCCGCGCCGTCGATTTCGGCCGCCTCGTAATACGCCGGGTTGATGCCGATAATGCCGGCGTAATAGACAAGCGTCGAGAAACCGACCGTTTTCCACAAATTGACCGCATTCAGAATGTACGGCCAGCGTCCCGCATCCTGATACCAGTTGATTGCCTCCCGACCCAAAAGACGCATCACGTCGTCCATCAGCCCCCTGCCCGGCTCCAGCAGCGCAAGCACGATGTAGCCGACCACGACCCAGGACAGAAAATGCGGCAAAAACAGCGTAGTCTGGTACATCTTGACCGCCCGGCCCGTCATCTCGCTCAGCAGCACGGCCAGCGCCAGTGCGCACACAAGCGTAATCACAATAAAACCCGTATTGTACAGAATCGTATTTCGTGTCACGCGCCAGGCGTTATCCGACACGAAGAAAAACTTGAAATTGTCGAAGCCGTTCCAGGCACTGCCGAAAATGCCACGGTCGAACCGGAATTTCTTGAAGGCCACCGGAAGTCCGAGCAGCGGCAAGTAGCTGAACGTCAAAGTAAGCAGCAGCGCGGGCAGACTGAGCAGAAACAAATCGCGATGCTTGGCCCCGACGCCGCCCGTCGCTATGCCCCCCTTTCTCATCCTGCTGTTCATTTCCCTCTCACCTCCAGAGCTGCCGCAGCGATGAGCGCAGCCTTGATGCCTCCCATTTTGCTCCGCGCACCGGGCCCCGCGCTACTGCTGAAACGATACTTTACTCGCCTTGCGGCGCTCTTTTTCGTACTTTACTGCTTCATGGCTCGGGCAAGGCGATAGTTTTTGGGCGAGGTGCCGAATTTGAGCTTGAATTGCTTGAAGAAATGGCTCTGCGAACGATACCCGCAGCCTTCCATCACCTCGTTGACGGTCATTTCCTCGGATTCCAGCAGCTCCAGCGCGCGCTCCAGACGGACGTCGTTGAGGTATTCCGTAACCGATTGACCCGTGCCTTGCTTGAATTGGCGGCCGATATAGGCGGAGGACATTTTCAGCAACTGGGCGATCGCAGGCAGACCGAAATCGGGGGCAGCGTAGTTTTCGGCGATCATGTCCTTCATCGTCCGGCACAAAATATCCGTCCGTTCGCCGTCTCCCCGCACGTTCGGATCTTCGATCTGGGCGGCCAATTGTTGAAATAAAGCCTCCATATCCGCCGCCGTCTCCCGCCCCAGCACCTCTTGGTAGAAATGCCGGGTATCCATGTTCAGCGGGCGAATCCGGTTTTCGTTCATCTCGCCGATCGTCTTGACGACGGCGACCGTCATATGCAGCACCGCGTTCATGAACTGCCCGAACGTCAGTCCGGAGGCGTATTGGAAGAAAGCGCGGAAATCCTCGCCGAGCGCCTCCCCGCTGCCCGCACGCAGATGTTCGATCATCCGCTTCTCCCGATCCGTCGCCTGCAAAATATCCTCGTCCCGCTCGCTCTCGCGAACCGTCTCTTCGGACAAAATGGCGGTCGCTCCGAGCAGCATCCGATACTTCATCAGCTCCTTCGCCCGTTTGTAGGCATCGGAGATCAGTCGGTAATCGTCAAAAGGCTCGGGGTAAGCAAAGGCGACGGCCAGCTGATAGCTGGTCAGCAAATACTTCTGCAATTGTCGCAGCTCCTCCGCAAATGCGTCGGTATCGAACTTCCCGGTCAGCGTGCCGAGGAAAACGAACTCCCCGCTGCCTTTGTCGGTCTCCAGCCAGACCGGGCTGCAGCGCTTGCTCAGCCATTCCTCGGCAATGTTGCCGAGCGCGAAGCGATACATGGCTTTCTCCTTGCTTCCGGCTTGGGGGAAGCGGCCGTTGTCCTGGTCCAGCTTGCACAAGCCGAGCAGATAAGGCCCCTCCGCCCCAAGCGGCAGCTTCTGCTCCTGCAGCAGTTGGGAGAATTGCTCCCGGCTCAGGCCGGAGCTGCCCTCCAGCAGGCTGCGCACTTGAAACTGCCGGATAATCCGGCGATTGCGGGCTTGCGAGCGTTCGGCGCTGGTCGCCTTCTCCATCATGGAGGCGTAAGTGTCGTTCAAATACGTCCATTCGTCCTTTTGCATCGCCGCTTCGGACCCGTTCCACCCTTTCAGTCTGCCAAGCATGCGGTCGAGCGGCCGATACAGCCGGTTCGACAGCAGCCAAGCCACAATGCCGGACAGCAGCAAAAAAGCCGCGGTGATCAGCATCAGCATGTTGCGCGTCCGATAAACTTCCTTAAACGCGTAATCGTAGGACTGCACGCTGACCACCTTCCAGGGATAGACGCCCAGCGGCATGACCGTAACCAGTTTGTTGCCTTGCGCGCTCCCGACGACGAAGGTCTCGAATTCTCCCGCTGTTGCCCGAATACGCGCGACGGCTTCCTCCGTCACGGAAGAAGCCTTTTCGTAGTCGTTCGTATACAGCGTACCGTCGATTTCCATCAGCAGCAGCGATTGGCTGCGATCGTAGGCCAGATCGTTCATCACCGCCAAATTGTTGAACACCCATTCCGGTTTGACATTCAGAACGAGCCGGCTCGACTTGCTTGAGCCGCCGAAGCTTGCGCCCTGCATCATATAGGAGAAAAATTCGACCTTGTCGGCTGCGGCGGGAGGATGGATCGGAATCGGCTTCATATTCGGCAGCTCGCGCCGCTCGGCTAATTGAGCTTCGAACGATTCGATCTGTCCGGCCAAATTGTCCTGAAAGCTGCGGTTCGTCGACAGGTACGTATCCGTATTGGCGTTGTAGACGGTAATCGAATGAAGGTAAGTGGAGGAATCGGCCAGCTTGTCGAGACGGGCCAGTTTGATCGCCACGTCCCCGTAACTGAATTGCTGGTTGTGCAGCAGGGAAGTCGCTTCGTGATCGAAATACAGCGACATCATCAAATTTCGCAAAATTTCATCCATGTATCCGACGTTGTACTTGATTTGCGCGAGCACCTTGCGATTGGCTTCCTGCTGCTGCCTCATCGTTCCGTCCTTCATATTCCAATACAGCGTAAAAGCAAACACGCACAGCACCAGCACGACAAAAACGATCAGCGATACGATCAGACGCTGCAGGTATTTGCGCGAACGAAATCCCGTCGGCATGACTGTCTCACTCCCGCGTTTAATCTGTATCGGCCGGCGCGCGCCGCCAGCGGTATGTCCCCGCCGTTTTCGGCGGCAGCGCCGCCCGGATCTCCCGGCCTTCGCACAGCAGACGGAACGGCTGCGGCCGATCGGTGCGATTGACGACAACGGCGACGACCGTTCCGTCGGGATTGACGAAGGCGACATGGGTTACCGTATCGGCCGAGCCCGGCGAGCTGTCCGCCCGGCGCGCTCCCCGCGGCACGAATTTGGAAAACTGGGCGGTCAAATAAAATTCCGGCGTCATCCAAAACCGGTCGGGCGCTTCGGCATCCTGCACGATGAGCGTAGGGTCCGGCGTGCCGACCCATTGGTGCGTGCCAATCCGGCTGTCCAGCATCGTCACCCAAGCGTTATAGCTCGAAGCCCCGCTGCGAAAATATTGCACGAACCGGTCGGCCGCCTCCACACCCCACAGCGAACGCTCGGTCAGGTGGATCGACATGTCGGGATACGCGCATTGCAGCTCCCGCATCACCGTCGGCTCCCCGTCGTAATCGTGGAACGCGATGCCGTCGGCGGCCGCGCGGCCCGCCGCCTCGTTCAGAATCGGACTGGCGTACGCCCAGGCATCGGCAAAGTTGTGGTCGAAAATCCAGATTTTCGTCCGCAATCCGTGTTCGTCCAGCTCTTCTCGCAGCGCGGCGATCAGCTCCGCCTGCCGCTGCGGGCTCATATAACAGCTCGGATAGTCGATTTCCAGCAGCGGTTCGTTCTGCACCGTAATCGCGTACAGTTCGATGCCCTGCTCGCGGTACGCCTGGATCGCCATCCGGTAATATTTCGCCAGCGCCCGCGTATAGCGTTCTCCTTCCTTAAGCTGTCCCCGCATCAGACTTCCCGACGTCTTCATCCAGGCCGGCGGAGACCAGGATGAAGCGAAAAACAACAGCTCCGGCTGCAGCTCTCGCAAATGGCGCAGCACGTCGATAATCCCGTATTCGATATCCTTGCGAATGGAGAAGCGCTCCAGCTCGAAATCCGTCTCCCCTGGCCCCAGATCGTTATAGGAATAAAAGGCGCGGGCGGTAAAATCGGACGTGCCCAGCGTAATCCGAATCAGATTAAAGCCGGCCCCCTGCTCGCGGTCGACCAGACTGCGGCAAATCTCCTCCCGCTTGCTCTCGGTCATCCGCGCCAGATTAAACACCGTGCTCTCCTCCATGGAGGTGCCGATGCCCAGAATTTCCTGGTGCAGCCGCTCGGGAAAGATCGCCAGCGTCTCTCCTTCCTCCGGATACGGAGCGGTTATCTCCGCATCCGCCTGCCGTTCCAGCCGATAAGGGATATCGAACGGCCTCGCAAACCATTCTCTGCTTCGCGGCTCCGCCTCCGAGCTCCACCAAACCTCCGCTTTTCCTTGCTCATTCGCATTCTCTACCATCTTTATCGGCAGCCCCTTTTCCACTCGTAAAATACCTGTCCCTTGATCGGGAGCAAGGCTGCTTTCAGCATCGCAAACGAGAGCGGGACGCGCTACTGCTCATTCCGTAGATTACTTCTGAAATGCGATTTTCGATGGAAATGACGAAGTTCGCGATAAAAATGCGACCTAAATGAAGTCCGCCGCCTCAAATTGGACTCGCTTACCTTTCCGCTCCGGAGATGACGCCCATGCCGAAATTGCCACGACAAAAAAGAGCGGGTTCCCGCTCTTTTCCCTGAATCAGACGCTTTTGCCCTTGACCCAAATAATAGATCTAGGCTTCTGACGGTTGGACGAAAGTTAAGTCTCCGCTGCCTATGTCGTTTTCGGCACTGTGATTGTAGCTAATTTCACCGGTTGAAGCGGCTTCCTTCCCGAAGCGAATTCCTTATGACATGGGATATCGGTCTGGACTTCGACTTGGGTGTACGATAAGAAGAGACGCTCCCCGGAGTCTATTCGACTCCGAAAAGCGTCCCGACCTACAGCCTTTTATCAAGCTCCGCTATTGCTTCCCGCCGGATCCCGCCAAAGCCTCCGCCAGCATGACGCCGCTCAGGCGGACGCTAAGCTGGATCGGACCGACCGGAGATTCGGACCATGACGGCCCGATCGATCCGGAAGAGCGGTCGATTCCGCGGTTCCATAGCGTCTCTCCGTTCCGGCGCAATACGTCCTTCCAATCCGCTGCTCCTTCCGCCTCCCGATCGACCAACAGCTTGATATAACGAACGAGAATGCCCTTAAACAACCCGGTGTCGTCGATGCCCTCGTCCGGCAGCATGTCCGTCGTCGGATCGATTAAGCGATCGATCGTCGCCCGCGCGGTCCTCTCGGCCTCGCGCAAATACCGGCTTTCGCCCGTAAGAGCGTGAAGCTCCAGCCCCGCTCCGATCATGACGCCTTGGCAGTAGGTGAACGCCCAGTCGTAATCGATGCGTCCGTCGCCCAGCCGGTTTATGCCGTCCCAGACGAAGCCCGTCTCCGGGTCGACCAGATTGTGAAGGTTCCACTCATAGATCCGCTTCGCCCAAGCCAGATCTTCCTCCGTCCCGAAGCGGGCATGAAGCCGGGCGGCGAGAATCGCGGCGGGCGCGTTGGCCGGCGTGTTTTTGTAGTCCAATTGATCCTTCTTCCACGCCATTCCGCCGCCCATATGCTCGTTCCACGCGGTACGGATGTCCTCCCACAGGTCGAGTACGGCCAACTTGTATTCCTCTTCTCCGGTATGATCGTACATTCTGAGCAGCGCCAGCGCCGTCCACTCCATATCGTCGTAATAATTGTGACGATACGTGCCGCCGTTGGACGCCTTGAGGCCCCGGGCCAACTGCCGAGCCCTGTCCAAATACTTCGTGTCCCGGCTCCGCTCCCATCCGTCGACCAAAGCGTCGATCGCATGGGCCTGCCACCAGTAGTAATAGTTCTCGCCTTCCGTGCCTGCTTCCTCCGGATACCATTGGTTCATAATGGCCGTCCGCTCATTCCAATAATGCCGATAGAAAGCCTCCTGCAGCCGCTCGGCGCGTTCCGTCCAGCCGTTAGCGCCTTCGGCGTTGGGTGCCGCCTCCCGTCGTTCTCCAACCTCCGTGCCGCTCGCGTTTTCGCGGGCTTCTTGACCGCCAGCCGTTCCCGCCCGTCGTTTCTCGCTCACGCCGTCGCCTCCTCCCGCGAGGCAAGCTTCGCGCCCTCAAGCCGGGAGGCCGCCTCCAGCAAAATGACCCCGCTGATCTGCGTCCCCAGCTCAACCGTGCGGCCGGGAGGCTCGCTCCAGCTCGGACCGAACAGCGTCCGCTCCGGATCTCTGCCTTTGAGCCACAGCATGTCGGCGTTGCCTGCGACCAGTTGCGCCGCCTCCCCGCTGCCGGACGGATCGGCGAGCGCGATCTGCGTCAGGTAGCGGACAAAAATTCCTTTGAACAGCCCGGCGTCGCCGTTCCCTTCGTTCGGCAGCCCCCCCGTCTCCGGGTCGGCCAGCCTGCGGGCGGCCGCTTCGACCGTTCGGCGGGCATCCTGCATATACGCCTCGTTCCCCGTGGCGTTGTAAAGCTCCAGCGCCGCGCCGATGAATACGCCCTGGCAATACGTAAATTCCCAATCTTTGTCGATCGCCCCGTCGCCTTGCCGGTTCATGCCGTCCCAGACGAAGCCGCTTTCGGGATCGACGAGATGGCTTTTCTGCCAATCGTAGATTTTCAGAGCCCAGCTTAGATCGGCTTCGCCTCCGAACCGCGCATGCAGTCGCGCGGCCAGAATGACGGCGGGCGCGTTGGCCGGCGTATTCTTGTAGTCGAGTTGGCTTTTCTGCCAGGCGATGCCCCCGCCCATATGCTCGTTCCAGCCGGTCTTGATATCTTCCCAGAGCGTAAGCGCGGCTTCCTTGTATTTCTCCGTGCCGGTCGCATTGAAGGCTCTGAGCCAGGCGATCGCCATCCACTCCATATCGTCGTACAGTTCGTTCGGCCATGCCCCTCCGTTGCGTTTGAGCAGCCCTTCGTACAGGGCGTCCAGCAACTCGGAGTATCGGGAATCCCCGGTGCGCTCCAATCCGTCCGTCAACGCCTCGACCGCATGCGCCATCCACCAATAGTGGAAAATCGTATTGCATTCGCCGTTCGGACACGGCGTCTGGATGTCGAACATGCCGATTCCGGCATTCCAGTAACGTTCCACCAGCGCTTGCTGCGCCAGATCGGCCCGAGCGGCCCATGCTTCCTTCTGCTGTCTCATAGGTATGATCACCGCTCCGTTTCTAGTATTGAAAATCTACGATCGACTAATCGATCCCTACACGCGCACGAACGAGAGAGTGATCATGGAACTGAACTTCGCGCATCCCGCTCTCCATCCATCCCGGAATCGGTATGCAAATTACTTGGGCGGACGCCGTTCAAAACCCAGTCTCTCCAGCTTGGCCGCCTTCTCGATCAGCATCGCGCCGCTAAGCTGCGAGCTGAGCTGCACGACCGTATCCGGCGGCTGCGCCCACGACGTTCCGAACCTGGCCTCCTCGCCGGTCCGGCCGTAATCCCACAGGCTGGCCGCGTTCGCCAAAATCATGCTGCCGTATTCGCTGCCCCGCTCCGGCTCCCGAGCCGCCCATTCCGTCAAATAACGGACGAGCACGCCCTTGAACAAGCCGCCGTCGCCGTCACCTTCGTTCGGAAGCAGCCCGGTCGCCGGGCTGGCCATCGTCCCGAGCACGTAGTCGGCCGTCTTGTTCGCGTCTTCCCGGTACTTCTCCTCGCCGGTCTGCTCGTAAAGTTCCATCGCCGCGCCGATAAACACGCCCTGTCCGTAAGTGAACTTCCAGTCCTTATCGATCGCGCCGTCTCCCGTCCGGTTGATTCCGTCCCACACGAGGCCGGATTCGGGATCGACCAGCGTTCGTTTCTGCCAATCGTAAATGTTAAGAGCCCATTCCATATCGTCCCGAGAGCCGAAATTCCGGTACAATCTTACGGCTAAAATCACGGCGGGAGCGTTAGCGGGCGTGTTCTTGTAATCGAGCTGTTCCTTGCGCCACGCGATGCCGCCGCCCATCTCCTCGTTCCAGCCGCCCCGAATGTCCGTCCACAGCTCGAGCGCGGCATCCTTGTATTTGTCGTCGCCCAGCAGCTCGTAAGCTCTTAGCCAAGCGAGAGCCATCCATTCCATATCGTCGTAATAGGCGTTCGTCCATACGCCGGCGTTGCGGTCGCGGATGCCTTCGAACAACTCGTCAATTCTCGTCCGTACATCTTCGTTCTTCGTCCGCTCGTAGCGATCGAGAAGAGCGTCGGCCGCGTGCGCCTGCCACCAGTAGTTGAACGGATCGGTGCACGCCTGCAAAATGCACGGAGACGAATTGTTGAACATTCCTCGCTTGCCGTCCCAGAACGAGGCCTCGAGTTCCTTCCCCGCCTCGTCGGCCCGGGCCGCCCACAGGTCGCGGTTCGAACCGCCTCCGGGCCAGCCCGCCTGGAGCCAGACGAGCACCGCGGCCAGCGCCAGAGCCAGAACGGCGCCACCCGACCACGCGATACGCTTCGTTGAGATATTCGCCACCTCCTACCCTTTGACGCCGCTGAACGCGATCCCTTGCACGAAATATTTCTGCAGCAGAATAAACAAGACGAGAATCGGCAGCGTCGCCACAAGCGCGCCCGCCATCATCGGCCCGAAATCGGTCTGATGGTTGTAAGAGAACGCCTGAAGCCCCATCTGGATCGTATGCTTCAACGGGTCGTTCAGCACGATCATCGGCCATAAGAACGAGTTCCAACCCGCCTGGAAGGTGAAAATCCCGAGCGTCGCCAGCGCCGGCTTCGTCAGCGGAAGATAGATTTGCCAGAAAATCCGAAACTCGCCCGCCCCTTCGATTCGCGCCACCTCCATCATGTCGCTCGGCAGCGTCAGGAAAAACTGCCGCATGAAGAACAGCGCGAAGGAGCCCGC
>JAEZZE010000116.1 GCA_023418755.1 Bacillota bacterium | reverse complement strand
CGTTCCGGAAAAACCTCTACCCAGCTCGGATTAGAAATAGGCAGGCGAATTATGGTAATGTAGGGGTGACAGTATTATCCGATATTTGCTATTATTCGAGCTTATTCGCATACGCGGGGAGGAAATTCAGTGAAACTGGACAATATCACCGTACTCGATTTCGAGACGAGCGGACTGGACCCGGCGCGCGACCGAGTTATCGAGATGGCGGCCATTCGCTGCTACGGCGGGGAGATCGTCAGCCAGTTTCAGACGCTGGTCCGATTCGAGGGAACGCTGGCACCGAAAATTACCGAGATCACGGGCCTTACGTCCGCCGATCTCGTCCACGGGATGGATGAGGAGACTTCCTTCCGAATCCTGAACCGGATCATCGGGGACAGCATCATCGTCGCTCATAACGCCTTGTTCGACCTTGGGTTTCTGCATCACGCGCTAATGAGATTCGCGAAGCGGTCGTTCAACAACGATTTTCTCGATACGCTGACGATCGCCCGCGACCGGCATACATACCCCCACAATCTGAAAGACATGTGCGACCGCTACGGCATCGTCCTGGAAGGCGCCCACCGTTCGCTCAACGATATCATCGCGTGCTGGAAGCTGCTGGAGAAAATGAACGAGGAGAAAAGCGTGGAACCGTACCTGAATACGCTCGGATACATGACAAAGTACGGCGTGCCCAAATGGAGCCCGATGCAGGCGAACCTCGTACCGGTCGAGATCAAGTATGCTTGACGTCCGTTTGCGCGGCCGCAATCGTAAACATGTATTGCAAAAGAACGCCCCTGCTATAGCGCGGGGGCGTTCTTCGGTTCAAAACAGCGATTCCGGGTTTGCCGAGATAGATTCGTAGTCTAGTTCGGATGCCTCTTCTTCCCCGTCCATAAGCTCCAGCGCGAGCTCGTGATAGGAGAGGGCGTCCTTATTCCGATTCATCAGGAGCAGGAGGGCGATCATCTTCGCATGGAGCCTGCCGCTCAGAGGCAGCAATTGCGACCATCTCTGCAGCGGATTCAAGGCGATCTCGTAGCGTCCTTGACCGACATAGGCGTCTACCATCGATTCGAGCAGCCCGACGAACTCGAGCTCAAGCTCGGCCTGGCGCGGAGCGGCCCACTCGTATCCGCTTCCGGCGAGATAGCCTTCCCCGTATAGCTGCACGGCACGCATGAGCGGAGTCAACGAACCGGTCTCGCGAAATCGCCGTAGCTCTTCCTCGTAAGCCGTCACGTCGTCGAACGCCACGTCCCAGCGCAAAGCGTAGCTGCCGCCCGCCGTCTTCGACTGTTCGATCGCGTTCTCCAGCCCGCACGCTTCAAGATCTTTGCGCAGTTGGTAGACCGTCGAATGAAGGTTGGCCTGCGTCTTCTCCGCGTCGCCGCCGAACCATAACCCGTCCATCAGTTGGGCTTTGCCGACGGGCCTGCCCCGGTATGCGTGAAGCATAGAGAGCAGCTCCCTGCCCTTGGAGTTGCGGAACCGAATCGGCCGGCCGCTTTCGTCTTCTACGCTAAAGGGACCGAAGCTGCGAACGGACACGCCTTTGCGGGGTGCGGACTCCCGGACCGATCCGTTCCGTTCGCCGCGCCTGGCAGCCCGCCCGAGCGCGCGCTCCAGATCCTCGGGCATTATCGGCTTCAGCAAGTAATCGAGAGCCTCAACCTGGAAAGCGTCCCGGGCGTATTCCTCGTAAGCGGTCAGGAAGACGATTTGAACCTCGGGACGAATCTCGCGAAGCCGTCGCGCCAGCTCCAGACCGTGAATGCCGGGCATCTCCATGTCCAATAGCACGAGATCGATCGGCTCCGGTACCGTCAACGCATGCTCAAGAAACGCCTGAGCCTTATCGAACAGCCCGTCCACCCGTACGCCCTTGAACGTTTCCAGCAGCTTTCCCGCTCTCTTAAGCGCGGGCATTTCGTCATCGACCGCAATGACCCCGATCATGCCCGTCCCTCCTTCCGTCCGTGTTAGCTTTAACTCGATTCTATCATTCCCGAAGCCGCCAATCCAATAAATTCAGCAGAACCGCGACCGCCTCCGCCCGGGTCGCCTTGCCGAGCGGATCGAAGGTGCCCGAGCCCTTCCCCTGGATCAGTCCCGCACGCTGCACGGCGTTCACGGCGCCTTTCGCCCATTGCGGGATGAGCTTGTCGTCCGCGAAGCGGGTAGCGGCAACGGGATCCGGGGATCCGCCCATCGCGTTAGCGATCATCGCGGCCATCTCCGCACGCGTAATTTCGGCTCCCGGACGGAAGGTGCCGTCCTTGTATCCCTTCAGAATACCCGCTTGCGCCGCCAGCATCACCGACTCCTTCGCCCATGCCCCGATCTTCGCAGCATCCGCGAATTCCGGCGGCGCATTCGTTCCTTTCAGCTTCAGCGCTTTGACCAGCAGGACGGCGAATTCGGCGCGCGTGACCGTCCGATTCGGCTTAAACGTTCCGTCCGCATACCCCGTAGCGATGCCCGCGGCGACAGCCTCTCTGATTATCGTCTCCGCCCAATGTCCTGCGATATCGCCGAGCTTCGGAACGGGCTTCGCGCCCGAATCCGGCTTGCCGGACCGGTCTACCGCCAGAACGACCATCGGCAGCAATCGCCGAATGTCGACCGTAATCCGGTTGCCGGCGATCTTCCCGCCTTCAAGCCGCGTCCATGTTTCTATCGCTTCATCGTAGACGAATACCGCGGCTTCCTGACCTTCCTTCAGCTTGGCCGGATCGAAGGCGAGCGTGGCCGTGGCTGGCTTGAGCAGTGGCGAAGCCGGATCGCTCGCGATCCATAGCACCGGACTCAGCGGCTCGAAGCCGGACGGCAAAGAAGCGTTTTGTCTTTCCGCGATCGTAACGTTCAGCTCCCGTTCCGAAGCGCTGGCCGGAACGGAGACCGATAGGACATCGCCCAGACTGACTACGCCCTTCTGCCCCGCGGGGATTACGATTTGTCCGTTCGCGGAAGTCGTTTCTCCGGAGATCGGCGGCTGCATCGAGCCTCCTCCGCCGCCTCCGCTGCTCGATGCGCGGCGAACGGTGACCGTGTACGTCTTCAACTTGCCGTTACGCGCCGTCACATCGATTCGGATCGGATTCGAGCCGACGGCAAGTTGGATCTCTGCGCTAGGCTGGCCGCTCGGAACGGTCTCTCCGTTGACGGAGACCGAAGCCCGCGGGTCGGACGCGCTCGCCGTAACGGTAAGACGGGATATGCCGTTTGGAACACTGGCCGAGTACGCCGTCGATCCCGTCGCGAAGGCCGGGGAGAGCGAGCCCGCGGACAGCTCCAGTCCGCTTAAATCGGCATCGTTGCCGGCCTCGCGGATCACGTTGACGATGTAGGCGTTAACCGAGCCGTCCTGCGCGGTCACCTCGATGCGGATCGGATTCGGGCCCGGCGGAAGACCTGACGCTTGGTAGCGATAAACCGCTCCCGTCACCGATTGATAGACGGCCCCCGTTACCGAGACAAGTTGGGTCGGATCAGCTTGGGAGTACGATAGATTCACTTCGGTGTCCGAATAGTTCAGGCGGATCTCGTAGTTCAGGACCGACGGCGAGAATGCCGGCTCAAGATCGAACGAATCCGCGGATAGGTTAGATAGCAACGCATTGTTGCTCAGCCACTGGGCGTACAGTGTCAACGCGCCGTCGCCCATAAAGAACGTCTCCCCCGGCCGGTAAGCCGAGCCGCTCCCGTCCGCCGCCGTATTCCAGCCCACGAACGTATAGCCGGTCTTTTCAAGGTCTCCTGCATTGTCCGCTGCCGCAACGAGCGCGTTAAAGTCGTAGGTCCCGCTCTCCGGAACGATGCCTCCCGTATTGCCGTTCCCTTGATAAGAGACCGGGTAGCTATTCACCGTCCATTGCGCATATAACGTTATGCCTTCCGTCCCGATCGTCAATAGCTCTCCCGCTGCGTAAGGATTCCCGCTCCCGTCCGCCGCCGTGTTCCAGCCCGCGAACGTATGACCCTTCTTCTCCAGGCTTCCGACGTTATCTTCTACGGTAATCGCCGACGCATATTCATGGGTGCTGCCGGCGGGGGCGCTGCCGCCCGTGCTGCCGTTACCGTCGTAGGCGATCGTATAGCTGTTGATGCTCCATTTCGCGTACAGCGCGATGTCCGAAGCGCCGATCGGCGTCCCGAAAACGTAAGGCGTCAGTAAAGTCTCGTCGGAGTACCAGCCTTCGAACGTATGGCCCGTTTTCTCGGGTTCGATCGGCTCGGCGGCAGCCTGTCCGAAGACGACGGATAGTTCCTCTACCGCCGAACCGCCGTTGCTCTCGAAGCTCACCCGGTAACTGTTGATCGTCCAGCTCGCGTACAGTGTCAGGTCGCCGGCGCCGATCGGCGTCTCGAATACATACGGCGTCTGCAGACTCTCGTCGGAGTACCAGCCCTCGAACGTGTGGCCAGCCCTGGTCGGCATCTCCGGTTCGGTTGCCGAATGACCGTAGACGACCGGCAGATCGTCCACCTCCGAGCCCCCGTTGCTCTCGAAGCTGACCGTATAGATGTTCGGCGTCCATTGGGCGTACAACGTCGTATCCTCCGCGTCAAGAACGAACGAATCCGCTTCGGCGTAGCCCGTTCCGGTTCCATCGGCTTTCGTGTTCCAGCCCGCGAACGCATGGCCTGTCTTTTCCAGGTTTCCGGAGTTACCGGGCACCGTAATCCCCGATCCGTAGGCGTAACTGCCTCCGGCCGGCACGATTCCGGCCGTGCTCCCATTACCGTCGTAGGCGACCGCGTAATCGTTGGTCTTCCACTGCGCGTACAGCGTCACGCCTTCCGCCCCGATCGCGAACGTATCCGCTTCGTCATACCTCGCGCCGCTTCCGTCCGCCTCCGTATTCCAGCCCGCGAACGTGTGACCCGTTCTGACCAGGGTGCCCGTATTCCCCTGAACCGTTACGACGCTGCCGTAGCTGGCGTTGCCCCCGGCCGGAGCGCTGCCCCCCGTATGGCCGTTGCCATCGTAAGCGACCGGGTAGCTGTTCACCGTCCATTTCGCATAGAACGTTACGCCTCCCGCTCCCATCGTATACGCGTCGCCTGCCGCGTAATTCGTCCCGGAGCCGTTCGCCATCGTATTCCAGCCAGCGAACGTATGGCCGGTTCTGATCAAGTCACCCGTATTCCCTTGCACCGTAACGGCGCTTCCGTAATTCGCATTGCCTCCGGAAGGAACGCTGCCTCCCGTATGGCCGTTGCCGTCGTAGGCGAACGGATACGGGTTGACCGTCCATTGCGCGTACAACGTCAGGTCGGTCGAGCCGATCGTTACCGGGTCAGAAGCGGAGTAGCTTGTCCCGCTTCCGTTCGCTTCCGTGTTCCACCCCGCGAAGGTATGACCCGTCTTGACCAAGCCGCCGGTGTTTCCCCTCGCCGTTGCTTCGGCCCCCGGATCGTAGATACCGCCGTCTACCGGCACGCTCCCGCCCGTATGGCCGTTCCCGCTATAGAGAACCTGATACCTCTTCACCGCTTTCATGACCGTAATCTTGCTGGAATTGGCCCCATCCACAAAAGAAACGTAAGGAGTACCGTTATCTATATACAGCGATGTGTACGAATGTACCGAGGACCCGACGGGATTCGGCCCGAATCCAGCGTTGCCTACGGATTCCCAACCGCTCCCGTTGAATCTCATGACCGAGATCCTGCCGCCGTATCCATCGTCGACATATGCGACAAATGGAACGCCGTTATCCACTATCAACGATGTGTTCCTGGCCTGGCCTGCCGAAATTCCGGCGTTCCCTACCGTTTCCCAAGCGTTTCCGTTATATTTCATCACCGTGGCTTTAAAATTATCGTTATCCTGAAAGGCGACATACGGAACGCCATTGTATACGTATTGTGATGGGTATACCACCACGCTTCGCGTAAAACCGGCACTCCCTACCGGCTGCCAGTCGCTTCCGTCGAACCTCATGACCGTCACCTTGTAGCCGTTCGCTGGATCCCGATACGCGACGTAAGGAACGCCGTTATCGACGCGAATCGTGGGATTCTGGGACATGAACTCCCTCCCGGCCGTAAAACCGGCGCTCCCTACCGTTTCCCAGTTGCTCCCGTTAAATTTCATCACGGTGGCTTTATTGGAAAGCCCCTCATCCTCGTAAACGACATAAGGAGTCCCATCATCGATATAAAGCGATATATACTCTGCGATCCCGGCGGAAATTCCGGCATTTCCTACCGTTTCCCAACCGCTTCCGTCGTACCTTTTAACTGTCGCCTTGTAGTCGACCTCCTGATCGGAAAAGGCGATGTAGAGATGACCTTGGTCAACGACTAACGAGGGAAAGTAGCCTTGTTCGATCGAAGGTCCGGAACTGCCCAGCGTTTCCCAGCTGCTTCCGTTATACTTCTTCACTTTTACTTTGAAGCTATGACTGTAATCCGTATAAGCGACATAAGGAGTACCGTTATCCACGAACAGCGAGGTATACATGGCCATGCCATCCGATAACCCGGCATTTCCCACCGTCTCCCAGCTCTCTACGGCGGCATGCGCTCGCTGCTCCGTTAACGCATACGCTCCCGGAATAAGGCCTACCGCCATTACGAGAGCCAGGATTGCCCCCCGTATTTTTCTCCAAACGATTTTCATGCTCGTCCTCCGCCTTTCGAAATTGATCGACAAACACAAACCGAAATAAATGAGTCTCATGTCCGGATGGTACTTCTCATAGCTAGATTAAAGCAGAGTCCTGTTCTCAGACTGAAAAGAAAGCGCTTCATGTCAGATTTTCACCAAAAATACGCAAAAAAAATTACGACTGACCAAGTCACTCACTGACTTTGTATTCGATGTTTTGCAGGTAGCTTTCAAGGTCCTTGCGTAAGCGGCGGCGCATTGTTCCTTCGAGAAGTCATGCATCGACAACGAACACAACGAATTCACTGCTTTGTAAGATGTATTCGTTCCAACTGCGACGTCCCGTCATCCTGCGGTGCTTCATTCCTAGCTACGCGGGGGTTGGCCCCTTCCCGGCCGGACTTTCAACGGCTAGAAGATGCGTGCTTAGCCGGGCACGCCAAAAAGAAAAAGCGGCTTTCCTGTTCGGAAAACCGCCTCTTATAAGCGCGGGAGGCTCGTCGTCGACCGCGATTACTCTGATCATGTCCGTCCCGCTCTCCGCCCGTGCTATCTTTGATTCGATTCTATCATTCCCGAAGCCAATCCAATAGATTCAGCAGAACCGCGACCGCCTCCGCCCGGGTCGCCTTGCCGAGCGGATCGAAAGCGCCGGAGCTTTTCCCTTGGATCAGTCCCGCCGAGTGTGCGGCGTTCACGGCGCCTTTCGCCCATTGCGTTAGCGATCATTGCAGCCATCTCTGCCCGCGTAATCTCGGCACCTGGACGGAAGGTTCCGTCCTTGTAGCCCTTCAGAATGCCCGCTTGCGCAGCCAGCATCACCGATTCCCTCGCCCATGCCCCAATCATCGCGGCGTCCGCGAATTCCGGCGATGTATCCGTTCCTTGCAGTTTTAGCACTTTGACCAGCAGGACGGCGAATTCGGCTCGCGTGACCGTCCGATTCGGCTTAAACGTTCCGTCCGCATAACCCGTGGCGATGCCCGCTGCGACGGCCTCTCTGATTCTCGTCTCCGCCCAATGGCCCGCGATATCGCCGAACTCCGGAACGGATTTCGGATTTGCGTTTGTCTTGCCGTCCCGGTCGACGGCCATAACGACCAGCGGAAGCAATTTCTTCACGGCGACCGAGATCCGATTACCGGCAACTTGTCCGCCTTCCAGCTTTGTCCACGTTCCATGCGCATCATCGTAAGCGAATACGGCAGGATGCTGACCTTCCTTCAGTTTGGCCGGATCGAAGGCGAGCGTGACAGCGGCCGGCTGAAGCAAAGGTTCGGCCGGATCGCTCGTTATCCATACGATTGGACCGAGCGCGACGGAGCCGGACGGAAGAGGAACGTCCTGTTTTTCCGAGATCGATAGCTTCAGTTCTCGATTCGAAGCTCCGGAGGGGATGGCGATCGTAATCGCGTCGCCCAGGCGGACTTCGCCTTTCTGTCCGGCAGGAATCGTGACCCGGCCGTTGTCGGACGCTATTTCGCCCGGAGCTTGCGGCAGCGCCGGACCTCCTCCACCGTTGGATGCCCGGTAGACGGACACCGTATACGTCTTCTTCGTGCCGTCACGCGCCGTCACTTCCACGACGATGTCATTGCGTCCCACGTTTAATGCGATCTCGGGACCGAGCTCGCCGCTCGCGACGGGTTGTCCGTCGACGGCGATCGAGGCGAGCGGATCGGACACTGTTGCCTTAAGCGCTATCCTGGATACGCCGTTCGTAACATTGATCGTGTACGTCGACGCCCCGGGAGCGAATGCCGGGTAGAGCGACCCCGCGGACAGCTCCAGTCCGCTTAAATCCGCGTTGTTGCCGGGATCCCGGTTCACCGTTATCGCGTAAGAGTTATAGGTGCCGTCCTGCGCGGTCACTCCGATGCGAATCGGGGTCGTTCCCATCGGTAGGCCGTCGGCCCGATAATGATAGACCGCCCCGGTTACCGATTGATAGACGGCTCCCGTCACCGTAACGATTTGCGTCGGATCGGCATGAGAGAACGACAGATTCAAGCCGGTGTCCAGGTAATCCAGATCGACCAAGTAGTTAAGTATCGATGGCAAAAATTCCGGAGACAGCTCGAAAGATTCAACGTTCAAGAAAGAAAGCAGCGCGTTATTGCTTAACCACTGGGCATATAACGTCAGCGCGCCGTCGCCCATCGCGAACGTATCGGCCGGCCGATAAGCGTTCCCGCTTCCGTCCGCTGCCGTATTCCAGCCTGCGAACGTGTAGCCCGTTTTCGCCAATTCCCCCGTGTTGCCCGGCACGGGAATAACGGCGCCATAATCGTGGACGCCTCCGGCTGGCACGTTCCCGTCCGTGTTTCCGTTGCCCTCGTAAGAAAGCAAGTAGCTGTTGATCGTCCACTGCGCGTACATCGTCACGCCTTCCGTCCCGATCGTTAGCGTATCGCCGGCGGCATAGGCGGTTCCGCTACCGTCCGCCGACGTGTTCCAGCCGGCAAACGAATGCCCCTTCTTCGTCAAGCCTCCGTCGTTGCCGGGCAGCGTAACCTGTACGTTATAATCGTAACCGCCCGCAGCCGGTACGGCGCCTCCGGTGTTGCCGTTGCCATCGTAGGCCAGCGTATAGCTGTTGATATCCCATTTGGCGTGCAACGTCAGGTCGCCAGCGCCGATCGGCGTCCCGAACGCGTATGGGGACAATAAGTCCTCGTCGGAGTACCATCCCGCGAACGTATAACCCGTTTTCACGGGTTCATCCGGTTCCGCGGCAGCCTGACCGAAGACGACGGACTGCTCCGAAACCGCTGAACCGCCGTTGCTCTCGAAGCTCACCCGGTAGCTGTTGATCGTCCATTGCGCGTACAGGGTCAAGTTACTTGCGCCGATCGGCGTCTCGAAAGCGTACGGCGTCTGCAAACTTACGTCCGAATACCAGCCCGCGAATGTATGGCCCGTTTTTGCCGGAGCGCTCGGAACAGCAACCGTCTGGCCGTATACGATCGTCTGATTCGCCACCGCCGTGCCGCCGTTGCTTTCGAAGCTGACCGTATAGCTGTTCGCCGTCCATTGGGCGTACAGCGTCTCGTCTTCCGCTCCGAGAATGAACGTGTCTGCTTCGTCATAGCTCGTACCGGTTCCATCCGCTTTCGTATTCCAACCCGCGAACGTATGGCCGGTCTTGACCAAGCCCCCCGAATTGGCGTGTACCGTCACGTTTGTCCCGTACGGGAACTCGCCTCCGGCCGGGACGGTTCCGCCGTCGTTGCCGTTTCCTTCGTACGACACCTCGTAATCGTTAACGCTCCACTGCGCGTACAGCGTCACGCCTTCCGCCCCGATCGTGATCGTATCCGCTTCGTCGTACTGCGTACCGGTTCCGTCTGCCGCGGTGTTCCACCCCGCGAACGAATGGCCTGTTTTCGCTAGGCCCCCGCTATTTCCCTGTACCGTAACGCTGCTGCCGTAGTCGTGACTGCTTCCGGCCTGAGCGGCGCCTCCAGTATGCCCGTTGCCGTTATAGGCTACGGGATAGCTATTGGTCGTCCACTTCGCGTATAACGTCATGTTCGATGCGCCGATCGGCGTCGCGAAGGAATAAAGTGTCTGCAAGCTCGCGTCGGAGTACCACCCGTCGAACGTATAGCCCGTCTTCGTCGGAGCGCTCGGAACCGAAACCGTCTGGCCGTATACGATCGTCTGGTTCGCCACCGCAGTGCCGCCGTTGCTATCGAAGCTCACCGTGTAACTGTTCGACGTCCACTGCGCGTATAGCGTCACGGCGCCTTCTCCCATCATGAACGTCGCGCCTTCTCCGTACGCCGTTCCGCTCCCGTTCGCCGCCGTATTCCATCCCACGAACGTATGGCCCGTCTTCTGCAAGCCGCCGCTATTGCCCGGCACCGTAACGGTGCTGCCGTAAGCATAACTCGAGCCTGCCGGCGCATTCCCTCCCGTGTTTCCGTTGCCGTCGTAGGAGACCGGATAATTATTGACCGTCCAACGCGCGTACAACATCAAGTTCGACGTCCCGATCGTCAGCGGGTTTCCTGGGCCGTAATTCGTTCCGCTCCCATTCGCCGCCGTATTCCATCCCAAAAACGTATGGCCGGTTTTCGTCAAGCCGCCCGTATTATCCTGTACCGTAATCGTGCTTCCGTAATCGTAAGATCCTCCTGCCGGCGCATTCCCTCCCGTGTTTCCGTTGCCGTTGTATAAAACCTGATACTTGTTCACCGTCCACTGCGCGTACAGCGTCACGGCGCCCTCGCCCATCGTGAATGTCGCGCCCTCTCCGTATGCCGTTCCGCTCCCGTCCGCCGCCGTATTCCATCCCGCGAACGCATGGCCGGTTTTCGTCAAGCCGCCCGAATTGCTATTTGCCATAACCGAGCTGCCGTAAGCGTAAGTTCCGCCCGCCGGCGCGCTCCCTCCCGTGTTTCCGTTGCCGTCGTAGGAAACCGGATAATCGTTCACGGTCCACTGCGCGTACAGCGTCACGGCGCCCTCGCCCATCGTGAACGTCGCGCCCTCCCCGTATGCCGATCCGCTCCCATCCGCCGCCGTATTCCATCCCTCGAACGCATGGCCGGTTTTCGTCAAGCCGCCTGTATTGCCCTGCACCGTAATCATGCTGCCGTAGGCTTCAACGCTTCCTGCCGGAACATCGCCGGAAGTGCTGCCATTTCCGTCGTAGGTAACCGGGTAGCTGCTCATCGTCCACTGCGCGTACAGCGTCACGGCGTTCTCGCCCATCGTGAACGTCGCGCCCTCTCCGTACGCCGTTCCGCTACCGTCCGCCGCCGTATTCCATCCCGCGAACGCATGGCCGGTTTTCGTCAAGCCGCCCGTATTGCCCAGCACCGTAACGACGGCGTTTTTATCGTACCCCGTCGCTGCGGCCGGAACCGAACCTCCGCTGCTTCCGTTGCCGTCGTATGCGACCGTCCTCATCCATTTCTTAACTGTGGCCCTTGAGGATGCACCGTAGTCTTGATAAGCCACGTAAGGAGTTCCGCCGTAGACTTGTAAAGAGGGGGTGCCGCCCGAGCCCGCTACCGTCCCGCCGATCCATTCCCAAGAGGCTCCCGTATATTTCATAACGGTAACGCCGTAGTTGTTGTCCATATAAGCGATATAGGGAACGCCGCCATGGACGATCAGAGACAGATACATGGCGGAAGTAGCCGTAAAGCCGGCACCGCCTAGCGCCTGCCAGCCGCCGTCGTATTTCGCGACCGTGGCCCGGTTCCCGTTCGCCGAATCCTGATAGGCGAGATAAGGAGAACCCGCATCCACGTAGAGAGACAGATAATCGGTCTGACCTGCCGAAAACTGTCCGCTTCCCACCGTTTCCCAAACATTGCTTTCGTTTAGCCGGATCACATTCGCTTTATTATTGCTTAACGTCATTTGATAACCGACATAGGGAGTTCCGTTATCCACGTACAGAGACAGGGAATTGACCTGGGTTCCCGTAAAAAATCCTCCTAAAGTATCCCAACTGCTGCCATTGAATTTCTTCATCGTACCTCTAAACGTGCTGGCCTGGTCCTGATAAGCGACAAAGGGAACGCCGTTGTAGACGTACATCGACATATAGGAGGAACCGCCGGCCGACATCGGACCGCCTCCGAGGGCCGTCCAGCTCGACCCGTCGTATTTCATGACGACGATTTTGTTGGAGTTCCCGGAGTCGATAAAAGCGATATAGGGAATTCCATTATCCACTTGAAGATTGAGGTTGCTGACCGATCCGGTGGAAAAGCCGACATTGCCTACCGGGACCCAACTGCCGCCGCTGAATTTCACGACCGTCGCCTTATAGGAATTCTGCGCATCCGAGAAGGCCAAATAGGGAGTGCCGTCGTCCGCGATGGACAGATCGGTATAGCTGGCCTGGCCCGCCGACAGTCCGGCGTTTCCGACCGGTTCCCACTTGCCGTCCGAAGCCGCGTGCGCCCGGCCGCCGTCCGATCCGGGCAGTACCGGCAAACCGCCGACCGCGAGAATTGCCGCCAGCAGAAAAACGATTGCTTTTCGTGCATAGACTTTCATTTTACCCACCTCGATGAATAGAATTGTTCAAGAGAAATTAGCGAAAAGCAGAAAACCGCCCAGAGGCGCGATCCAGAGCCAAGGAACGGCGTTCCCAGACGGGAATGAACAGAACGAACAAAGCTTGCGCGAGAATCAAAATCCAAAGGGTTTTTTTACGCGACGTGATCCAACCTCGTCTCGGGCGGCTTTTTCTTATCCAGCTTAACGAGAAGGTCTGTCTCCAGACTGAAAAGAAAGCGCTTTCTGTCAGGTTTGCGCAAAATAGGCGAAAAAAAAGAAGAGGCGGGCTCTCCATCTGAGTAACCTCTCTTCTCTATCTCGTCTCCCGGGCTAATTTATCTCCTGCCGGCACGGTAATCGCCACCCGCGTTCCTCTGCCAGGCGCGCTGTCTATTTCCAATCCCTTGCCGAATTGCCGTAAAAGGCGCTGATGGATGTTGCGCAGCCCCACGCCTCCCGCTTCCTCGCGTTCGTTCGAGAGGACGGACTGCGCCGGCAGCGACATTCCCGGCCCGTCGTCGGCGACGGCAATGAAGGCCGCGTCGTCTTGCATACGGACGGACACCGTTACGGTTCCGCCGTCCTCCTTCTTCGTCACGCCGTGTCTCACCGCGTTTTCCACCAAGGGCTGAATCGTCAAAGGCGGGAGCAGGCAATCCGCGTCGCCGTCGATCTCGAAGCGTACGCGCAGCCGTTCTCCGAATCTGGCCCTTTCGATCTTCAAATAGGCTTCCGCCAGATCCAACTCTTTGCGCAGCGGCACGAGCCGCTCCTTATTCTTAAAATCGAAGCTGCCCCGCAAGTACCGGCTTAAGTACAGCAGCAAATCATGGGCGGCTTCCGGCTCGTCGAGCGAAAGGGTAAGGATTGTGTTCAGGGCGTTAAACATAAAATGAGGCTTGATCTGCGCCTGAAGGAAAGCCATCTCCGAACGGACCGCCTCCTCCGCGGAGCGTTTCATTTCCAGCAAAGTGCGGGCACGGGCTCTTAGGTCGTAGGCATGGAACGGCTTGATCACGTAATCGTTAGCCCCGGCTTCGAAGCCGTGCATCACGTCTTCGGGCTCGCTTCTGACCGTCGTGAGCAGAACCGGCAAATCCGACAGCGCATGCTGCTCGCGTATCCTCCGGCAAGTTTCGTACCCGGACATGCCCGGCATCATGACGTCGAGAATGACCAGTCCGATGCGGCTTCGCTCCTTCGCCAGCGCCTCCAGCGCTTCCGCTCCCCCGGATGCAGTTACGATCTCGTAAGGCTCGTCCGCGAACACCGCCCTCAGTACAACGAGATTGACGGGGTCGTCGTCCACGGCCAGTATCGCGAGCTCCCTTGGCGCGGCGCTCTCGGACGAGAGAGCCGCCGCGGTCTCCAGACGGCTTTGGCGGAATCCGTATCTCTCCGCGCTATCCGCTTCCGACAGCGATCGGAGCTCGATCCGTTCGGAGAAATGGACGGGGCTGACGAGAAGCGTGAACGTGAAGACGGACCCTCGGCCGGGCTCGGAATCGACCGCAAGCTCTCCTCCGTGCAGCTCGACCAGGCGACGCGCGATGCCCAGCCCCAGTCCGGTCCCGCCGTATTCCCGGGCAACCGAGGTGCCAATCTGCTCGAACGTCCGGAAGATCTCCTCCCGCTTGTCCTCCGGGATACCGATTCCGGTGTCCGATACGGAGACGGCCAGTTTCCCCCCCTCGGTCGTCGCCGAGACAACGACTTCTCCTTCGGGCGTGAACTTGATGGCATTCCCGATCAGATTGTAAGCGATCTGGAGCAATCGGCTTTCGTCCGCGACCGCGTTCGGCAGCTCCTCGGGCCACTCCATCCGCAGCGTGACGGGCTTGTCCCCGATATAGTTGCGGAAGATTTCCTGCTGCGAGCCGATGACGGCCCTGACATCGACCGGCTTCAATTGCAGTTGGATTCCCCGATGTTTCAAGCGCGACAGGTCCAAAATGTCGTTAATCAAATTGGACATGCGGCGGGCGACGGAGACGACGACTTCGAGCTGCTCCCGCTGATGGACGTTCAAGGGCCCCGACTTGCCGTCCTTCAGCGCCGAGGACAGGTTGAGAATACCGTGAAGGGGCGTCTTCAGCTCATGGGACGTATTCGCCAGAAATTCGTCCTTCATCCGGTTCAAATCGATCAATTCCTCCGACAGCGTTCCGATGACGCGATAAGCGTTCGTAAACCGTCTGGCCAGCTCCAGCGCCTCGATGAATACAAGCAGCAGGAAGCCGTAAGGGACGAGCTGCAAATCAAACCAGATGATCACGCCGTTGCTGTACAGAATGTCGTGGAACGCCGCGGCGACGAAAGCCATCCAGCCGATCAGTTGGAGCAGAGCACCGCTTCGGCCTCTCCGCAGCGCCAGCGCGAATCCGTAGATGAAGTACGCCAAGCCGAGCAGCGAGATGATTTTGAAATAATCGATGAAAGCCGTGAACGTTCCGACGGGAAGAAACAACGCGGAGGCGGCGAACAATCCGCCGATGCCGGCAAGCGCGCGAACGAGCCGAGAGCTGAACTCCTGCGGAAACAGCTCCTTTACGAACAACGCCGCCATCGCCACTCCGCCGTAATAGGTCAAATACTCCAGCCGGATGATCGTCGCGATGCTCGTTCCGGGAAATACGTCGATGGCATACATGCCGCCGACGACCCATAGCCGGATCGCGCCAAGCAAGCAGCAAAGGCCGAAGTAAAGCGTCGTTCGGTCCGCCCGACGCAGCAGAAACACCGCGATCTGGTAGAAACCGAGCAGCGCGCAGCCTCCGAATACCGCCATGTCGACGATCGTGTTTCTCATCTTCATGGCGGCCATGCCGCTTTCTGTCCCGAGCGTCAGACTATACCAGATCCCTCCGGAGGGATAGAGCGCGTTCGCGGCTTGCAGGACCAGTTCGAACGACTCGCCTCGGGGCTGGAACGACGCCGTCTGCGGCCGATATTCGGATACCGTGGCTTCCAAGTTCGTCTCTATCTTTCCCGCTTGAGCGATGAGCCGATCGTCCGCGTAGAGCCGGTAGGCCGGCGCGATCGCCGGCACATGCAGAGCCAGCGGACCGGTATCCCCTTCGGTCAGGACCGTTAGCCGGTACGTCGCGTAACCGCGTCCAGGCTTGCCGTTTCGTTCCCATTCCCCGGGCACCTGGGCGTAGTCCGCCGAACTTCCCGTCTCGCTTCCCGCGACCAACTCTCCCCAATAGAACTGCCATTCGCCGTTCAACCGCGCCGCTCCGTCTTCGGAAAAGTTCCAATTGCGCAAATCGATCATGCCGTTCTTCGCCCGCGCATTACCGTCCCCGTTCGATAGTCCCGCGAACGGCCAGGCCGCCGCGACGACAAACGCGCACAGCAGGACGGCCAGCGCCGCGAGATTGATTACCCGGTTCTTCAGCATGATCCGATTCACCGTCTCTTCGACAAATATGGATTTTGCTACCGATACTCCCGAATCAGCTCCAGAAACGCCTGTCCGTATTTCTCGTACTTCGCGGCCCCGACGCCTTTCACGCCGCGCATTTCCCGTTCGGTCTCCGGCATCACCTCGCACATCTCCCGCAGCGTCGCGTCATGGAAAATGACGAACGGCGGAAGCCCTTCCTCGTCGGCGATTCTCTTGCGCAGCTGGCGCAAGGCGTTGAACAGCTCGACGTTCGCGACCGGAGCGGACGATCCGCTTCCGCGCGAGCGGCTGCGCGACGAAGGAGGCGCGTCCGGCTCTACCTTCTGATAGACCTGCGCTTCGCCGCGCATGACCGCCAGAACCGGCTCCATGAGCTGGACGACGGGATAGGCCGTATCCGACATCCGCAGATAGCCGTCGGCCACGAGCGCGTGGATCAGCTGCACGAGCGGCTTCTCGGCCATATGCTTTAGACGTCCGTAAGACCGGAGCCGATCGAAGTTGAACTGCTTGATCTTAGCGTCGTTGGCGCCTCGCAGCACCTTCGCCGTCAACGTCACGCCGAAGCGCTGCTTCATCTCGGAGATGCAAGCGAATATAAACTTGGCTTCCTCGGTCACGTCCTTGCTCTCGCGGGTATCCGTGCAGTTGCCGCACGTGCCGCAGACTTGTCCGTTCTCCTC
This sequence comes from Bacillota bacterium, assembly GCA_023418755.1. Taxonomy (GTDB): domain Bacteria; phylum Bacillota; class Bacilli; order Paenibacillales; family Paenibacillaceae; genus Cohnella. Next base: position 1,501 of record JAEZZE010000116.1, on the reverse strand, counting down.
GCCGAAGTAGCGAACGATCGTCAGCTGCAGGCAGTCGCCGGTATGCGAATACTGGACCATGTCGTTGAGCAGCCGGTAATCGTTGCGTTTACGCTCCTCGTCCGCCTCGCTCTGCTCGATGAAAAACTTCTGCGTCACGACGTCCTGCGCCGAGAACAGCAGCACGCACTCTCCCGGATCGCCGTCCCTCCCGGCACGGCCGGCTTCCTGATAGTAGGCTTCGAGATTTTTCGGCATATTGTTGTGGATGACATAACGGACGTTGGATTTGTCGATGCCCATGCCGAAGGCGTTCGTGGCGACGATGATCTGCAGGTCGTCCCGCTGGAAAGCTTCCTGCGTCTCGGCCCGCTCCTCCTCGCTTAAGCCCGCGTGATATTTTCCGACGGGAACGCCGAGACCGCGCACGAACGAATAGACGCTTTCCACTTCGCGGCGCGTGGAGGCGTAAATGATGCCCGCCTGATCCGAATGCTCTCTAATATATCTCTCTACGAATTCCCTTTTGTCCGCGCCGCGAACGACGGACATCGCGAGGTTGCTGCGCGCGTAGCCGGTCGTCACCCGCGCCGGATCGCGAAGCTTCAGCCGTTGCGCGATGTCGTCCTTGACGACGTCGGTCGCCGTCGCCGTAAACGCGGCCATCACCGGACGCGGCTCGATGTCCTGCAGCAGCCTAACGATCGTCATGTAGCTTGGACGGAAGTCATGGCCCCATTGCGAGACGCAGTGAGCCTCGTCCACCGCGATCAGCGGCACTTCGAGGCGGCGGATCATCGCGCGGAACTGCTCCGATTCGAGCCGTTCGGGCGCGATATAGAGCAGCTTGTAATGGCCCGCGGCCACGTCTCGCATTCTCTCGCTCGTCTCCCGCGCGGAGAGGGAACTATTAATATAGGTCGCTTCTATGCCCGCCGCATTCAGCGAATCCACTTGATCCTTCATCAGCGAGATCAGCGGAGATACGACCAGCGTCACGCCGTCCAGCAGCAGGGCGGGAATCTGATAACAGATCGACTTGCCGGCTCCCGTCGGCATAATGCCAAGCACGTCGCGGCCATCCAAAATCGCTCCGATCAGCCTCTCCTGTCCGGAGCGAAAGCTGTCGTAGCCGTAATAGGTCTTCAATGCCTCCAACGCCGCGGGATTCATCGTTCTCCCTCCATTCCGGGGAGCCACGGAGAAGGCTCGCCCGCCCAATAAACATGCAGCACGTGCAAAGCCCGCGTACATACCGTATAGAGCAGCTTCCGGTCCTTCTCTTGCCCGTAGCGCTTCGAGGATGCGTCCCAGACGAGCACCGCGTCGAATTCGATGCCCTTGGCCAAATAAGATGGCAGCACCGACACGCCCTTCGGCAGCTCTGCCGAGCCCCCCGTCACCAGAGTTAGAGGCACATCGTCCGCCAGCAGCTCCTTCAGAAGCGCCGCCGCGTCGGCGGCTTCGCTCGCCGTCTTCGTAATGACGCCGATCGTCCCGTGGCCCATCTTCAGCAGCCCGG